>CAMBBT010000147.1 GCA_945864455.1 Polynucleobacter meluiroseus | reverse complement strand
ATTGATACTAGTGATGCCGTTGTGAAACAACTTGGGCGTCAATTGGAAACCTTAGGTCTCAATCCTGATTCTGGAGAGCGTGGATCCGTTACCTTCATCAGCAGCAAGAATGAAATATCGCTGCTAGCGATGGCTCAAGATTTACTATCAAGCGATTTGAATTTACATTCGATTCATGCAGAATATTTGAGTGGTATGTCATGAGTACCTTTTTACAAAGACTCGGTTCTCGCCTGCCGTTTACCAAAGCAGAACGCATTATTATTGCGATCGTTGTGGCTTTACATATCTTGCCAGCTTTAGAGTTCATTCATATGAGCACTCGCCCACCTAAAATGGATGATGATCGAGTCATGGTAAATTTAGTAAGTCCTTCACCAACCAAAAGCCAGGAGGCGCCTACCGCCCCTAAAGCGCCACCGCCAAAACCAAAAGAAGAGTCTAAAAAGAAGCTTGAGGAAAAGCCGCCTACCCCTGCCCCTCTAGCAAAACAAACAGAAGCACCTCCTAAGCCATCAGAGGCTAAGAGTGAATCTCAGCCTCAAAGTGCTGCAGTAGCACCCACAAGCGCTGGAGGGGTTAGTGGCACACCCATTCAGACTGATATTGGTAAACTCGTCGTTGTATACCAGCCAGATGCCGATGCTTATTACCCCTCGTTCTCGAAACGTTCTGGTGAGCAAGGCACAGCTGTAGTACGTTTAATTATTGATGAAACTGGTAATGTTGAGGATGTTGCCCTTTTGCAATCAAGCTCCTTCCCAAGGCTTGATCGTGCAGCAAGTGAAATCGGGAGGCGTTATCGCTTTAAACCTTATTTGGTGAATGGTTCACCACAAAGAATTTCCACGAATCTTTTAATTAAATTTAATCTTAAGTAAACATCATTATGAATACACCATTTGGCATAGCAAATCTTTGGCTTGAGGGCGATTTCATAACCCGCTTTGTGGCTATTGCACTGATCATCTGCTCAATCATCACCTGGGTCATTTTGCTGACTCGCTTTTGGGAATTACGCAATCTTCGCAAACTCAAGCCTGAACTTGATCAATTCTGGCGTGCCACATCTTATGAACAAGGCATACAGTCATTTAGTGAGCAGGCTTTGAATCCCTACTACCAGCTTGCCAAATCGGCAGCTACTGCTTCTGCGCATCACCAAAACCAAGCCCATGATCATCGTGAACTATTACAAACTCTCAATTACTCCGAGTGGATGGCCAGAAGCCTGAAGAACAGTGTTGATGGAATTGCTGCAGGGTTTCAGAAAGGCCTTACCTTCCTTGGATCGACTGGTGCAATCTCGCCCTTTATTGGTTTATTCGGGACTGTATGGGGTATCTATCATGCTCTCATCGCTATTAGTAGCTCTGGTAGTGCACAGCTAGATCAAGTTGCAGGTCCGATTGGTGAGGCGCTCATTATGACTGCTCTTGGTTTGGCAGTTGCGATTCCGGCGGTATTAGCTTTTAATGCCATTTATCGCGCGAATAAATTAATGGTCGCTGATCTCAATCGCTTTGCCAATGATCTTCTGGCTTACTTTGTAACCGGTGCTCGCGTTAAATCTGGAGAATAAGTATGGCCTTTCATATCCAAGATGATCAAAGTGACGACAGTATCATGTCTGAGATCAATATGACGCCGATGGTTGACGTGATGTTGGTCTTATTAATCATTTTCATCATTACCCTCCCCGTCATCCAGCAAGCAGTAAAGATCGAACTTCCCAAAGCTAATAGCGTACGCAATGAGATCAAACCAGAATCGGTGCAGCTAACGATTGATGGCAAGGGTCAAATCTTCTGGAATAGCACCGCAATTGATTTAAAAACCTTTGATGGCTATGCAGCAAAAGCTGCTCAGAAAGAGCCGCAACCAGAAATTAATTTACGCGCTGATAAATCTGTGAAATATGAGTACGTCGCTCAAGTCCTAGCTGCATCTCGTCGCGCAGGCTTAACAAAGTTGGGTTTTGTGACTGAGCCCGATTAAGTAATACTCAGAACTTATTTAGACTTATAGGGCATCTTAGATAGAAGGCAGATTTCTTCTGTAACGAAGGTTCCATTACCCATAGTCTCACCCAGGATCCCACCCTGAATTCTTTCCACCTTCTTTAACTTTCCGGTCACCGGATCAAGGGTGATGTGGGTAGATACAGTGCCAGCAGAATAAGCCACTCCCATAATTTCTTCGGGTGCAAAGCTGGCGTCTATGACAATGAAAATATTTGGCCTAGCAAGAGTGATGCTCTTTACTTCCTGCTTTCCGTAGGTATCAGACTGGTCTAAATCACGACCATCTAAAAACATTTTTGCTTTTTGGGTTTTGGATGCAAGGGTAAGTTGCATTTCATATTCCTCGACATAGTCTTTTTCTGATCTTTTGCAATCAAAGAAAATAGGCTGGGCTATCGCTGTGGTGACTGAGAAATAAAGCAATAGCAGGAGTGTTAGATGTATTTTTCTCAAGATCTCAATGAGGAAGAGATTAAATTAATGGTGCCCGAGGCCGGAATCGAACCGGCACGACTTTTTTGAGTCGGCAGATTTTAAATCTGCTGTGTCTACCGATTTCACCACTCGGGCTCGCACAAACAGAAACTGCTGCGCTAAATAAATCAAGACAGGTGAAATTTTAGCACGCAAGCCCAGAAAGCCTCGGGAAGCAGGCACTGGGCAGACTTGGGGCTTGGGCAGCCTAAAACCACTAAACTATTACTATGAAATTGAATAGTAAATGGACCGGGGTTGGCAAGCTCTTGCGCCTAGTTTTTTGGGTTGTTACTAGTGTCTTGGTGATCTGCTTAGTGACTATGATTGCCTACCTGTATTCAGCACAGAGCTCCCCTTCAGGTAAGCGCACTATCAAAGGCATTAGTGACTCGGTAGTGATTACCTTTGATGAGTCTGATATCCCGCATATCAAAGCAAATTCACAAACTGATGCATTATTTGCTCTAGGTTATTTGCATGCTACCGAGCGCTCCTGGCAAATGGAATTGAATCGCCGCCTTGCTAGTGGCCGCCTCTCAGAAATTTTAGGTAG
>CAMBBT010000146.1 GCA_945864455.1 Polynucleobacter meluiroseus | reverse complement strand
ATAGGAGGAGTATTAGGCAACATCACTGCAACGGTATCTCCTAAGCCAATGCCATGCTGTTGCAAAGCACTGGCAAGACGATGGCAACGCTCATCAGTTTGCCGCCAAGTTTGCCGTAACTTACCATGAATGATGGCAGTCTTATTGGGATAGGTCTGTGCTGAACGCTCTAAAAAAAGCAGTGGGGTAATCGGGGTGAAGTTCGCCGAATTACGATCCAAACCTTGTTCATAAATATTAGCCATCATGTACTTTCAATAACGGTGCTTATTTAATTGGAGCAACTTAAATGTCCGCTAATGCTTTGACGTGAGCTACTACGCTGCGACCTAAAGCAGAAAGGTTATAACCCCCTTCTAAGCAGCTAACTATGCGACCCTGTGCATAATCTTTCGCAACTTCTTTGAGACGCTGAGTGATCCACACATAATCGTCTTCCACTAAACCCATTTGACCTAAGTCATCTTCACGATGTGCATCAAATCCTGCAGAAATAATAATGAGCTCTGGCTCAAAGTTGCGTAAGGCAGGTAGCCAGCGCTCCTCCACAATCGAGCGCACTACATCACCCCGAGTAGATGCAGGCAAAGGCACATTCACCATATTGTCTGAGGGATCTAGTCCGCTGTATGGATAAAAAGGGTGCTGGAAAAAGCTACACATCATCACACTGGGATCGTTAAAAAATGCTGCCTCAGTACCATTACCATGATGGACATCAAAATCAATAATCGCGACGCGCTTAATGCCATAAGCTTCCTGAGCATAACGGGCTGCAACTGCAACGTTATCGAACACGCAAAAGCCCATAGAGCGAGTTGGCTCAGCATGATGCCCAGGCGGCCTTACAGCACAAAATACATTATCAACTTCACCCTTCATCACTGCATCAACACCCGCTATTGCAGCGCCTGCTGCACGCAATGATGCCCTATAGGTATGAGGGTTCATAATGGTGTCACCATCTAGCATAAAGTAACCGCTCTCTGGAGCGCGGTCTCTGACAAATGCAACATGGTCTGGACTATGTACTAATTGCAATTGATCTTCAGTCGCCAGGGGGGCATCCAAATGATGAAGGAAGCGATCTACGCCGCTGCGAATCAATTGATCATTGATCGCCTGAATTCGTTCAGGACATTCTGGATGATGACTTCCCATCTCATGTTTCAGAAAGTCTGGATGAGTTATGTATCCTGTTGTCATTACACTAAATCCTTAATAGCAAAATTCTTATTTTTATAATCTCACCAAACGTGTTTATTTCTCAAAAATCCATCACAGCGCGCATGAATCTTCGCATCTCCTACTTACTGCTAGCCTTGCTTCTGGCTGCCTGCGCAAGTGCGCCAATACCACCAACAAAGCCAGACCAACCCATCGTAAACCAGGCTGATGATGTAACTACAGAAACGCGAGTCAGTCAAAACCTGAATGAATTACTCAGCCAAGTTTCCCAAACCCAAGAAATCCCCCTGCAAAGCCTAGAATCAGCATTTCTAGATGCTAAAACGATTTCCTCAATACGCAAATTGGTATTACCCCCATCGGGCACTTTTAAGAAAAATTGGCTGGCCTACCGCAAACGCTTTATTGAGCCTATCCGCCTCAAGGCCGGAAAAGCCTTTTGGGAAGAAAATCGGGGCTTTTTGAGTCAAGTTGAGCAGGATTCTGGGGTTCCCGCTGAGATCATTGTTGCCATTATTGGTATTGAGACCATCTATGGGCGCCAGACCGGTAATTTTCGGGTAAAGGATGTCTTATCTACCTTAGCCTTTAGTTACCCCGAGACTCCCAATAAACCCGCCCGTGAGCAGCTTTTTAAGGATCAACTCAAAGAACTCATCCTCTTGTGCTGGACAGAAGCGGGTGGCCAGTTACCAGCCAAGAACAGTACGCAAGGCGTCAATAGCGCTCGCTTTGGTACTTGCTTAAACCAGAATAGCTCTTATGCGGGTGCGATGGGTTTGCCGCAATTCATGCCTAGCAGTATTCGTAGCTTTGCAATTGATGGTGATGGTGATGGCAGAGTCGATTTAAAGCAAAGTCCAAAAGATGCCATTGCGAGTGTTGGCAACTTCATGAAAAAACATGGCTGGCAGCCTGGCATGCCAATTTCTTTTACGGTGCAAAGTGATGGCATACCAGCCGCTAAAGAACTAGCTGATGGACAGCCACAGCTAAAACACACTGTTCAAGAACTCATTGACAAAGAGGTCTTAACCAAACAACAAGGTGACTTGCAAAGTGGTGGCGTTGAGCCCGATAGCAAAGCGTTTATTGTGGATTTACCTTACCCAGATAAAGATGGCTCAGACCAAGTCCAATACTTTGTTGGCTTAAATAACTTTCTCACGATTGTTCAATACAACCGCAGCTACTTCTATGCCCAAAGCGTTGCTGAGTTTGCAGAAGCATTGGGGTATAAGAATCAAAGCGTAGTACCGGTAGAAGATACCAGTAAAGCGGCAAGTAGCAAAAGTGCCAGTGAGAAATCTAAGCACAAGAAAACTAGCGCAAAGAAAAAGCCTAAAGTAAATTAGGCTGGTGAGTTAAGCTGGAAATACCCCGGTAGATAAGTAGCGGTCGCCACGGTCGCAAACAATAAATACGATCGTCGCATTCTCAACCTGACGTGCAACACGCAAGGCCACAACTAAACCGCCGCCAGCCGATATACCGCAGAAGATACCCTCCTCTGCTGCCAAACGGCGCGCCATCTCTTCTGCATCGGCTTGAGTGACATATTCAATACGATCAACTCTATCACCTTGATAAATTTTAGGCAGATACTCAGGAGCCCATTTACGAATCCCTGGAATTTGTGAGCCTTCCTCGGGCTGTGCACCAATAATCTGAATCTCAGGATTCATGGACTTTAGATAAGTTGAGACACCCGTAATCGTTCCAGTCGTACCCATTGCCGAAATAAAGTGGGTAACTTGCCCATCGGTATCGCGCCAAATCTCTGGCCCAGTCGTTTCAATATGCGCTCGTGGATTATCAGGGTTTGCAAATTGATCAAGCAATCTGCCGCGCCCTTCTCGTTGCAGCTGGAGC
>CAMBBT010000145.1 GCA_945864455.1 Polynucleobacter meluiroseus | reverse complement strand
GCTCGAGAGGAATAGAATTAGACCCTTGAATAGGCCTTACCAAAGAGCACGCTGATGAGTAAAGAGAACAATAAAGAGCAACAAATTGCAGCCCTAAGAGAGGCCGCACTCCAATATCACGAGTTTCCAACTCCAGGCAAGATTGAAATTGCCCCAACCAAGCAGCTGACCAATCCACGGGATTTGGCACTTGCTTATACGCCCGGGGTTGCCTTTCCTTGCGAAGAGATTGTGAAAGATCCGGCTAATGCATTCAAATACACCGCCCGCGGAAATTTAGTTGGTGTGATTACCAATGGCACCGCCGTTCTTGGTTTGGGAAATATTGGACCTCTAGCAAGTAAGCCCGTGATGGAAGGTAAAGCTGTCCTTTTCAAAAAGTTTGCAGGTATTGATGTTTTCGATATTGAAGTGAATGAAAACGATCCTGATAAGTTAGTTGAAATCATTGCTGCGCTAGAGCCAACATTTGGTGGTATTAATTTGGAGGACATCAAAGCACCTGATTGTTTTATAGTCGAGCGTAAGTTACAAGCCCGCATGAAGATTCCGGTCTTCCATGATGATCAGCATGGCACCGCAATTGTGGTTGCAGCAGCCATCATCAATGGGCTCAAAGTGGTTGGTAAAGATGCAAGTCATGTAAAGCTGGTTACCTCTGGCGCTGGAGCTGCAGCATTAGCTTGCTTGGATTTATTAGTTGATCTTGGTATCCCCCGTAAAAATATTTGGGTAACTGATTTAGCTGGCGTTGCCTATAAAGGTCGTAAAGAATTAATGGATCCCGAGAAGGAACCGTTTTGCCAAGAGACAGAACTGCGCACATTGGATCAGGCAATTGAAGGCGCTGATATTTTCTTGGGCCTCTCTGCTGGCGGCGTATTAAAGCAAGAGATGGTCAAGAAGATGGCTCCGACGCCATTAGTCTTCGCCTTAGCAAATCCAACCCCAGAAATTTTGCCTGAAGAGGTGAAGGCAGTGCGTCCGGATGCAGTGATGGCTACCGGCCGGACTGATTATCCCAATCAAGTAAACAACGTCTTGTGCTTTCCATTTATCTTCCGTGGCGCTTTAGATGTCGGCGCTACAACGATTACACGTGGTATGGAAGTGGCTGCAGTCAAGGCAGTTGCTGAGTTAGCGCAAGCAGAGCAGAGCGAAGTAGTGACCTCTGTGTATGGCATTGAGAACCTGTCATTTGGCCCAGAGTACTTAATTCCAAAACCATTTGATCCACGTTTGATTACAGTCATTGCCCCTGCCGTTGCAAAGGCTGCCATGGATGATGGCGTGGCAACCCGACCCATCAAAGATTTCGAGGCTTATCGTAATCAACTGCAGCAGTTTGTGTATCACTCTGGTACCTTGATGAAGCCGCTCTTCAGTATTGCGAAGCAGGCACCAGCAAATCAAAAACGCATTGTATTTGCTGAGGGTGAAGATGAGCGTGTATTGCGTGCCGTCCAAATTATTATTGATGAGGGTCTTGCTACCCCAATTTTGATTGGCCGCCCGGCCGTGATTGAACACCGTATTGAAAAATTTGGCTTGCGCATGAAGGCCGGCGACAACTTCGACATCGTCAATCCGGAGAGTGATACGCGTTTTCGTGATTTCTGGCAAACCTATTTAGGCCTGACAGAGCGTAAGGGTGTTACAGAGCCTTTTGCAAAACTCGAGATGCGTCGCCGTAATAGTTTGATTGGTTCAATCATGATTACCAAAGGTATGGCGGATGGCATGATTTGTGGAACGATTGGCAATTCTGCTACGCATCTGAAATATATTGATGAAGTTGTGGGCCATGAGTCAGGCGCAAATGTTTATGGTGCGATGTCTGGACTGATTCTTCCGGGTCGCCAAGTATTTTTAGTGGATACGCACATTAATATTGATCCGACAGCGCCAGAGTTGGCTGAGTTGACTTTGATGGCCGCTAGTGAAATGCGTAAACTGGGATTGATTCCAAAAGTGGCGCTTCTTTCGCACTCTAACTTTGGGTCAAGTAATGCCCCTTCCGCCATCAAAATGCGCGAAGTATTGGGCTTAATTCAAAAAGCAGCGCCTGATTTAGAGATAGATGGTGAAATGCATGGCGATACCGCCTTAGATGAAACTATTCGGGCAGGCGCGGTAACCTCATCCCCATTGAAAGGCGGCGCAAATCTTTTGGTTCTGCCGAATATTGATGCCGCCAACATTTCTTATAATTTGTTAAAAACAGCAGCAGGCAATGGTATTGCTATTGGACCCCTGTTATTGGGGGTAGCGAAACCAATTCATATTTTGACTCCAGCAGCTACCGTTCGCAGGATCGTGAACGTGACAACATTGGCAGTAGTAGAAGCTGCTAGTAACGCTAGGGGGATTGCTTAAGTCATTTAAATATATTTAAGTTAGCAAAAGCTTACATATATTTATCCTATATAAATCAATGGTTTATATAAAATGTACTGTATTTAGGCTTGATTTGATGGCGCGTTACGGGTAACCTATCACCCATCATGAATAATCGCAACGACAACACCGATTTAGCCAGCTTCGAAGAACATAGCCGGGCTGAAAGTTGGGACAGCAATGATCGACTAGAGACTGAATCATCTGCTGCCAATGTTTACGCCCAGGGTGGTTTATCTCGTTTACAAACCTATGCAGCAAATCAAGTTTCGGGGAAAAAAGTGACTGCTTCTTGGCGCGCCGCTTTGGCCGTTCGCGATGCCGGACCGCCGGCAATGTTGCGCAGTGTGCGCACTAACATTGTGCAATCAATTCGTGCTTTTCGTACGCCAGATTTACAGGAGGCGGCGATTGAACTTGGCCAACATTTCGTTTATGCAAATTGCGCAAATGCGATGACTCAGGGTGAAGTATTGGAAGCAATCGCGATCTCTTACTCGTTTACAAAACAACAGGCCAAAAATTTTGATCCATTGTTAGATGCATTGACGACAACAATTGATAAGACTGGTCCACAGCCTGGATTTGTTGTGGTGCTTGAAGGTTTGCCTTGTACTCAGAAATTCGATAAAGAAGCGCGCGAAACTCTCTTAGATGTTGTCCGTGATGCTGTAGATTTTTGGGCTGAGCGTCGCACACCTTATCGGGTCTTCTACTCTTTTGCTTAATC
>CAMBBT010000144.1 GCA_945864455.1 Polynucleobacter meluiroseus | reverse complement strand
GATAATCAAGTGCCCCAGTGTGGCTACTGCCAATCTGGCATGGTGATGTCAACCACTGCACTCCTGCGCAGCAATCCAAAACCAACTGACGCTCAAATTGATGCGGCGGTTACTAATATCTGCCGTTGTGGCACCTTCCAAGAAGTTCGTGCAGCGATTCATGCTGTGAGCAAGGCATAAGGGGATACAGATGACTACAAATACAAATACTTCCCGTCGTCACTTTATTGTTGGCTCTAGCGCAATCGCTACTGGCCTAGCAATTGGCTTTGATTTCTCAATCATGTCCGAAGCTAATGCTGCTATCGGCACTGGTACAACAGCAATGACACCTCTCGTAACACCAGAAATCGGTGTGTGGGTAGTGGTTAAACCAAATGATGATGTGATTGTGCGGATCGTTCGCTCAGAAATGGGTCAGGGCACAATTACTGGCTTGGCTCAATTGGTTGCCGAAGAGTTAGAGTGTGATTGGAAAAAAGTCTCCTATGACTATCCATCTCCTGCAGAAAATCTCAAGCGCAATAAAGTTTGGGGTAGCTACTCTACTGGTGGTAGCCGCGGTATTCGTACCTCAGAACAGTATGTTCGTAAGGGTGGTGCAGCAGCGCGCATCATGTTGGTTCAGGCTGCAGCAAACCAATGGGGTGTGCCTGCTGCTGAGTGCGTAGCAAAAAATAGTGTGATTACCCATACCCCATCCGGTCGTAAAACCACCTTTGGTAAGGTGTCCGTGGCAGCCTCTCAATTAGAGGTGCCAAAAGAGGTCGCGCTAAAGGATCCAAAAGAGTGGAAGTTGATTGGTAAATCCGTCAATCGTATTGATGGTACGGCTGATAAGGTCACTGGTAAGCAAGTCTATGCAATTGATCTAAAGCTACCAGGGATGCTGACAGCAACTATTAAAGAGTCTCCAGTATTTGGAAGCAAGCTCAAGAGTTATGATGCCGCCAAAGCCCAAAGTATGAAGGGCGTTAAAAAGGTGGTCCAAGTGGGCGATGCAGCGGTAGCGGTTATAGCCGATACATTCTGGCAAGCCAAAATGGCACTGGATCAAGTGAATATCGTTTGGGAAAGTAGTCCCAATGAAAATGTATCTAGCGCCTCGATTAAGAAGATGCTTGAAGAGGGCTTGAATGCTAGCGATATATTTGTGGGTAATTCAAATGGTGATGTGAAGTCAGCAATGTCTAATGCATCTAAAAAGATTGAGGCTACTTACTTTTACCCATTCTTAAATCACGCTACTTTAGAGCCACAAACGGCAACCGCTAAGTGGACTACGGATTCTTGTGAGGCATGGGTGCCCACTCAAGATGGTGAAGCTTCTCTAGCTGCGGTGATTGCAGCCTCTGGTTTGCCTGCGGAGAAATGTAATGTCTACAAAGTGAATCTTGGTGGTGGCTTTGGGCGTCGTGGTGCGTTTCAAGACTACACCACTCAAGCAGTGAATATCGCTAAGCAGATGCCAGGCACTCCAGTCAAATTGATTTGGACGCGTGAAGAAGATATGACTCAAGGTCGTTACCATCCGGTCATGATGTGTAAGATGACGGCCGCCATTGACGATAAGAAAAATATCACTGGATTAAACATGCGCTTATCAGTACAGTCTATTTTGGCTGCAGTACGTCCCGCCGTGGTTGCTGCCAATAAAGGTAAGGACCCTGTGGTATATCAAGGTCTGGACCAAATTGGTGAGCATGGAATTACCTATAGCTTCCCAAATCTGAATATCGATCATGCAATGCGTAATACTCATGTCCCACCAGGATTCTGGCGTGGCGTGAATGTGAACCAGAATGCTATCTTTATTGAAACTTTCATGGATGAGATGGCCGAAGTAACGGATATGGATGCAGTGGAGTTCCGCCGCAAGCATATGCAGAATTACCCACGTGCAATAGCGGTATTAAATGCTGTAGCCGATGGTATTGGCTGGACTAAGCCGGCTGCACCTGGCGTGTTCCGAGGCGTGGCGCAAATGAGATCCTTTGGTAGCTATGTTGCCGCTGCTTGTGAACTCTCTGTAAAAAATGGCAACGAAGTGAAAATTCATCGCATCGTAGCCGCTACCGATCCAGGCTTCATTGTTAATCCAGCGCAAGTTGCACGTCAGGTATCTGGTTCATTCGTTTATGGCCTCTCAGCCCTTTTTGAAGAAGAGATCACGATCGAAAAAGGCGCCGTAGTGCAGAAGAACTTCGATACCTTTGGCTCAATTCGCTTGTCTCAAATGCCCCCTGTTGAAACTATCGTCATTCAAGGTGGCGGTAAAGATTGGGGTGGCGTAGGTGAACCAACGATTGCGGTTGCAGCACCAGCTGTTCTTAATGCGTTTTATCGTGCAACCGGTAAGCGCTTGCGTACAGTGCCATTGAAAAATAGCGGTATCAAGCTGGTTTAAAGCTACTGTGACATTGCACCGATGAGAATGAGGTATGCACTAGCAACATGCTTGCTAAGCTTCCTCACTCTCAGTTTTGCAAATGCTCAAACCATTGTGGGGGATTCAATTTTCGAATCCCTTTCTTCTGCCCCCGGTGACCTTACTCGAGGTAGAGCGATTGTGGCGAGTCGTCAAACAGGTTTATGTCTCTTGTGCCACAGCGGTCCATTTCCGGAAGAGCGGTTTCAAGGAAACCTGGCACCAGAGCTCAGCATCAGTGTTGCTCGCCTGACAGCGCCGCAGCTCAGGGCGCGGATTGTGGATGCCAGTCACTTTAATCCGAGCACCATCATGCCAGCCTATTACAAAACTGGACACCTGAATCGCGTTGCTCCAAAATTTGCAGGACAAACGATCTTAAACGGTCAAGAAATCGAGGATGTTGTGGCGTACCTAGTAAGCTTAAATAAGTAAAATTTATCATGAATATGAAACTTAATTTCCCCCTCAAAGTGAACCGCCGTCATTGGCTCCAGAGAATCCAAAAGCTGGGCCTGTTAACCCTAGGTACTTGGTTTAGCCCTTCATTTGTTTTCGCTAAAAAAGAAGATGCAGATGAGGCTATTCGAAAAATCACTGGTAATGCGAAAATTCAAGAAGGGCGCGTTACTTTGACGATTCCACCTTTGGTTGAAAACGGCAATCTTGTGGTCCTGAAGGTGAGTGTAGACAGTCCGATGACTGT
>CAMBBT010000143.1 GCA_945864455.1 Polynucleobacter meluiroseus | reverse complement strand
GGCAGCATTGCTAAGGGGTTTAAATAATCATGAATGGCTGCTTCGTAACGCACGCCATCTTCACCATCTTGAAAACTTGTAAATTGCGCAATGTCACTGCCAGAGACAAAAGACTTACCACCAGCACCACGAAAGATGGCTACCCGAATGTCAGGGTTCTTGGCAATATCCTGACAGATTGATTTCAGGCTTTCATACATTATAACTGTCATGGCATTGCGCGCAGCCACGTGATCGAAGGTAATGTGCGCGATATTACCGCGGAGTTCTATTGTTACTTGTGCAACATTACCCTCTTGATCTTTTTGCGTCATAGAGAAAGCTTATTCGGCCTTAATGTTTAAGCTTTTGACTAAGCGCTGGTATTTAGCGAGCTCACCAGTCAAAAAGAGACTAAATGCAGCAGGCGTTACAGCAATCAGGCTACGTAGGGTCCATTTCGGTAATTGAATCAACATACAGTCTCCAATCTTGTTTTAGTTGTCTTTGATACTATTGGGTAATCATTCTAACCATATAAAAATAAGCAAACAATGTCGAAAACACCTATCCAGCCTGATTTAAACGGGTCGCCCCGGCCCTTGCCCCTCGCTGGAGTCCGTGTGCTGGATGTTAGCCAGGTGATGGCTGGCCCCTACTGCTGCATGCTCCTAGCTGACTTAGGGGCTGATGTTATCAAGATAGAACCTCCAGGTACGGGCGATCAGACCCGCGGAGCGATGGGCTTCAAGATGAAGGGTTCAGACAGCATGGGCTTTTTGAACATGAACCGCAATAAGCGCAGCCTGACTCTCAACCTCAAAACGGAGGCTGGCAAAAAGGTCTTTTTTGAATTGGTGAAGACAGCAGATATTTTGGTAGAAAACTATCGCCCTGGTGTCATGAAAAAACTGGGAATTGATTACCCTAGTCTTCAACCGATCAATCCTGCTTTGGTCTATGCCAGCATCTCCGGTTTTGGACAAACCGGTCCGTGGGCAGATCGTCCTGGTTTTGATTTGATGGCACAAGCCATGTCGGGTGTGATGAGTGTGACTGGTTATCCCGATGGGCCTCCAGTTAAAGCCGGTGTTCCAGTGGCCGATATTGGTTGCGCTCTCTTTGCGATCTACGGAATTTTGTCTGCCTACATTGGTAAAACCAAAAGTGGTGAAGGTCAATTTATTGATGCCTCACTGTTTGACTCTGCTTTAGCATTTTCCATCTGGGATACCTCGCAATATTGGGGTACCGGTGTTGAGCCCTATAAGCTAGGCACTGCCAATCATATGAGTGCACCCTATCAAGCCATGAAAGCTGCTGATGGCTATTTTGTGATGGGCGCTACGAATCAAAAGTTGTGGAAACTTCTTTGCGACAAAATTGGCCGTCCAGAATTATTTGAAGATGCCCGTTTTAAAACAAATCCCCTGCGCTTAGCTAATCGTTTAGAACTTGCCACTGAACTTGAGAAAACTTTTATCACTAGAGCAAGTCATGAGTGGGTCGATGATCTGCTTTCCTCCGGAATACCTGCAGGCCCAATCAATACCTACCCAGAAGCCTTTGATAGTGAGCACGGCCGTCATCGCAAAATGCGGATGGAAATTGATCATCCGATTGAAGGCACCGTTCCCAATATTGGATTTGCAGTCAAGATGATGGGTACTCCCCAGCAGGTTCATAGACACCCTCCACTATTGGGTGAACACACCAGTGAAGTTTTGGCTGAACTTGGTATTGCGGGGGATGAGCTAAAGGCCTTGGAAGCTGGCGGTGCGTTTACGCCTTAATATTGAATCTCAATCCTTAAGGCAGTAGCCTAATAAGCTAAGTGGCGGAAGAGGTGAGATTCGAACTCACGGAGGACTTTCATCCTCGCCAGTTTTCAAGACTGGTGCATTCAACCGCTCTGCCACTCTTCCATTTGCGATTCAAGCCCTAGATTATAAGTAATTCAGTCTAGTCCTTCATAAAAATCCTATTTTTTGACTTTAGTAACCTTGAAAGAGACTATTTAATAGGTCCATAGGCTTATTATTTCTGCTAAACTAGTCAGGTATCTAGTCAGGAGAAAAGCGATGAATAACCACTGGGCCGTACAGGATGCCAAAGCAAAATTTAGCGAACTTCTGAATGCGTGTCTTGCCGAAGGACCTCAAGTAGTCACAAAGCGCGGTCATGAGACTGCAGTACTAATAACAATTAAGGAGTGGAATACATTGAAAAAATTAGCGAAACCATCACTCAAATCACTTCTGCTGTCAGAGGAGGCAAGGGGTGAATTAATCATTCCCAAACGTGGCCAAGGCGCATCTCGCAAACCTATCAAACTTTGAGATGGCCCATGTATTTATTGGACACCAACATCATCTCCGAACTACGCAGACCGAAGCCACATGGTGCCGTCTTGGAGTGGTACAAAAATATTACTGAAGAAGATTTATTCATTTCTGCAGTATCTATTGGCGAGATTCAAGTCGGTATTGAACTTACCCGTACACAAGATAAAAAGAAAGCTGAAATCTTAGAGCAATGGTTACAAGGAATTTCTAATATTCACAATGTATTGCCAATGACAGGCTCTACTTTTAGGCTTTGGGCGAAGCTGATGCACAGCCAAACAAATACTGTTAGAGAAGATGCGATGATTGCTGCAACAGCTATTGAGAAAGATTTGATTGTCGTAACGCGAAATATCAAAGACTTCAAGCGCTTCAAACTTCAGTTACTAAACCCCTTCGAAGCGCTTCATTAAAAAACTAGGAACTTTTGATTTTTCCTTCCAAATACCTAGCAATGGCAATGCTGGAGGTTAATCCTGGGGACTCAAAGCCGTATAAGTTGTAGAGCCCTTGCAGGCCATGGTCTTGCGGTACGTTAAAACAGAAGTCTCCTGCTGGGGTATTTGGCGGAACTATTTTGGCCCTGACGCCCGAATAATCTGGCTGTAAAGCATTATCTTTGAGCTCTGGCCAGTACTTTCTCACGGCTGCATAAAAACCTTCTCCCCTTTTTGCATCTACTGTGTAATCAATTTGCTCTTCGTTTTCTATATGGAGCCATTCCACATCAGGACCAAACTTGGCTTGTCCCGCCATATCTAAAGTGAGATGAACACCAAGACCACCAGCTTCTGGAATGGGATAAATCAAATGG
>CAMBBT010000142.1 GCA_945864455.1 Polynucleobacter meluiroseus | reverse complement strand
TCTTGCCGCAATAGCAAGATCATCAATAACGCCATTAAGGCAATGCCTAGCGAAGTGATTTGCATGACTGCAAAGCCAGAACGTCTGCTTTGTGCTGTGATTGCAAAACGAATGGCGAAGTTCTTTGTCTGAATTCTGGTGAGCAGTTTTAATACTAGCCAAGCACACCCAGAAAAAAGGATGATTGCGCCACCAAAACTCAGGCATGCCCAAAATGCCAGTTTCCAGTCTCTTGCCGCAAGCGCAATTAAAGTTGCAGCAGTGCCTAATCCACAAATAGCAACCCAAATGGAAGAGCGATTGATACTGTCAAATTCTTTACGAATAAGCCGTATCGGCGAAACCTTAACCAATGCAAATAACGGCGGCCCGGCAAAGCCAATCAGTAAGAACCAAGCAAAGAGCGAACTCCACACAATCGGCCAAATTGAGATGCTAGGCAAGCTTGTCAAAATCAAATTACCTAATAAAAAAGTGAGCGCCAATTGCACTAGATAGCCCAGAGCTGATCCTAAGGCAGCAGCAAGGATTCCTAAGCTCAAGATCGTGGTGATTTGTTTTTTTAGAATAATGGCTGAAGTAGCGCCAAAGCATTTGAGAACTGCGCAACCATCGGCTTGTTTCAGTGAGTAACGGCGGGCTGACAAGGCAATTGCTACGGCTGCAACCATCGCAGTTAAGACTGCTATTAAAGAAAGGAAACGCTCGGCTCGCTCCAAGGTCTTTCGCATAATAGGCTGGGCGTTTTCTAAGGTCTCAAGTCGTAAACCACGCAAGCCTTCAGAATCAATATAGGTCTTTACCCACTTCTCATACGACGCAACCTCTTTGTCAGGCCCAGCGAGAAGTAATCGATAAGTCACCCTACTACCAAGACCGATCAAGCCTGTTGCTGGCAAATCATCTAATGACATCATGACGCGGGGGGCAAAGTTCATAAAACCCGCGCCACGATCAATTTCACGTTCAATTACACCAGCAATCAGAAATGTTTTCTGCCCTAGACTCATTTGATCGCCTAGTTTTGCTTGCAAACTCGCCAACATGACTGGATCGATCCAGACCGATCCTGGCGGTGGTCCAGAGTTCAAAGTGGCATTGCTAGACTGAACCTGTAGTGCACCTCGTAAAGGGTACAGTGGACTAACTACTTTTAAGGAGGCTAACTTACTACGAGTCCCAACGTTTGCCATGCTGGGGAACACAATGGTTTGTGCTACCTGCAACCCTCTACTTCGCGCCTCAACCAGAAAGCGTTCTGGTAATGGTTGATCTGCCGCAATCAGTCCATCAGAAGCCAGCAATTGGCGAGCATCAAACTGAAACGCCCTTTGCATCCGATCAGCCAGAAAGCTGACGCTTGATAGAGCAGTCACTGAAAGTGTTAGCGCTACAAAGAGCCAAGCTAATTCATGAGAACGCAGCTCCTGTTTTAAACCCCGCAGGAAGCTCACTAAGGACTGCTTCAAATTGCCTGTGTCTGGCCACCATCCACGCGCATGATGGTACCAGTAATAAAGGATGCGTTTTGACTGGCTAAGAAGGCAGCAGCATCGCCATACTCTTTAGGATCGCCATAGCGCCCCATTGGAATCTGTCTCAAGCTTGCCTTCACCACCTCTTCATAAGAAATACTTTCGCGCTTTGCTCTTGCCTCATCCAATTGGCGTAAGCGATCAGTTGCCACACGCCCTGGCATGATGATATTCACAGTAATGCCTTCATGAGCTACTTCAGCAGCCAATGTTTTAGACCATGCTAGCAATGCTGCGCGCAAGGTATTGGAGATTGCTAAGTTTTTAATCGGGGCAATGGCACCTGAAGTAGTGCTGGTGATAATGCGGCCCCACTGACGTTGGCGCATGCCAGGTAAAACACGATCAGTAATCGCAATGAGCGATAAGAACATATCGTTAAAGCTTTTTTGCCAGAGTGCAGGATCTTGTCCAGCGGCGGGTGTTGGCGGCGGTCCACCGGTATTGTTAATTAAGATGTCAATTGGGCCTAGCTCTTTTTCCACCCTCGAAACTAAGCTATCAATCACAGATGCATCAGCAAGATCCCAGTTCAGCGCTAAGGCTGTACCACCAGCAGCTTGTATAAGTTCAACTGATTTTTGCAAGCCTTCTGGACTGCGCCCAGTAACGGCAACCTTTACGCCCTCACGCGCTAATGAGACTGCCATTGCTTGACCCAAACCACGGCTAGATGCCATGACCAATGCGACTTTACCTTTGATTCCTAAATCCATCTCATCTCCCGGCTAGTTATTTGTAGGTACCGCTTATCCTAATCTTAATGCCTTAAGGGTTTAGGCAGATTAGTGGCATATTTATCCAGCTGAACCTCATATTCCTTGAAGATCTCAGCAAGAGCCTGCTGCTGACCTAGTACTAAAGCAGCGGGCGTATTGTCTTTTAGCGAAATCCGCTTGGTATAGCGATTACTACCAATGATAGGATTAACTTTGCCACCGTTTTCCACAGTCAGGAAAAACTCAATACTGACGACTGCCTCCGGCCTTACACGGTAGTCTCCATAGAATTCATTAACGGTAGCTTGCAAGGTGTAATACGGAAAGAAGGTATTACTCTGCCCTACAGCTGCAGAGAAAATACCTGACTGATTAATCCACTGGCGCTTTGCATTTGAAATCATGTCTGCAGGAAGCGTTGTATAAACGTTATAGAAATCTTTTTCAAAACGTTGGTCACCCAAGCGGTAAACCAAAGATCTTCCATCGTATGGTGCGGCTACAGAAACAGAGCCGATCTTAAGCCAATAGCTAGTGCGATTCTTCAAGGGTGAGCCACTACGCTCAGGATTTACCATATAACTTGTTGGAGTCACAGGGGCACGGGTTGGCAATGAGCAGGCAAATAGGCTTAAGACTAAGGCAGATATCAGAACGTGCTTCATCATTTTTGAACTCCAGTTTGTCCTTGCGTGCCATTCATTGGAAGCACGATTTTTGGAGGAGGCTCACCCCATATCAAACTTGATGGAGATTGACTGGCTATACGACTAAATTCATTGAGATTCTCTGTAGTTTGCTTGAGATTTTCGATCGTCGCACTGGTATCCCCCTGAATACTGGCCACAGTTTGGCGCAATGACACGATAGTACCGGTCAATTCACGCATCA
>CAMBBT010000141.1 GCA_945864455.1 Polynucleobacter meluiroseus | reverse complement strand
ATGAAGAATTGCTCAAAAGAAACGGCAAAAAAGGTCATCATCACAGCAGCACCAAATACGAGTGAGAAGATCACAGTCAGAATCACTGGCCAGCCAGAGCGAGTACGACGGTGCTCTTCGATGCCAGGATTAAATTGTGCATCCCACTTTTCATCAGGGCGAAGACCGAAGGCAATCGTCGTTAACCAACTGGCTTCTATGGCAATAAAGCCAAAGGTAATGAGAATCCATCCAGGCGCAGAATGGAAGTTTGCGCTCTTTAAGATGGCCCAGCCAGCAATACCACCAATCAGTGCAAATAATTGCGTCCAAGCCCAAAAAGATTTCAGGCCTTGTAAGTAAAAGCAGTTGAGTCCACTACCTGGTAAAAAAAATCCGAGAGCGCAAAAAATCAGTTTGGAGTTTTTCATTAATCTTTTATCTTTTGATTGACTTGCTTATTTATTGATATTAGGGCGTTGAGTAAAACTTAAGACTTCTCGATCAGCGCCAATCATCAGCAATTGATCGCCATTACGAACAATACTGCGATAGTCGTTGAGCTCATAGAGAAAATCATTTTCTAATTCATTACGTTGAGGTGTGCATGCCATCTTTGTGCTGACAATTTTAGTTAAGGTAAAGCCACGATTATCTTCATCTAACTGTGCGGTAAAGCGATTGCAGCCAGTAGAGCCACTGACGCGCTGACCATTAGCATCAAAACTGATTTGTATGGGGTTGCTGCTTTCGCCCTGCGGAATTTGGCGAGTACGCACCTCACCACTACTATTGGGAGCCAAGTTCCAGCGAGTGAGCTCCCACTTGGTGTTACGAAGTTCGCTGCTAGGAGGGCTAGTTTTGGCATTACAAGGTGGAATGACATTGGCACACCCAGTCAAAAATGCGATGCCCAAGGATGAAAACACCACAAATAGGCTATTTGAGAAGTCCCCGAAGCCCCCCTTTATAGGGGTGCGGGGCACTATTTTTGTGAGCATATTTATCTAAGTTATTGTTTTATATGTATTTTTTATACTTTATCGCATTCTATTCTACTGGCTTAGACACTGAAATAGGTGGAAGAAGTAGGGGTTTTCGTCTAGAATATGAGGTTTTCCGCCCTACCGTTCGTTAAGTTGGTGGGCTGGAGCCTCAGATTTTTTCATATTAGATTTTTTAAGGAATAAGTATGGTCGTCATTCGACTGGCACGCGGCGGCTCTAAGAAGCGCCCTTTTTACAGCATCGTTGCTACTGATAAGCGCAACCGTCGTGACTCGAACTTTATCGAGCGCATTGGCTATTTCAATCCAAAAGCAGTTGCAACTGAGCAAGCTATGCGCATTGCACAGGATCGTTTGACTTACTGGACCGGTGTTGGTGCGCAAGTATCTCCAACCGTTACTCGTTTGATCAAAAACAATCCTACTGTTTAAATCACTTTGCTAAAGACTTCATCTTTGGGGTGGAGTTTTTGGCGGCAGGATTTCAGTAGTTTTATTTTGGGAAAATAAGGTGTCTTTCAAATGAGTACACCTTCCCTAAATGATTTGATTGAGCTTGGTGCCGTTTCTGAGGCCCAAGGATTGCAGGGGCAAGTGAAGGTTAGACCTCACTCATCAGAGCCTGTAGCGCTTCTATCTTCTAAAGCTGTTTGGTTGTCTCTGATTCCGCGAAGGGATGCAGGTGTTTCTGCGTCTGTAGAGCAAGTCTCCCTAACGCAATATAAAGTCAAGAGCGCTAAGATGCATAGCGGCAATGTTGTTATGGCGCTAGAGGGTATCAGCGATCGCGATCAAGCACTTGCATTAAAGGGCGCCAGAATATTGCTAGCGCGCGATGCATTTCCAAAAGCAGATCCTGATTCTTATTATTGGGTTGATCTGATTGGTTGCATTGCGGTTAATCTGCAACATGAAGAGCTTGGTGAGGTCATCGATGTTACTGAGAACGGTGCGCATGGCGTGATCGTAATTGGCGATCCATCAAGTAAAACGATTAAGCAATTGGTTCCATTTGTAAAAGAAGTAGTGCAAAACGTAGACTTGGCTAATAAAAAAATGACTCTCGATTGGCAGAGTGATTGGTGATGAGCAAATATTGATATGCGCTTTGATGTTGTGACCTTATTCCCAGAAATGTTCTCTGCTCTAACCCAGTGGGGGGTTACTGGTCGCGCATGTGAGCAATCGTTAGCCAGTGTTCATCTTTGGAATCCGAGAGATTTTTGTTCTGATCCTCGCAAGACAGTAGATGATCGTGCTTATGGCGGTGGCCCAGGGATGGTTATGATGGCTAAGCCCCTAGAAGATACTGTCGCTGGCATTAAAGCAGCTCATCAGGCTGCCAATATTAAAACAGGCCCCATTTGCCTCTTAGCACCTCAAGGTGAGCGGTTTTCCCAGAAAATGGCGACTGAGATCCTTCAATACGGCAATTTGAGCTTCATTTGTGGTCGTTATGAGGCAGTAGACCAGCGTTTTGTAGAGCGAAATGTGGATTTACAGTTCTCTATTGGTGATTTTGTGCTTTCTGGGGGTGAAATTCCTGCGATGGCGATGATGGATGCGGTGATTAGGCTGATCCCAGGGGTCCTTGGCGATGGCGAATCTGCTACCCAGGATAGCTTTATGAATGGTCTTTTGGACTATCCGCACTACACCAGACCCGAGATATATGAAAATTTATCAGTGCCGGACGTGCTTTTAGGCGGACATCACGCTAAAATAGCGGATTGGCGTCGGCAGAAGTCTTTAGAGCTGACGTTCAGGTTCAGGCCAGATTTAATTGAATCGGCCAGAGCCAATGGGTTGCTAACCCGAGAAGATGAACAATTTCTTCGCTCTTTGTGAATGAGTAGTTTAATTTTTGGTTTAGTGAAATTGTTTTAACTGCATCCTCTGTTAAGTCCGTTGAGTCATCTCTCGGGATTAAACGTTAACAAGATGTTTAAGGATTAAAAATGAATTTGATCGAAAAAATTGAGCAAGAAGAAATTGCGCGCTTAACTGTTAACAAAGTATTGCCAAGTTTTGCACCTGGTGACACAGTAGTAGTTAGCGTAAACGTTGTTGAGGGTACCCGTAAGCGTGCCCAGGCCTTCGAAGGTGTTGTGATTGCTAAGCGTAATCGCGGACTCAATTCCAGCTTTATCGTGCGTAAGATTTC
>CAMBBT010000140.1 GCA_945864455.1 Polynucleobacter meluiroseus | reverse complement strand
TGAAGCGCTCCTTAAGACGTGAAGCCACAATCCCGACAACACCTTGATGCCATTCTGGATTCCAAAGACAGATACTTGCGCGCTGACCTATTGTTCCAGCCAATTGATCTTCTGCAAGATGGGCGAGGGCTGCTTCTTGCATGCCGGTTACAATCACGCGACGCTCGCGATTAATGCGATCAAGTTCTTGGGCAATCATCATCGCTTCATCAGCGTTATCAGTTAACAGCAAGCGAATGCCTAAAGTCATATCCGCTAAGCGCCCAGCGGCATTGAGGCGGGGGCCAATAGCAAAACCCAAATCAAAGGTATTTGCCTTGCGTGGATCTCGACTTGCTGCTTGAAACAAGGCCTGTATTCCAGCTTGAGATATTCCAGCCTGAATGCGTTTCAGGCCATTGGAAACTAGTACACGATTATTGCGATCGAGCTGCGCTACATCGGCAACCGTTCCTAGCGCAACGAGATCTAATAGGTTCTCAATTTTGGGTTGAGTCTCATTGGTAAATTTTCCGCGTTTACGTAGTTCTGCCCGTAATGCTACCAATAAATAAAACATCACACCAACACCCGCAAGTGCTTTACTAGGAAAAGTGCAGCCAGGTTGATTGGGGTTAACAATCGCAGTTGCCTTAGGAAGGCGATCGCCAGGCAGGTGATGATCAGTAATGATCACTTCCATACCCAGTTCACGAGCACGATCTACACCAGCTTCACTCGCAATGCCGTTATCTACCGTGATGAGATATTTCGGTTTGGGAGTTTGCTCAGCAGCAAGCTCAACTACTTCAGGGGTGAGGCCGTAGCCCATGGTGAAGCGATTGGGGACTAGAAAGTGAATGGGGGTCTCGGGGCCGCCCAGCATTCGTAAGCCCCGCAAGCCAACAGCACAAGCGGTAGCGCCATCACAGTCATAGTCTGCAACGATGAGCATCGGCTCTTTACGCTCTAGGATATCTGCCAACAAAGCTGCCGTACTGATGCAATTCTTGAGTTCTGTTGGCAAGAGTAGTTGTTTTAACTCGAGCGAGAGTTCTTCAGGAGACTGCAGACCTCGTGCTGCATACAGTCTGGCAAGTAATGGATGAAGACCGCTTTGCTCAAACCAAGTAGCAGTGCGTTCAGAGAAAGGTCGTTGTGCAAAGAGACTCATACGGAAATGATTTCTTTCCAAGTAAGGGGCTCTGCTTTTTTCCAGAAGGCCCAAGATTTTTTATCAAGATCTTTAGCCGTGAAGAGACGTTCGCGAGTTTTTCCTTTTGGAAAATCAATAATGAGTACTTCATCTAATTCTTTATTGCTCAGTGCAGTACTTAATGTCGACCATGCCGATTCGGGATTCTCTAGCCAGGCAAAAGATCCCGCCGCTGCACTATTGAATACTGTTGAATGAGGGATGTTGTATAGCTTTGCTAATCCAGCTAATAAGGGGTGTGACCCATAAAGATGCTTTGCTTGTTGGACTACCTGCGGCACTTTTACATCACTCAACTTACCAATACCACTAATCCATAAGGAGTTGATGCTTGGCATGCCACCTTGAGCACGTTCTTCATTTACTGGGGCAATATGCCATAGCATCTGAATTTCATTTTGAAGTTTGCGCCAACGCTTTGCGATACCCTCTTCATTGGTATCGCGCGGCATCCACCAATCGATATTGCGACCATGTGCTTGATCGATGCTATAGCTTTCTAAGCTCGTAAATGGACCGGCTGAAACGAACCAATAATGCTGCCCCTGGAACAGAATTGAACTTTGAAAATCTTCTTCAATAAAGGGTAGGGCAGCCTTCAGAAGTTCCGCGGATTCAGTTTGTGTCAAATCGATCTGGTATTGCCCCATCAAAATCAGGTGATCACGCGTAGCATGAAGATGAATAGGTTGTAGGCAGGCGATGACTTCAGATGGGTTTACTACTTGAGATGTTTGCCCCACAAGTAAGACTGGTGCGAGTGGCACCAAATCCCCTAGTAAAAAACGCTCATGAGGCAGTCCCTTGACTGGACGGTCACCTATTGCCTGCTCGTCCTCAGAGTCAAGGATATCCTCGCCTGGCAACATCAGGGTAAAGCGCCGCAGAGCGTTCTTAGAGTTTGGGGAGGATATGGAATTTGCAGTCATTTCCCTGATTTTAGGTGGCATTTAGGTATTCCATCAGTTTGTCTTGGTAATTCACTAAACTGTGGCTATGTTGAGACTTCCTATCGAGCTAGAAATTGGCCTGCGCTACACCCGCTCCAAGCGTCGTAAGACGGTGGGTAAGCGTGATGGCTTCCTGTCTTTCATTTCAGGGATTTCTACCGCTGGTATTGCCCTAGGTGTTGCCTCCCTCATCGTTGTCCTCTCTGTCATGAATGGTTTCCAAAAGGAAGTTCGTGACCGTATGCTATCTGTTCTCTCTCACGTGGAAATTACTGCGCCAGAAGGATTGGCGAACTGGGAGCCGCTTGCTCTGAAGGTTGCTGCACAACCACATGTGGTGGGTGTGGCACCCATGGTGAGCTCTCAAGGCTTACTCAGTCGCGAAAATATCATGCGCGGCGTCACTATCCGAGGCATATTGCCTAGTGAAGAAGGAAAAGTTTCTGATCTTCCAAAACAATTTGTTGCTGGCAGTATTGACGACCTCAAGCCCGGCAGTTTTAGTGTTGTCCTGGGTGCTCAACTTGCATCTCTGGTCGGCGCGCATGTTGGTGATCGTGTCAATCTCATTGTTCCTGAGAGTGATTTAACACCGGCTGGTGCAATGCCCAGAATGCGCACACTGCAAGTGGTTGGCATTGTAGATAGTGGACATTACGAGTACGACAGCTCCTTAGCGATTATGCATTGGAAAGATGCCGCCGCCTTGTTGCGCCTACGTGACCCATCTGGCCTGCGTGTGAAGATAGACGATATGCAACGTGCACCTGAGATTGCCAATCAATTGGCTGCCGTAGTGCCCCAAGCGATGTGGGTAACAGATTGGTCACGCTCAAATCGCAATTGGTTTGCTGCAGTTCAAACTGAAAAGAAGATGATGTTCATCATTCTGACCTTGATTATTGCGGTAGCAGCCTTCAATCTCGTGTCTACATTGGTGATGACGGTGAATGAGAAGCAAGCTGACATTGCGATTTTGAGAACAATGGGCGCGAGTCCCGGTTTGATTCAAAGAATATT
>CAMBBT010000139.1 GCA_945864455.1 Polynucleobacter meluiroseus | reverse complement strand
GTCAGGAGTGAATCAGTGGACCGTAGTCGACAAATTTTGAATCAAACTAGAGAGGAATTTACATCATGAAAACACAATCAAACATTCGCTTAGTTGTGACAGTTGGCGTCATCGGGCTAGTTCTATCTGCCTGTGGAACTAGTCCAGTGAGTCAATCACAAAATCAACGCGCAGATGATTATCAGCAGCAAGCCCGTGTGGCAAAGCAAGCGATCAGTGAAGCCCCTGAATGGATGTCGAGGCTGCCAAAAGAGAGTGGCGTCATTTATGAGAATGGCACCGCGATTAGCAGTGACTTTTCCATGGCGGATCTGAAGGCTAAAACCATGGCCTATGTGAAGATCTGTACTAGCGCTGGGGGTAAGGTGCGTAGTCAAATGAAGATGTATCGCGCTGATACAGACGCTGCCTCAATAGAAAAATCAGAGTTAACCGTGCGTAGTCTATGCCCCGATGTCGATATTACTGGGGTAGAGACAGTCGAGATGAAGCATGTATCAGAAGGCAACCGAATTCGGACCTATGTACTAGTAGCACTCCCATTAGGCTCTAAAAATATTGCCAGATCTACCAAAGACATCCAGAATAATTCTGGTGCAGCATTTAAAGATCTCGATGGCATCACCCGTGAGCAGTTACAAGGAGCGCCTAAAGAGCCAGTAAACGGAGCAAGCAAAGAAGTAACTACCTCGCCAGGCATAGCCCCCGCTCAAGCACCAACTACAGTACTGCCACCAGTTAGCCAAATTCAAGCTACCCCTGAGAGTGCTATTACTCCAATAGAGATTCCAACGCTCAAGATGAATATCAAGCCAGCTACCAAAATCGATGGCAGCATGATGGATTCTGTCAAAGCAGTAGGTTCTGATTCTGTGGTGGTGGAATCTGCAGACGGAGTCCAAAAGCAACTTGGCCTAGTGGAGTCTAAAAATCCCGAGTATGTTGCTAGGCGCGCTCAGGCTCTGAACAAACCTGGCGCAGTGATTGGTCAGGTCAGTGTTGAGTAAGTCATTTCATCCCTATAATGGATGACATAATGATTAATCATTTTGTTCATGCTTTAGCTTTTTCAGCAACTAAACACCGAGATCAACGTCGCAAAGATGTTGAGGCTTCTCCTTATATCAATCACCCAATCTCATTAGTTGATGTTCTTGTAAATGAGGGCGGCATTATAAGTTGGGATGTTCTATGCGCCGCCTTATTGCATGACACAATTGAAGACACTCAAACTACAGTCGAAGAATTAACTAAAGCATTTGGAAAAAACGTAGCCTCAATTGTTTTAGAGGTCACGGACGATAAGGCATTGCCAAAGGCAGAGCGTAAGTTACAGCAAATTGCACATGCCGCTCATTCCTCCCATGAAGCCAAGTTAGTTAAGTTGGCTGACAAGATCTGCAATCTTCGTGATATTTTGGCTTCCCCTCCTGCAGGCTGGGATATTAAAAGAAAGCAGGAATATTTTGAATGGGCATCCCAAGTTGTCTCGGGTATTCGAGGTTCAAATTCCAAGCTAGAGAAGATTTTTGATACTTTGCTGGAACAAGGCAGGGCCAGGTATAAATCTGAGTTAGGCCAGTAAAAACTCATGACTAGCTTGTTAGAAATTGACGAGCCTAGTATTCCTCAGTGAGTAAAAAAGGGAGAAACAATCCCCAGCAACTCAAAAAATGACCTACGGGCTCATAACCCGAAGTTGATCTCGGATCAACTATTGGATGCTAAAAGGTTGGCCACAAGTTGGTTAGAAAATAGAGCTTAAATTTGGTAGCTGGCTAAAGTTTTCTCTAGCTCTTTTTTAACTTTATTTTTGAGCCCTAGCGGTGCAATTACCTCAACACCAGAGCCGTGTTTGAGAATATCCATAATCAGCTCAGGATCTTGGTCAAAATCAAATTCAAGGATGTAGTAGCCTTGTTTATCAAAGCTGCCGATTTGTTGGCCATGCCAGTGTTCACCAGCAACCCAGCGGGCATGTTCTGGAGTAAAGCGTAGCTTGGCTCTTTGCGTAGCTTTACCAGAGAAAATGCCATAGCTCTGGGCAAAATGCTCATGACACTCTTTTTCTGAAACCTCTTGTGCTTTCTTATTCGTCAAGACCGCACTCTGAATACCATCCACAGCAAAGCTGCGTAAGCCATTGCGCATATGGCAATAGCCATCGAGATACCAATTCTCTCGGTAATAGATCAAACGCTGTGGAGAGATCTCACGCTCGGTATATTCGTCCTTACCTTTGGAATAGTAATCAATCTGTAAGCGATTGCGTTTTAGTAGGGAAGCGCCAATCTCTGCAAAGTTCTCAATCGAGTTCTTGCGTGAGCCCATACCAATGACCTTAATACGCTTGCGTAATTCTTTAGCAGTCGTTTCACTTTGACCCAAAATGCCATCAATGATGGCAGTGAGGGGTTCAATGTGCGGACCAATTAAGCCGCCTTGATCTAAAGAGGAGAGTAAGTGCTGCATCAGCACTAAGGCAGTAGCCTCTTTTTCAGAGAACCAAAGACCAGGCATTTCAATCTTATTGATTCCATCTGGATTTTCAAACTTATATCCGCCTAAATAGCGGTCGTAGGTAATGGAAGCCTTCAGGCGATCGCGCAGGTAATCGAGATCTCGTTTAAAGGTAGCCTTGGAGATCTCGAGCTCATCTAAAAAATCTTCAATGGGCACGCATTTACGATGCTGAATCATGTATGTAATGCGATGCAGCCGTTCCATATCACTCATAAAGCCCCCTAGATAAGGATTTTTATTGTTTTTATTACTTTATTCAGTTTAGAGCTCATTTATTGAGCTAGCAAGTAATTAATCTACACCCTAGAAGTGCCTTATTTCACTGATTAATGGGGGTAGAAATGATCAAATTTATTGGGATCTTATTCATGTTTTTGAGTTGGATGGCTCAGTCTGCCGGCGGTTTGGATCTTGGCTTGTGCTTGTGGTTCATATTGGGACTCTTTTTAGTCTGCAGCCAAGGAATCTTTAGCCACTTCATGTTTGTAGAGCGAGAAAAAGTACGCTCACGGTATCGCAGAAGATGATGAATACACTGAACTGCAGTCTGGGTGATTTGGCAATAACAGTGAATTGCAATCTTCCTGAGAATCGTGGAAACATTGTGCGAGTCAAAGCGGCAATTGGTTTTGATCAGTGGGAAGGTTTTG
>CAMBBT010000138.1 GCA_945864455.1 Polynucleobacter meluiroseus | reverse complement strand
ATCTTGGCAATTTGCTCTGCTGCAGGCAATACTTTTTCCAAAGTTGCCATACTGGTATTGCAGCGCTTAGCGAACATGCCATCTTCGTCATAGACATAAGCAATGCCACCGCTCATACCTGCAGCAAAGTTACGCCCAGTGGTACCAAGCACTGCCACAGTTCCACCAGTCATGTATTCGCAACCATGATCACCAGTACCTTCCACAACCGTAGTGGCTCCAGAATTACGCACTGCAAAACGCTCACCAGCAACGCCATTAAAGAAGGCTTCGCCAGCAATGGCACCGTACAAAACGGTATTGCCAACAATGATGTTCATCGCTGTATCACCACGAAACTCATGTGGCGCACGAACGATCACACGTCCACCAGATAAGCCCTTACCAACATAGTCATTGCCATCACCAACTAGATCCAAAGTGATACCGTGAGCCAAGAAAGCTGCAAAACTTTGGCCAGCAGTACCATTCAATTGAATATGAATAGTGTCATCAGGTAAACCAGCATGACCGTGACGCTGCGCAACCTCACCAGAAAGCATTGCGCCAACAGTGCGGTTCACATTCTTCACTGGCACGATAAATGACACTTTCTCGCCACGCTCTAAGGCAGGCTCACTCTTCTCAATCAAGATATTGTCTAGAGCACTTGCCAGGCCATGATCTTGGGTGAGTACTTGGTAACGTGGAACATCGCTTGCCACTTGTGGCTCAGCAAAGATCTTGCTGAAATCTAAGCCATGTACTTTCCAGTTATCAATACCCTTACGAGTATCTAATAAATCAACGCGGCCAATCAAGTCATCAAACTTACGAATACCCAATTGCGCCATGATCTCGCGAGCCTCTTGTGCAATAAAGAAAAAGAAATTCACAACATGCTCAGGCTTACCAGAGAATTTCTTACGCAATTCTGGGTCTTGAGTTGCAACTCCAACAGGGCAAGTATTTAAATGACACTTACGCATCATGATGCATCCTTCAACTACCAATGGCGCTGTTGCAAAACCAAATTCATCTGCCCCCAACAATGCGCCGATCACGACATCACGACCCGTCTTCATTTGGCCATCAGCCTGAACCCGAATACGACTACGCAAACCATTGAGTACCAAGGTTTGCTGTGTTTCAGCCAAACCGAGCTCCCATGGTGAACCAGCATGTTTAATCGAAGAAAGTGGTGAGGCGCCGGTACCACCATCGTGGCCAGCGATCACCACGTGATCTGCTTTTGCCTTGGCAACACCGGCAGCAACTGTACCTACACCCACTTCAGACACCAACTTCACAGAAATATCTGCTTTTGGGTTGACGTTCTTCAAGTCATGAATTAACTGAGCAATATCTTCAATCGAGTAAATATCATGGTGTGGAGGGGGAGAAATCAAACCAACGCCCGGTACAGAGAAGCGTAACTTACCGATGTACTCAGATACTTTTCCACCTGGCAATTGACCGCCCTCACCTGGCTTAGCACCTTGTGCCATTTTGATCTGGATTTGATCTGCAGAGCGTAAGTACTCAGTGGTTACACCAAAACGACCAGAAGCAACTTGTTTAATTTTGGAGCGCAATGAATCGCCATCTAGCAATGGAATATTGGCTTCCACGACGTCGCTACCCAGGACGCTAGCAAGCGTTTCGCCTTTTTTAATCGGAATGCCTTTGAGCTCATTAATGTAGCGGTTAGGGTCCTCACCACCTTCTCCGGTATTGGACTTTCCGCCGATGCGGTTCATCGCAATTGCCAAAGTGGCATGCGCCTCAGTAGAAATTGAACCTAAAGACATTGCACCCGTAGCAAAACGTTTGACAATTTCTTTAGCAGATTCAACTTCATCTAATGGAATGGCTTTAGCAGGATCGATCTTGAATTCAAAAAGACCGCGCAATGTCATTTGACGTTTGGTTTGGTCATTGATGATATTGGCGTATTCTTTATAGGTCTGGTAGCCCTTCTCTGCGCCAATACGAGTGGAATGCTGTAACTTGGCAATTGTGTCCGGGGTCCACATATGATTCTCACCACGAATACGGAAAGCATATTCACCACCAGCATCTAGCATATTCGTGAGTACTGGATCATTGCTAAACGCGGCTGTGTGCATACGCAAAGCTTCTTCGGCTACCTCAAAAACACCAATACCGCCAACGTTTGATGGAGTGCCCTTGAAATACTGATTAATAATCTCTTGGTTTAAGCCAATCGCTTCAAAAATTTGTGAGCCAGTATAGGACATATAGGTAGAGATGCCCATCTTAGACATCACCTTTTGCAAGCCTTTACCAACTGCTTTGATGTAATTCTTAACCGCTTTTTCACCAGACAAATCGCCTGATAAACCTTTAGCCATTTCTGTCAAAGTTTCCATAGCTAAATATGGGTGAACTGCTTCAGCACCATAGCCGGCTAAGAGCGCAAAGTGATGTGTTTCACGAGCACTGCCTGTCTCAACTACAAGGCCTACGCTAGTACGCAAGCCTTTTTGTACCAAATGCTGATGAATTGCTGAGGTCGCTAATAAAGCTGGAATGGCAACGTGCTTCTCGTCAATTTGACGATCGCTCAGGATTAAGATGTTGTAACCAGAACGCACTGCGTCAGCCGCTTCAGCGCACAAGGATGCTAAGCGCGCTTCGATACCAGCCTTGCCCCATACAGCCGGATAGCAAATCTCTAACTCATAAGAGCGGAACTTACCGTTGGTATAGTGATCAATATGACGAATTTTAGTGATGTCATCAAAATCTAAAATTGGCTGACTCACTTCCAAGCGCATTGGAGGATTGATATTGTTGGTATCTAACAAGTTCGGTTTTGGCCCAATGAATGACACCAATGACATCACCATATTCTCGCGAATAGAATCAATCGGGGGATTGGTAACCTGCGCAAATAATTGCTTGAAGTAGTTATACAAAGGCTTGTTTTTATCGGAAAGAACCGCTAACGGGCTGTCATTACCCATTGAGCCGATTGCTTCTTCACCATTCATGGCCATTGGAGCCATCAGGTACTTAATATCTTCCTGTGTGTAACCAAATGCTTGTTGACGGTCTAATAATTTAGCGGCTGGACGAGTGGTCATTTTTTCATCAACCAAGTCAGCTTTGCTAGCATCAACTTCATCAAGCTTTACTCTAACGGCATCGATCCAACTCTTGTAGGGCTTGGCTTTAGATACGGCATTCTTGAGCTCAACGTCATCAATGATGCGTCCTTGCTCCAT
>CAMBBT010000137.1 GCA_945864455.1 Polynucleobacter meluiroseus | reverse complement strand
AGACCTTAGCTGCTCAGCTCTATAGCGAGTTTAGAGAGTTTTTCCCCAAAAATGCGGTTGAGTACTTCGTGAGTTATTACGACTATTACCAACCTGAGGCTTATGTTCCTCAGCGTGATCTTTTTATTGAAAAAGACTCATCCATTAATGAGCACATTGAGCAGATGCGACTGTCTGCAACCAAGAGTTTGTTAGAGCGACGTGATGTCATTATCGTTGCAACTGTTTCTGCAATTTATGGTATTGGTAATCCTGGCGACTATCACAGTATGGTGATGACATTGCGTCCTGGTGACAAGATGAGTCAACGCGATATTTTGATGCGACTGATTGCGATGCAATACGATCGTAACGAGACAGATTTCAAGCGTGGTGTATTTCGAGTACGGGGGGATACGATTGATATTTTCCCGGCCGAACATAATGAGTTAGCAGTTCGTGTTGAATTGTTTGATGATGTGGTGGAGAGCTTGCAATTTTTTGATCCACTCACTGGGAAGATTCGTCAAAAGATTCCCCGTTTTACCGTCTATCCAAGTTCACACTATGTGACACCCCGTGAAACCGTTCTCAAGGCGATTGAAACAATCAAGGTAGAGTTGCGCAATCGCTTAGATGAGTTTGTCAAAGATGGAAAACTGGTTGAGACACAGCGCCTAGAGCAGCGCACTCGGTTTGATCTAGAGATGCTCAATGAATTGGGTTTTTGCAAAGGTATTGAGAATTACTCCCGCCACCTATCTGGCGCCTCTCCAGGGGATGCCCCGCCTACTTTGGTAGACTATCTCCCGAATGACGCATTGATGTTCTTGGATGAGAGCCATGTCTTAATTGGGCAACTCAACGCCATGTACAACGGCGATAAATCGCGTAAACATACTTTGGTAGAGTTTGGTTTTCGTTTACCTTCGGCGATGGATAACCGGCCACTTAAATTTTCTGAGTTTGAAACCAAGATGCGTCAAACCATTTTTGTTTCTGCTACACCGGCTGATTATGAGAAAACCCACCAAGGCAAGGTAGTTGAGCAGGTGGCTAGACCCACAGGATTGGTTGATCCAGAAATTGAAGTATTGCCCGCAAGTACTCAAGTTGATAATTTGCTGGATCAGATTCATGAGCGAGTCAAAGTACGCGAGCGTGTTTTAGTAACGGTGCTAACTAAACGAATGGCAGAGCAATTAACGGATTATCTATCTGATCATGGGGTAAAAGTACGCTATGTTCACTCAGACATTGATACCGTTGAACGGGTTGAAATTTTGCGAGACTTACGTTTAGGAGTCTTCGATGTTTTGGTGGGCATCAACTTATTGCGTGAAGGTTTAGATATTCCAGAGGTTTCCCTAGTGGCTATTTTGGATGCCGATAAAGAAGGTTTCTTGCGCTCTGAACGTAGTTTGATTCAGACGATTGGACGGGCAGCACGAAACATTCGAGGCAAAGCCATTTTGTATGCCGATAGGGTGACCGACTCCATGCGCAGGGCAATTGGGGAAACCGAAAGACGTCGTACCAAGCAAATTGCCTTTAATAAGCTCCACGGCATTGAGCCTAAAGGGGTCCAAAAGCGGATTAAGGACATCATTGATGGGGTCTATGACGTCAAAGAGAAGCGAGAGGAAATGCAGATTGAGCAGGAACGGGCTCGCTATGAGGATATGAGCGAGAAGGATCTGGCAGGCGAAATCAAGCGTTTGGAGAAGCAAATGAACTCTGAAGCCAAGAATCTGGAGTTTGAGAAGGCCGCTAGCACTCGGGACCGCCTAACCAAGGTCAAGGAAATGGCCTTTGGGGCCCGCTCTAGGGACTCTATAGGCTAGATGCTAGTTGGCAGAAGGGTTTTAGGGGGCTATTCCCGAGCAATTTTGTGGGGCATATGGTAAAGTTGAGTGGAATGGTCGGGTATTACCCACCTGACCATGAGCTGTCCATAAACAATCCATTACCAAGGTGAAATATGAGACTTACAACTAAAGGCCGTTTTGCAGTAACCGCAATGATCGATTTAGCCCTGCGTGAAGCGCATGGACCTGTAACTTTGGCTGGAATTAGCCAAAGACAAAAGATTTCCCTTTCCTATTTAGAGCAATTATTCGGCAAATTGCGCCGTTTTAATATTGTTGAGAGCACTCGCGGTCCTGGAGGCGGGTATACCCTCGCACGCAGCGCAGATGCCATTAGTGTTGCAGACATCATTGTTGCCGTCGATGAGCCAATAGATGCGACCCAATGTGGTGGTAAAGGCAGTTGTCATAGCGACGAAGATGAACATGGTCATTGCATGACCCACGATCTTTGGAGCAACCTCAATCTCAAAATGGTTGAGTACTTAAGCTCTGTTAGTTTACGTAACTTAGTTCAGCAACAAGAAGGGCGCGGAGTAGTGATTCAGGATATGCGTCAGAAGAAAGTTAAAGTTGAAAGTGCAAAAGCTACAAAGCCAGCGCCAGCACTTGCAGCTAAAAAAGAAGTAGCCCCTAAAGCGCCATTAATTAATTCAGTTTTTAATTTAGCGCGTCACAGTTAACAGAAGTAATTCATTTATAAGCAAATCATGAACGCACCACAAGACCTTCCAAAGCAACCGATTCCGATGTTTAGTCCTAAGCACTTTCCGGTGTATATGGACTATTCATCTACAACACCGATTGATCCTCGCGTGGTCGATAAAATGTTGCCCTACTTGCGTGAGCAATTTGGTAATGCCGCATCCCGTAGCCATGCTTATGGCTGGGCTGCTGAAGAGGCGGTTGAGTTGGCGCGTTCAGAAGTTGCACTCCTAGTTCATGCTGATCCAAGAGAGATCGTCTTTACTAGTGGCGCCACTGAAAGTATCAACCTGGCATTAAAAGGTGCGGCACATTTTTATAAAGATCGTGGTAATCACATCATTACTGTGAAGACCGAGCACAAGGCAACATTAGATACTTGCCGCGAACTAGAGCGTGAAGGTTATGAAGTGACTTATTTGGATGTGTTGCCAAATGGTTTGATTGACTTTGCACAGCTTGAAGCTGCAATGAAGCCTGGTACGATCTTGACATCAGTGATGTATGTCAATAATGAAATTGGTGTTGAGCAAGACATTGCTCATATTGGTGAATTATGTCGTTCACGTGGCGTGATTCTTCACGTAGATGCTGCGCAAGCAACCGGTAAAGTAGAAATCGATTTAGAGAAGATCAAAGTTGACCTGATGAGTTTTTCTGCTCATAAGACTTATGGTCCAAAAGGTATTGGCG
>CAMBBT010000136.1 GCA_945864455.1 Polynucleobacter meluiroseus | reverse complement strand
CGCATAGAAGCACCTCAAGATGCACTTGGTCGTTTGATCGAGGCATTACGCGTACTCCCCGGAGTTGGCCCCAAGTCTGCTCAGCGTATGGCCTTCTATCTTTTGCAGCATGATCGCAATGGTGCTGCAGTACTTGCTCAGTCCTTGGGTGAGGCGGTTGAGACTGTTGGGCATTGTGCGCGTTGCAATACTTTCTCAGAAACTCAAATCTGCATCACTTGTGCAGATGAGCGTCGCGATCCATCCTTGCTATGTATTGTAGAAACACCTGCTGATCAAGTGATGGTGGAGCAGACCTTAAGTTTCAAAGGGAATTACTTTGTATTGATGGGCCGCCTTTCACCCTTGGATGGTATGGGCCCCAATGAAATTCATTTTGATCGCCTACTGGCCCGTATTGAAAATCCAGATACGAACGTACCCATTCGGGAAGTGGTGCTAGCGACAAACTTCACCAGTGAAGGTGAGGCTACCGCTCATTACATTGGTGAAGTGCTCAAAGCCAAAGGCATCAAAGTCACCCGCATTGCCAGAGGCATTCCAGTAGGCGGTGAGCTGGAGTATGTAGATGCAGGTACATTGGCTAGGGCCTTGATGGATCGCCGTTAATATGTTGGCTTCAATTAAATTATCAGAGTCATTAATCCAGGATGCTAAGTCTGCATCTAAGATTGCAAAAAGAACCCTCTCTGAGCAGATTGAGCATTGGGCCCGTCTAGGCAAGGCATGTGATGAAAACCCTGATCTGCCAGTCTATATGCTGCAAGATATTTTGGTGAGTAGGGTAGAGATGAATCTCAATAAGCTAAGCAAATTTCGTTTCGGATAGTCAGCTAAATATCCTTTGCTTACTAGATAAGTTGTTTTCAGGGCACAGTCAAAGTCCAATGAGAGCCGAAAACACCAGCCTCTAATTCCCCATTTGTCATCCCCCCTACATAAACACTAGGTAAATTGCCTCTGATTGAGGATAATTTGGTCTGCGACACCCTTGAGCTTCACCCCCAAGCTAAGTTTGCCTAGTTTTCCCTATCGGTATGTTGCTACTGCATTGCACTGGCATCCCAATCAGAAATTGTGAATGACCCGCAAGTTTTATATCCTCCTCCTGTTGAGCATCTTTTGCACTTTTCTGGGCGCCTCTGCATTTGCGCAGAGGGCAGGATCAGGCGCTGACCAAATTGCAAGCTTTGTATCACCGATTCAAGATTTACCAACAGAAGGTGAGTTCTTGGGTTTGCCGATGAACATCCACGGTCAAACTACCTACGTTAACCAACGCTATAACAATTTCACATCAAGCTATTCCGGTATGAATAGTTTGGCTGCTGAGAAGTCGATGAGCTATACCTGGTCCGGAACACTATTCTTTGGCGCTAGGGTTGCTCCAGATACCGATATCTACTTCAATCCAGAAGTCATCTCTGGCGTGCCATTCTCTGGCCTTGTCGGTTTGGGTGGCTTTACCAACGGCGAGGGCAGTAAAGCTTCTGGATCTCAAGCTAAGTTTTATTCTGCACGTGCTTTTGTACGTCAGACTTTTAATCAAGAAGGCAGTAAGGTTTTATTGGAAGATGATGCCAATCAAATTACGCAAACGGTAAGTAGTAATCGCGTCGTAGTAACTGCCGGTCAGTTTTCTACCTTAGATATTTTCGATGACAGCCGTTATGCAAAAGATCCCCGCATTCAGTTTATGAACTGGGGCAATATGACTTATCTGGCTTATGACTACGCTGCTGATGCCCGCGGCTACAGTACTGGCCTAGCAGGTGAGTGGTATCTTGATCACTGGGTATTGCGGGCCTCTCGTATGCTGGCTCCAAAAAAGCCTAATGGGCGTGATCTAAATTGGCAAATTTTCAATACTTATGGTGATCAATTTGAGATTGAGCGCCAGCACAACATTAACGACTTACCTGGCAAGGTAAGCGTACTGGCTTATCGAAACAAAATGATCTTGGCACGCTTTTCTGATGCGACTAATTATGTAACGGCCAATAATGCACAAGGTACACAAGCCATTAATAATGTTCGTACCAATTACCAGTACAAAACAGGTGTGGGTATTCATGGGGAGCAGGCTTTGACTCATGACCTTGGTATTTATGCTCGTGCATTTACCTCGGATGGTCGTACTGAAACAATGTCTTTCACAGAAGCAGATAACTCAATCTCTGTTGGCATGGGGATGAATGGCACAAGGTGGGCGCGTCCACGCGACAGCATTGGCATCTCGATGATGCAAAATGGCTTATCCAGTTATCGCCGTGCTTATTTGCAAGCCGGTGGCGTGTCTTACTTTATTGGCGACTATGCGAGTGCAAGTCAGACAATCTCTTATCGGCCTGAACGGGTCGGCGAGGTTTATTACAACGCTACCGTAGTCAAGAATATCTTGGCCGGCTTGAACTTTCAGCACATCAATAATCCTGCTTACAATGCAGCCCGCGGTCCAGTAAAAATCGTCTCTTTTAGAATCCATGCTGAGTTTTAAAGGCTTCAGAGGCCGAGCTCTTTATTATTGTCATTAGAATCAATAAGATAGCTATTCCTAATAATTAGGCTTTTGGGTTTTGTCACCTATAATTGATAAAACCCCCTGAAACAGGTATTTGCAGGATCTAAATCTGCATCAGGGACTATAAAAATAGCATTTTATTGATTTAGAGGCAGCAGCATTTGTTGATTCACGGCCAACGTAAAACGAGTGTGGTTAATCTCCCCAAAAGCATTGCAGCATACGCAATGGCTACTTTTGCTATTTCAGCATTTGCACAAATATCGGGTAACAGTAGTCCTGCGAGCGTCACCGTGCAATCGGGCGACTCTTCCTTAGCATCGCCACCATCGATTGGGGCGCAACTAAGCGCGCAAGATCAAAACTCAAAGGCAGCTGAATTATTTGCCCCAGTTACCAAGACAAATACTCCCAAGATTTATGTCAAGAGTGTGCCATCGGGTTCAACAGAGATGGATTTGCGTCAGCTTTGGAATGAGCTCAAGACCAATAACCCGCAACTAGGTTCATTGCGTGAGTCCTATCTATCTGCCAAGGCAACCGTTCCACAAATTGCAGCACCAGCAAATCCTCAAGTAGGTTTGGTATGGTCTGGTATGCCAGCGAATTCACCATTTGCATTAGGCGGTGCAAATATGCCATCTGCAGCTTACCCTGGTGGCATCAGCAACAACAACTCGATTTCTGTAGCGCAACCGTTTCAGTTCCCCGGCAAGAGGAGTTTGGCAGCAGATATT
>CAMBBT010000135.1 GCA_945864455.1 Polynucleobacter meluiroseus | reverse complement strand
CATGGTGAGTCTTTTGCACTGATCATGCGCGCTAATCCGAAGTTACTCCAAGGCGTTAATAAGTTATGGATTCGCTTCTTCATTCTTGCGGTATATGCCACGATGTATGTTCGTGACCATACTCGGATTGAGCTCTACAAAGCGATGAGAATCTCTCCAACAGATTACGACAAGAAAGTATTGTTCATCACCAACGAAATTATTAAGCAGGTATTCCCAATTTCTGTCAATTTAGACGACCCACGCTTCTATCGCTATCTTGAAGAGATGAGGGCGCTGTTTGAGAAGATGGATGCCTATAAAAAAGAGGGCGGTCTGATCAATAAAGTGAAGTCTGCTGTTTTGGGTGCCAGAGCTGGTTTAGTGTTCGTAAAGCTGTACTTTATCCCGGTCCAAGACAACACCTTGCCCGCGAATGTTCGTATGTTGCCTACCTGGTAATGTGATGAGCATTGTTTGGCCTATCCTCTACGCGATTTTTATATGGTGGTTTAGCACTGGGATCATTCTCTTGCTAAACCAGCGCAATCCGTCGACCTATAAAAATACCTTTTGGGTCAGCGGCATGGTTTTAGCTTTAGCTTTAGTGGGCTTAAAAACGAGCGCCAACTTAAGTACGGTAGCGGGGGCTTATTGTGGTTTCACCTGCGCCATTTTAGTTTGGGGTTGGCAAGAAATCGGCTTCTTATTTGGTTATGTGACTGGCCCTCGTCGAGAGCCATGCCCCAAAGATTGTCGGGGCTTGCAGAAGATGTACTTTGCATTCCAGACGATTCAGCATCATGAGATTGCTTTACTTGTATTGGCATTGGCTGTGACGGTCATGACTTGGGGTGGCTCAAACCAAACAGGATTTTGGACTTTTATCATTCTCTGGTTGATGCGTCAGAGCGCTAAGCTTAATGTTTTCTTGGGTGTTGCAAACCTCAATGAGCGTTTCCTGCCAAATCATCTCAAATACATATTTACCTATTTCACGCGCAAGCCGATGAACCCTTTACTGCCGCTATCGGTGATCGGCGGCGTTCTCTGTGCAATTCCTTTATGGCAATCTGCCGTTCATCCTAGTTCAAGTGACTTTCAGGTTGCTTCAATGTCATTGACTGGCGCTATTTTGTCGCTTGCAGTCTTAGAGCATATTTTGATGGTGGTGCCTTTCTCTAGCGAGCGCCTTTGGAAGTGGGGAATGCGATCATAAATACACTCACCCTGCGCCGTTTCCCCGCGCCATCCGCCATCCTAGAATTACTCAAGCCCATTACTTGGTTTCCGCCAATGTGGGCTTTTGCCTGCGGTGTGATTGCTACTGGCGTTTCCTTTGAGGGACGTTGGCATTTATTAATTGCGGGTGTGATTCTGGCTGGTCCCATGGTGTGCGCTGCTAGTCAGGCGGTTAATGATTGGTTTGATCGCGAGGTGGATGCCATTAACGAGCCTCAGCGTCCAATTCCTTCTGGCCGGATGCCAGGTACTTGGGGTCTATACGTTGCCTGTGTCTGGACTGGTCTCTCACTCTTATTAGGCTGGCTAATTAGTCCTTGGGCATTTGCAGCCACCTTGTTAGGTCTCTTATTAGCTTGGCTTTACAGCATGCCGCCACTCCGCTTTAAACAAAACGGCTGGTACGGTAATGCTGCTTGCGGAATTTCTTATGAAGGATTAGCTTGGTTTACAGGTTCAGCAGTGATGATGGGTGACTTACTTCCTTCCGCTCCATCGATTCTTCTAGCGATTCTGTATAGCATTGGCGCACACGGCATCATGACCTTAAATGATTTCAAGGCAATTGAGGGTGACCGTAAGATGGGCGTACTCTCTTTACCAGTCCAACTCGGTATCGCAGGTGCAGCCGAGAATGCATGCCTCATGATGTTAGCGCCTCAGTTTGGCGTTATTGGGCTCTTATTGGTATGGGGCGCTTATTGGCAAGCATTGGCGATCTTGCTGCTCATCGCCGGTCAAATCAAGATGATGCATTATTTTTTACAGGACCCAGTTAAGCGTGCATTGTTCTTAAGTGGTTTTGGGGTGCCATTGTTTGTTGCAGGAATGATGGTGAGTGCATTTGCAGTGGCAGGACGTTTCTCGATAAATTAATTGAACTATGAGCACTCCTGAAACCACCTATCTCACTTGGCCCCAAATTGCCAGACTAGGTTTAGTCCAGGCATCTTTAGGATCGATTGTGGTGTTAACGACCTCACTCTTAAATCGGGTGATGGTGATTGAGTTAGCTCTGCCCGCAATTTTGCCTGGTGCATTAGTAGCAATCCATTATTTTATTCAGTTAATACGCCCGAGAATGGGTTTTGGTTCCGATCAAACACGCAGGGCAAGCCCATGGATACGTGGAGGAATATTGGTATTGGCTAGTGGCGGCGTATTGGCTGCTGCCTCCACAATCCTGTTAAGTCACTCCGTTGTTTTAGGCATCGCACTGGCAACCGTTGCCTTTCTAATGATCGGTATTGGCGTGAGTTCTAGTGGCACTGCATTACTCGTGCTGCTAGCAAAACGAGTGGAGCCTAAGAAGAAGGCTGCCGCTGCTACTTGCGTTTGGTTGATGATGATTTTTGGGTTTGCTTTTACAGCTAGCGTTAGTGGAAAGTTCCTCACCCCATTTTCATTTGAGCGCCTACTCATGGTGTCATCGACCGTATCGGTGATTGCTGTGATAGTCACATTCTTGGCAATCTGGGGTATGGAGTCACCTGTTACTAAAAATCAGCAGCTAGCAACTAACGCAGATGAAGTCGAGTCAGAAAGTCCAAGCAAAGCCAGTTTTCGTGAAGCCTTTGCTGAGGTCTGGAAAGAAAGTAGGGTGCGTTCATTTACTTGGTTTGTCTTTGTATCGATGTTGGCCTATAGCTCGCAAGATTTGATCTTAGAACCTTTTGCTGCCGTTGCATTTGGGTTCTCACCCGCAGAGACAACGACATTATCTGGCTTGCAAAATGGTGGCGTACTCATTGGAATGCTCTTTTTAGCCTTTATTACGAGCAAGGCTAAATCTCAGACTTTAACGTCATTGAGTACTTGGACGATTGGCGGATGTCTGGCTTCAGCCTTGGCGATGTTAGGCCTGGTTTTGTCTGGCCCGATTGCCAATGTCATTTTCTTTCAGGTGGCCGTTTTCCTATTGGGCATCTTTAATGGTGCATTTTCGATTGCAGCCATCGGCTCGATGATGCAATTTGCTAGCATCGGTAGTGCGCGGCGTGAGGGTGTTCGGATGGGGATTTGGGGAGCATCGCAAGCGATGGCCTTTGGTTTAGGTGGAATTATTGGAACTGGTTTAAGCGATAT
>CAMBBT010000134.1 GCA_945864455.1 Polynucleobacter meluiroseus | reverse complement strand
ATGCAACAGCTAACGGCGGTGGTCGTGCCGGCATCATCGAAACAAACTTCCGTGAAGAAACTGAAACTGACTTGTTTGGTGAGCAGGCTGTTCTTTGTGGTGGCGCAGTGGATCTAATTAAAACCGGCTTCGAAGTATTGGTTGAAGCTGGCTATGCCCCAGAAATGGCTTACTTCGAATGTTTGCATGAGCTCAAGTTAATTGTTGACTTGATCTACGAGGGTGGTATCGCGAACATGAACTACTCCATCTCCAATAATGCTGAGTATGGTGAGTATGTGACGGGTCCACGTATCGTGACTGCAGAAACGAAGAATGCCATGCGTCAGTGCTTAAAAGATATTCAGACTGGTGAATATGCAAAGAGCTTCATCCTGGAAAACAAAGCAGGTGCTCCAACCTTGATGTCTCGTCGTCGCTTGAATGCAGAGCATGAAATTGAAATTGTTGGCGCTAAGTTACGTGCGATGATGCCTTGGATTGCTAAGAACAAGTTAGTAGATCAAACCAAGAACTAAGCATTCTAATAATCGTAGCTTAATAAAAGGCTTAGAACAAAGATGATGTATCCGCATCCCATTATTGCGAAAGAAGGTTGGCCGTATTTAGTGCTAGTTGGAGCTGTGACTTTATTAGTCCACTTTTTAGGTGGTATTGCATGGTCATGGCCACTTTGGATTATCTTCATCTTTGTCCTACAGTTTTTCCGTGATCCCCAGCGTATTCCTGCAATGGGTCGTGATTTAGTGTTGTCTCCAGCCGATGGTCGGATTGTCGTAGTCGAAAAAGCCAATGATCCTTATGCTGGTCGTGAAGCACTCAAAATTAGTGTCTTCATGAACGTATTCAATGTCCACTCCAATCGAAGCGCTGTAAATGGTTTAGTGAGAGAGATTCAGTACTTCCCTGGTAAGTTTGTGAACGCAGATTTAGATAAAGCATCTACTGAGAATGAGCGTAACGCTGTCGTGATTGATGCTAATGGCCAGCTAGTGACCCTAGTTCAGGTTGCTGGTTTAATTGCACGCCGGATTCTTTGCTATATCCACGTGGGTGATCGCTTGAAGGCGGGTGAGCGCTATGGCTTCATTCGCTTTGGTTCACGGGTTGACGTTTATTTGCCACTCACTGCGCAGCCTTTGGTTAGTGTTGGTGATAAAGTGTTTGCTACCAATACAGCTTTGGCTCGTTTGCCAGACCTAGATTAATTCAGTCTCTCTTTTACTAGGACGATTTTGCCAACATTTCGCCGTCGTGGACGCATCGATCGTAGTCGACTGAACCACTCACGCTCAGATCGCTCTTCAAGTGACTGGGCGGATGAAGTTGCTGATGGCCTTGATTACGAGGTAGAAGAGCTGCATCCCCCAAAACCTCGCGTACGTAGCAAGGGAATTTATTTACTTCCTAACGCATTTACCACAGCGGCCTTATTTTGTGGTTTCTTTGCGATCGTGAACGCGATGAACCATCAGTTTGAAGTTGCTGCGATTGCGATCTTTGCCTCTTTGGTATTGGATGGCATGGATGGTCGTATTGCGCGGATGACTAATACCCAAAGTGCTTTTGGTGAGCAATATGATTCACTAGCCGATATGGTGTCATTTGGTGTGGCGCCAGCTCTAGTTGCTTATGAGTGGGCTTTAAAAGATTTGGGTAAGTGGGGTTGGTTAGCGGCATTTACTTATTGTGCTGGCGCTGCTTTGCGCTTGGCACGTTTTAATGTAAATACCGGGGTTGTTGATAAGAAATTCTTCCAAGGTTTGCCAAGCCCAGCAGCCGGTGCCTTAATGGCGGGATTTATTTGGCTAGCGGATGACAATAAGATCCCCGTGCGCGATACCGCCATTCCTTGGATTACCTTCTTCATTGCGGTCTATGCTGGCTTGACTATGGTCTCTAATGCCCGTTTTTATAGTGGCAAAGCCTTGGATGTCCGCTACCGTGTGCCATTTGGCGTAATGGTCTTGATGATTTTGACCTTTGTATTAATCTCCTCTAATCCACCATTAACCTTATTCGGCGTTTTTGTGGTCTATTCCATCTCTGGCTATGTGATTTGGGCCTGGGAGCGCCTCAGCGGGAAGCGTTTTAGCTAATTCCAGAATTTTCGGGTATATTAATTCCATGTTGATCCATTTCTCACCTTTAACAGGTCTCCTTCTGCTAGCACTAAGCCTTAAGCTTGGGGCGGGTAAGGCCTGAGTTGATGAGATCAAAGTAATTCATCAACCACTACATACCAGCCCCAGCTAATAGCTGGGGTTTTTGTTTTTAAGAGTCAAACTGAGTAATCGTTATTAAAGTATTCAAAACCGGAGAGTAGTCATGAGCGATAAAGTAATCATTTTTGACACCACCTTGCGCGATGGTGAGCAATCCCCTGGTGCTTCAATGACCAAGGATGAAAAGGTTCGCATTGCTCGTCAATTAGAGCGGCTCAAGGTCGATGTGATTGAAGCAGGATTTGCTGCCAGCTCCGAAGGCGACTTTCAGGCGATCTCTGCAGTTGCGGCAGCTATCAAAGACTCCATCGTCTGCTCCTTGGCCAGAGCTAATGACAAAGACATTACACGCGCCTCTGATGCCTTGAAAGCTGCCAAAGCCAAACGTATCCATGCATTCTTGGCAACTAGCCCATTGCATATGTCCGTGAAGTTGCGAATGTCTCCAGAAGAGGTCTTGGAACAATCGAAGCGTTCCATTCGCTTTGCCCGAAATTTGGCTGATGATATTGAGTTCTCTGCAGAAGATGGTTATCGCTCAGAGATGGATTTCTTATGCAGGGTAGTTGAAGGCGTTATTAATGAGGGTGCTACCACTATTAATATTCCAGATACCGTGGGTTATGCCACTCCAGAGTTGTATGGTGAGTTCATCAAGACCTTACGTACGCGTGTACCTAATTCTGATAAAGCAGTCTGGTCAGTACATTGCCACAACGATTTAGGTATGGCAGTTGCCAATTCATTGGCGGGTGTGAAGATAGGTGGGGCTCGTCAGATTGAGTGCACCATCAATGGCTTAGGTGAGCGTGCTGGTAACACTGCATTAGAAGAAATTGTGATGTCCTTGCGCACTCGTAAAGATTACTTTGATATGGTGTGCGGTATAGATGCAAGCCAAATTGTTCCGGCATCTAAGTTGGTTTCTCATATTACGGGCTTTGTAGTGCAACCTAATAAGGCAGTAGTGGGTGCCAATGCTTTTGCTCACGCCTCTGGCATTCACCAGGACGGTGTTTTAAAGAATCGTGAGACCTATGAAATCATGCGCGCAGAAGATGTGGGCTGGTCTACTAATAAGATTGTTTTAGGTAA
>CAMBBT010000133.1 GCA_945864455.1 Polynucleobacter meluiroseus | reverse complement strand
GCTGGTTTTTATGACACGATTTCTTTTTCATTTCCGCAAGCATTCATGCGGGAAGCGCGTATTCGTATCGCAGCACAGTGGGCGCCTGGAGATTTAGTAGCAATTAAAGATTTAGTGGATTCGGGAAAATTAAAACTAGATGGCTTAATCACACACCGCTCTTCACCTAATGATGCAAACGAGGCTTATCACACGGCTTTCAATAACAAAGAATGTTTAAAGATGGTCCTAGATTGGAGAAATCTACAATGAGTTCAGCAAGCATCCCAGCAACAGCAACCATTCAGTTCATGGATCTCAAAAAAGAAGCTGCTATCGAACCTGATCCAGTTTCTACCGGTCCAGTGACTAAAGAAACCCAAATCATTGCGATTTATGGCAAAGGCGGTATTGGTAAAAGCTTTACGCTTGCCAACCTGTCTTACATGATGGCTCAACAAGGCAAGAAAGTATTGTTGATCGGTTGTGATCCTAAAAGCGATACCACTTCACTCTTGTTTGGTGGCAAAGCTTGCCCAACCATTATTGAAACCTCATCGAAGAAAAAATTGGCCGGTGAGTCAGTCTCAATTGGTGATGTTTGCTTTATTCGTGATGGCGTATTCGCAATGGAGCTTGGTGGCCCAGAAGTAGGAAGAGGTTGCGGAGGCCGCGGCATTATTCATGGCTTTGAAACCTTAGAAAAGCTCGGCTTCCATGACTGGGGCTTTGACTATGTACTCCTCGACTTCTTAGGCGACGTAGTCTGTGGCGGCTTTGGTTTACCAATCGCGCGTGATATGTGCCAAAAGGTGATCGTGGTTGCTAGTAACGATTTGCAATCCCTCTATGTTGCGAATAACGTTTGTTCAGCCGTCGAGTACTTCCGTAAATTAGGCGGCAACGTCGGTGTAGCAGGTATGGTGATTAATAAAGATGACCTCACTGGCGAAGCACAGGCTTTTGCTGAAAAGGCTGGTATTCCAGTATTGGCTGCCATTCCTGCAAACGAAGATATTCGTCGCAAGAGTGCTAGCTATGAAATTATTGGTCAGCCTGGCACACAGTGGGCTCCGCTATTTGAAGAGCTTGCTACTAATGTTTCAGAAGCTCCCCCAGTGCGCCCTAAACCATTAACTCAAGATGAGTTATTGGGCCTGTTCTCTTCAGAGATTACTGGTCGCAATGTTGTTTTGAAGCCCGCTACCGTGAAAGACATGATGGGCAAAGATGTAGTGATTAAGAAAACGCTTGAAGTTATTTACGATCAAGCCTAAAGAAATAGAGAGTAATACGCTGTTATGAACAAAACCATCATTCCAATTACCCCAGAGGAAAAGTTAAAGACTGATCCTACTTTAGGTGATGGTCTGGGCTGTCACTCTGGTGCAGAAGAGATGCTGGCTGCTGCTAAGGCAGCAGGTAAGTCTGAGACTTTGCAGCAATATGCAAAAGACTATCCTAAGGGGCCGCATGATCAACCCCAAAGTATGTGCCCTGCATTTGGAGCATTGCGGGTAGGTTTGCGGATGCGTAGAACTGCCACGATTCTTTCGGGCTCTGCATGCTGCGTATACGGCTTAACTTTTACCTCCCATTTTTATGGTGCACGTCGTAGCGTTGGCTACGTACCATTTAATTCAGAGACATTAGTGACTGGTAAGTTATTTGAAGATATTCGTGATGCAGTCTATCAAGAAGCCGATCCAGAAAAATACGACGCGATCGTGATTATTAATTTATGCGTACCAACAGCTAGCGGTGTACCACTGCAGTTACTGCCAAAAGAAATTAACGGTGTTCGTATCATCGGTATTGATGTGCCAGGATTTGGTGTGCCAACCCATGCTGAAGCAAAAGATGTGCTCGCTGGTGCAATGCTGAACTACGCACGTAATGAGGTCATGTCTGGTCCAGTACAGGCGCCACGTACTGGTCGCTCAAGCAAGCCAACCATTACTTTGTTAGGTGAAATTTTCCCAGCAGATCCAGTCGGTATTGGCATGATGATTGAGCCGATGGGCTTGGCAGTCGGCGCTTCAGTACCAACGCGTGAGTGGCGTGAAATGTATCAAGCGCTCGATTGCGTAACGGTTGCTGCATTACATCCGTTCTACACCTCTTGTATTCGTGAATTTGAAGCAGCAGGGCGCAACATTGTAGGATCAGCACCGGTAGGCTATGAAGGCACAGCGCGTTGGTTAGAGGCCATTGGTAAATCAACCAATACTCCACAAGACTTAATTGCAGCTGCGCAAAACCGTATTCTGCCAGCGATTAAGGGTGTGCTTGCTGCTGCCCCAATTAAAGGGCGGATTACTTTGAGTGGCTATGAAGGCTCTGAGCTGATTGTTGCCCGTCTCTTAATTGAGAGTGGTGCTGATGTACGTTATGTTGGCTCTGCCTGCCCACGTACTCCTTGGAGTAATGAAGACCGCGAATGGTTGGAAGCAAAAGGTGTTCACGTTCAGTTCCGCGCTTCCCTAGAGCAAGATTTAGCGGCGATGAAAGAGTTCAAGCCTGATTTGGCAATTGGCACAACCCCAGTAGTACAAGCTGCTAAGCAAGCTTCGATACCGTCTCTGTACTTTACGAATCTGATTTCAGCAAGACCATTGATGGGGCCTGCAGGGGCTGGTTCATTAGCCCAAGTAATTAATGCGGCGATTGGTAATCAAGCCCGCTTTGATGAGATGAAAGCATTCTTTGGTGATGTTGGATCTGGATACAAATCTGGCGTTTGGGAAAATGTTCCGCAAGATTTCCCAGACTTCAAGGCTGAAGTTCGCCGTAAGCTAGAGAAGAAATTGAAGAAGCGCAAAGCTGAGGAGATGATGTAATGTTCGTCATCGATCACGATCGCGCTGGTGGATATTGGGGTGCAGTGTATGTATTTACTGCCATCAAAGGTTTGCAGGTAGTGATTGACGGCCCAGTGGGTTGTGAAAACTTACCCGTGACTTCAGTTCTACATTACACCGATGCCTTGCCTCCACACGAGTTACCAATTGTGGTGACTGGTTTAGAGGAAGAGCAGTTGGGTCGTGAAGGTACTGAAGGCGCTATGAAGCGTGCGCATGCTACTTTAGACCCTGATCTACCAGCAGTCGTGGTGACCGGTTCTATTGCAGAAATGATTGGTGGCGGTGTTACTCCTGAAGGAATGAATATTGCTCGCTTCTTACCAAGAACCATCGATGAAGATCAATGGCAATGTGCTAACCGCGCGATTTATTGGTTATGGACTGAATACGGTACCCGTAAGGTTCCAGAACGCAAACCTAGAGCTGAAGGCGAAAAGCCACGCGTCAATATTATTGGACCTTGCTATGGCACCTTTAATAT
>CAMBBT010000132.1 GCA_945864455.1 Polynucleobacter meluiroseus | reverse complement strand
TGGTTCTGGTCGAATTTTGAATGTTGCCACCCACAATCATGACTGCACCAACCTCAGAAATCGCTCTAGCAAGGCCAGCTAGGATGGCAATAGTGAGAGAGAAGCGACAATCCCAAATGAGCCACTTAAAGCGTGATATTGGGGGCAATCTCAGGCTTAAGAAGGTATCGCGATGAATTCTCCAGGAATCTTCCAAGATTTGACGGCTCAGGGCTGCAATTAAGGGGGTTGTCAGAAGAGTTTGGGCCACAATCATGCCCTTGAGTGTAAATAACCATCCCCATGCCCCCATGGGGCCTGAACGGGACAGCATGAGGTAAACCAAGACCCCAATAATCACTGTTGGGACCCCCATTAAGGTATTTAAGGCAATAACAACCGATTTTTTGCCTGTAAATTCTTCGGTAGCCAATAAGGCTCCTAAAGGAAGGCCAATCAAGGTTCCAAAAAGTAGTGCGGTTAAGCTTACTTGGATAGAAACCAGCACGATGCCTAGAACCCCACCATCTAAATGGGTGAGCAGAGCAAGGGCGTCTTGAAAAGCAGTCAACATGGGCTTGATTCTAGCAAGGCAATGGCAAAATGAGCTTAATGCAACCCAAACCCCCATTTTCCGACTCATGGCACAAGTAGTTTGCCTCTGTAATGAGATCCTTGATGTGGATCTACGAGAGTACCTTGATACTCATTCCATCGACTCAATCGAGGAGTTGCGGGAGCAGGCATCCATTTGCAATAAATGCATGCAGTGCCAAGATTTGGTTGAGGGTGAGATTTATTTGGCGCGGATTAGACGGCAGGGTGCAGCAGGCTAATTTTAGTGATCCGCATTTGAACGTTGAGATATTTTAAATTGCGCCACTAGCGCGCATACTGGCAATATCAGACTCTGCCATACCCAGCTCTTTTAAGATGGAGTCAGTGTGTTCGCCTACCGCCGGAATGGGATCCATACGATAGTCATAGCTGTCATTTAATCCTGGTGGTAATAGCGCTGCAATATTGCCATTTGGGGTTCCCACCTCGGTCCAGCGATGACGTGCTTTAAGTTGTTCGTGATTCCAAAGCCCTTCCATGTCATTGAGATGCGCATTCGCAATTTGAGCTTTATCTAGTTTAGTGATCAGTTGCTCTGCAGTGAGCTTGCTAAAACAGGTGTTAATAATTTCAAGTAATTCAGCACGCTTTTCATTGCGCTTGTAATTCTTATCAAAGCGCTCATCTTGAGCAAGTGCGGGGCTCTCTAATACCACTTCGCAGAACTGCACCCACTCACGTTCGTTTTGAAGCCCAAGCATGACAGTCTTGCCATCACCAGCCTTGAAGGGGCCGTATGGATAAATGGTGGCATGAGATGCACCGTTTCTGGGCGGTGGATTGGCACCTTTATAAGCGTAGTACAGCGGAAAGCTCATCCACTCGGTTAGTGCCTCCAGCATGGAGATATCGATTACCGTCCCTTTACCGGTCTTTTCTCTTTGCAAGAGGGCAGCCAAGATATTAGTGTAGGCATACATACCAGCAGCAATATCGGCAATGGAGTTACCAGCCTTACTGGGTGTTTCTGGCGTTCCCGTAATGGATAGAAAGCCTGCTTCGCTTTGTATTAAAAGATCGTAAGCTTTTTTATCACGATAGGGACCATCATTGCCATATCCTGAAATAGCGCATAGGATGAGTCCTGGATTTTCTTGCTGCAATGCTTGCGCTGTAAGTCCCATACGGGCAGCAGCTCCAGGAACCAAGTTTTGGATAAAGACATCAGCAGTTTTCAGTAAAGACTTGAGTACTGCCAAAGCAGAATCTTGTTTAAGGTCGAGCGTTAAACTTTCTTTTGACCTATTGACCCAGGCAAAGTGGGATGAGAGACCATCAACCTGAGTGTCATAGCCCCTCGCAAAATCACCATCACCAGGGCGCTCAATCTTAATGATGCGTGCGCCTAGGTCAGCTAGCTGGCGAGTACAGAAGGGCGCAGCAATCACATGCTCTAGTGCAACAACGGTAATTCCATCTAGCGGGCGAGTACTCATCTCAATTGACTATTAGAAGGATCTTGGTAAGCCAAGAACATGTTCTGCTATGTAGGAGTAAATCAAGTTTGTTGAGATTGGTGCAACTTGATAAAGACGGGTTTCCCTAAATTTACGTTCAACATCATATTCATTAGCGAAACCAAAGCCACCATGGGTTTGTAAGCAAACATTGGCCGCCTCCCACGATGCTTTGGCGGCTAAGTATTTAGACATATTGGCCTCAGGCCCGCAGGGCTGGTGATTGTCAAATAGTTCACAGGCTTTAAAGCGCATCAGATTAGCGGCTTCAGTTTCAATATAGCTATCAGCAATCGGAAACTGAATCCCCTGATTTTTACCAATCGGGCGATCAAATACTACGCGGTCATTGGCGTAGCGACGAGCACGGTCAATAAACCAATAGGCATCACCAATACATTCGGCTGCAATCAGAACACGTTCTGCATTAAGACCATCAAGGATATATTTAAAGCCTTGACCCTCAGTGCCGATCAAATTTTCTGCTGGGATCTCTAGGTTGTCAAAGAACACTTCATTGGTTTCATGATTCACCATATTGGCGATGGGTCTAACTTCCATTCCTTTGCCAATAGAATCTGCAAGGTTGACGATGAAGATCGACATACCTTCTGATTTGCGCTGTACCTCATTTAACGGAGTAGTGCGTGCTAGCAAAATCATCAGATCAGAATGCTGAATACGAGAGATCCAAACTTTCTGGCCATTGATAATGTACTTATCCCCTTTTTTCACAGCAGTAGTCTTGAGTTTGGTGGTATCAGTACCAGTAGTAGGCTCTGTTACTGCCATACTTTGTAGACGCAATTGCCCGCTGGCAATTTTCGGCAGATATATTTTTTTCTGCTCTTCAGATCCATGTCGAAGTAAGGTGCCCATGTTGTACATCTGCCCATGACAAGCACCAGCGTTGCCGCCCGAGAAGTTCATTTCTTCCATGATGACTGAGGCTTCCGCTAAGCCTAATCCTGAGCCACCATACTCTTCTGGTATCAAAGCAGCCAACCAACCAGCTTCGGTCATGGCATCTACAAAAGCCTCTGGGTAGCCTCGTTCATGGTCTACTTTTTGCCAATAGGCGGAGTCAAATTTTCCGCAGAGGTCTCGTAAGGCCTCACGTATTTCTTGGTATTGGTCAGGCTTGGGAATGAGATGATTCATGAAACTCTCGTTTTATCAGTTTTATGGATTATTTTTGGGTACAGACGCTAGTTTAAGCAAGATTTGAAAATCCTGAAAAATGATGGAAATCAGGCGAAAATAGCCTCAATAATCTGTATATAAAGATAAAC
>CAMBBT010000131.1 GCA_945864455.1 Polynucleobacter meluiroseus | reverse complement strand
CAGAATTTTGGCGATTGCATCCACCGTAGAAAAGCAGATACCACTCAGAATGAAAAAGAAAATTGGAGATTGCACTATGGAGTAACGCCTGCTTTTAAGCATAGCCACTCTGTAAACAGTTTAATTTTTTGACTGTTTTTAGCGTTCGACCGATAAGATAAAAAATGAGTCCTATCGGTAGTGGGCAAAAAGATCCCTTTACCAAGCTCTACCAGCTCACCGCGCGAAATTTCTCTTTCTGCAAAGCGCACGCTTTCAAGCACAGCGCCGATGCCATCGACTGCAGCAGATACTGAGAGGGCTGCACGATCAAATGACATCTTGCGACTTGATGGGTTTTTTAGATGATTGATCTCAAACCATTTCTCCCAGGTATGGTGATTTAAGGAAGACTCAATCAGCGTTAGTCTACTCATCAACTCTTTTACAGGAATGCTAGCGTTAATCAGTTCAGGTGCGCACAGTGGAATAATTTTTTCTTCACCTAAAGACATCGAGGTGATACCAGGCCCTTCATGGGTAAATTGATATGAGATGGCAATATCAATTTCTTGATTACGCAAGAGATCAATTGGTTCTGCTCCGGAAGTGAGGCGAATAGTGATATCAGGATTATTTTTAATGAATTCAGGAAGTCTTGGGCTAAGCCACTTTGCAGCAAAACTGGGTGAGCAGTGCAGGGCAAGAACTTGTGAGTTTGGAGCAAGAGTGACTTCATTGCATGCCACCTCAATCACATCAAATACTCTGGAAAGAGAATCTAATAAACGTCGTCCTTCTGACGTGGGCTCTACTTTGCGGTTCTTTCGCAAAAATAGCGGCTTAGCGAAATAATCTTCCAGTTCTCTAATTTGGTGACTAATGGCTGACTGAGTGAGGTGTAGCTCTTTAGCGGCCAAGGTAAAGCTTTCAAGCCGCGCAGCCGCCTCAAAAGCCCGTAAAAGAACATAATTTGGCATTTTTCTCATCTAAATAGAATATACATGATTTATATTCATCTATCCATGAATAGTTATCGTTTGTCAAAACCTTCAGGAAAGCCGATGATTACGGCTTAGTTGTGTTTTGAGTTTGATCAAAACACCTAGCTTGCATGCATATCAAAAAAGGAATCTATATGGCTGAAGTAATGGAGAAAGAACGTAAATTGGACTTAGGCGATAGAGAGTCCATTTATCAACCTGAAGACAAATCCCAGATTTTTCCTTACCAGCCAAAATTCAAGAATTTTGCTGAGGAACGTCAGCATCTTAAAGAGCGATTGGTTGCAGCATGCAGAGCATTTGCTCTGGAAAAGTTTGATTATGGATTTGCAGGACATTTAACGGTTCGTGATCCAGAGCATCCAAATCTCTACTGGACTAATCCAATGGCAGTGCATTTTGATCAAGTAAAAGTTTCTAACTTAATCTTGGCCGACCATGAAGGCAATATTTTGGAAGGTAAGCATGCATTGAACCGCGCTGGCTTTGTATTGCATGCAGCAGTTCATGAAAAACATCCTGATATTGTTGCTATGTGTCATGCACATACGGTCTATGGCACAGCATTTGCAGCGCTAGGTAAACCATTAGATCCAATCTCGCAAGATGCAGCAGCATTCTTTGAGGACCATATGGTTTTAGCTGAACAAGCTGGTCAAGTTGCCGTTGAGGATAATTCAGGTTACAACGTAGCAGGATCATTAAAAAAAGTGAAAGCGATTATTCACCGCAATCATGGCTTGTTAACAGTAAGTCGTCATAGTATTGAGGCTGCAGCATTCTGGTTTATTGCTTTAGAGCGTTGTTGCAAACAGCAGATGATGGTTGAGGCTACAGGGATTAAGCCTGTGTTGCTATCACCAGAAACCGCGCGTTACAGCCGTGAACACGTGGGCAGCGAGTATATTGGTTGGTTACATTTCCAACCAATCTGGGGTTATCTCAAAGAAAACCAGCCAGATATGTTTGAATAATTGAACAGTTTTTAGATATAACTAGTTAATCAATAGGAGTCCTTGTAATGACAAGTAAACAGGAACAAGCGGAGAAAAAGGTCGGTGCATCCGCAGGACCTGCAACGCCCAAGAAATTAGTTCCCTATGGTGGCTACTACACCAATAAAGTTCCAGGGCATGATCCTGAGCTCACAGAGGTTGGCCCTGGTACACCAACGGGCGAGTACATGCGCGGCTTTTGGCATCCCGTTTGTATGTCAATTGAATTAACTGATACACCCAAATTTTTAACTATCTTGGGTGAGGAGTTGGTAGCGTTTCGTGATGGTAGTGGGAGCATTGGCGTGTTGCATGCACACTGCGTTCATCGCGGTGCTTCACTAGAGTATGGACAGATTCAAGAACATGGTATTAAGTGTTGTTATCACGGCATGCACTTTGATGTAGATGGCACTTGTTTGAATGCGCATTTTCCTAAAGGGGAAGAGGCTGAGGCAAAAAAATATGCATGCTCAATTCAGCAGGGTGCCTATAAAGCTTTTGAGAGAAACGGCTTAGTATTTGCTTACATGGGTGCTCCTGATAAAGAGCCACCATTTCCAGAGTGGGAGTCTGATTTCACAGTGGCTGATGGCGATGAGCTTGTCCCTTATAGTAATTTCCAGCACTGCAATTGGTTGCAAGTTCAAGACAATGCTGCTGATAACTTCCATACAGCTGAATTACACTCCGCTAAAAATGTAGTAGGCGGTCATTTTCAGGGTACAACCTTTGATGAAGTGGGTTCTCCAACGATGGAAGTGCACCCAGACATGCAGTTTGTGCCCATTCATGGTGGGCGAGGTTTAGCTTGTTCTGGTGCGCGTCGCGTCAACAAAGACAAATTGTTTATTCGTGTGCAGCATCAAGTACTGCCAAATCTCAGTTTGCATGCCTACACTTCTGAAGATGGCTCTAATAAGAAATTATTTAGCCGCTTTCACATCATTCGCTGGACAGTTCCAGTTGATGACTTTAATAGCAAGATGATTGGCTGGCGTGTGATGGGCCCTGGTATTGATACACGTGGAATTGGACAAAAAGAGCTGGTCGGATATGAATCAATCGACTTTTTGGATGGCCAGGTTGCCTTGAGAAGAGCAGAGCGTTTTGGTAAGCACACCATTAACGATATTGTGGACATTCCTACCGATCACAGAGCGCGCTCCAATTACAAGATGGCTCAATATGCACCTGGTGATTACGAGGCCATCATTAGCCAGAGACCAATTGCAATCCATGCTCTAGAGAACCCCACTAAGTTTGATGCAGGCCCTTATTTATTTAGAAAGATGTTGCGTGATGCCGTTCGTGGCACTAATCCAGCAGCAAGTGCAGAAGCTTTTGCACAGTGGCTAAAGGAATTTGATGGCGCCCCCAATAGTTATTGCTCTGGTACCGTATTTGAATT
>CAMBBT010000130.1 GCA_945864455.1 Polynucleobacter meluiroseus | reverse complement strand
GCCGTAAGATGACCTTAAGTTCTATTTTCGTGCAGTCGAATGTTTGAAGAAAAAAATGCAAGCCAAAACTTTAGTAGAAAACTCAACGATGACATCTCTGGCAAAGCCTCAAGTGCCGGGACAGGTCAAGCACTATCTGCAATTTTCTGACCTTACTCGTCAAGAATATGACTACTTGCTGAAAAGATCGGCATGGCTTAAGTCCAAATTTAAAAGTTATGAGACTTGGCACCCACTTCATGACCGTACCTTAGCAATGATTTTCGAGAAACATTCCACGCGTACTCGTCTTTCCTTCGAGGCAGGCATCCATCAGCTTGGTGGCCATGCCGTATACCTAAACACCCGTGACACCCAGTTGGGTCGTGGTGAGCCCGTAGAGGACACTGCGCAGGTGATTTCACGGATGACTGACATCATCATGATTCGCACTTTTGGCCAAGACATCATTGAGCGTTTTGCTGGTAATTCGAGGGTGCCAGTCATCAATGGCCTGACCAATGAATATCATCCTTGCCAAGTATTGGCCGATATCTTCACCTTTGTAGAAGCTCGTGGCCCAATTCAAGGTAAAACCGTCGCGTGGGTTGGTGATGCCAACAATATGGCTTACACCTGGATACAGGCTGCTGAATGTTTAGATTTTCAGTTCCGCTTCTCTGCGCCAGTGGGTTATCAGTTAGATGCCCCTCGTTTAACAAAAACAGCTGCAAAATATTTAACCATTTGTGCTGATCCTAAGGATGCTTGTAAAGACGCCGACTTGTTGACCACCGATGTTTGGACCAGCATGGGTTACGAGGCTGAAAATACCTCGCGTATGAATGCTTTCCAGGACTGGATGATTGACGAAGAGTTAATGGCGGTAGCAAAGCCTGGCGCATTGTTTATGCATTGTTTGCCGGCCCACCGTGGCGAAGAGGTCTCTGCTGGCGTGATTGATGGTCCGCAAAGTATTGTTTGGGAAGAGGCAGAAAATCGCTTACATGTTCAAAAGGCCTTGATGGAGTATTTACTTTGCGGTCGATTGGACTAATAAGAAAATATTCATTAATTTGTCTAAGTTGTTAATTAATTTTTGATTGAATAAAAAATCATGTCTGATATTAAAAAAGCCGTACTAGCCTATTCTGGTGGTCTTGACACTAGTGTGATCTTGAAATGGCTTCAAGACACTTATGGTTGTGAGATCGTGACATTTACTGCCGATCTTGGTCAGGGTGAAGAGCTAGAACCAGCACGCGCTAAGGCTTTGCAATTTGGTATCAAGCCAGAAAATATTTTCATTGATGATTTGCGTGAAGAGTTTGTGCGTGACTTTGTATTCCCCATGTTTCGCGCCAATACGATTTACGAGGGTGAATACCTCTTGGGTACTTCGATCGCTCGCCCATTGATTGCCAAGCGTCAAATTGAGATTGCTCGTTTGACCGGTGCTGATGCTGTATCGCATGGCGCTACTGGTAAGGGAAATGATCAGGTTCGTTTTGAGTTGGGCTATTACGCTCTTGAGCCAGGAATTAAAGTGATTGCTCCTTGGCGTGAATGGGACTTACTCTCTCGTGAGAAGTTGATGGCTTATGCAGAAAAGCATGGCATTCCGGTTGAGATGAAACATAAGCAGGGGGGCTCACCCTATTCCATGGATGCCAATCTCTTGCATATCAGTTATGAAGGTCGTCATTTAGAGAATCCAAACGCAGAGGCAGAAGAGTCTATGTGGCGTTGGACGGTTTCTCCTGAGCAGGCTCCAGATGCCCCAGAGATTATTGAGATTGAATTCAAGGCTGGCGATCCTATTGCTATCAACGGCAAGACCTATAAACCCCATGAGTTATTGGCTGAATTAAATCGTATTGGCGGCAAGCACGGCATTGGTCGTCTAGATTTAGTTGAAAATCGTTTTGTTGGTATGAAGAGTCGTGGTTGCTACGAGACCCCAGGCGGCACCATTCTCCTCAAGGCGCACCGTGGCATCGAGAGTATTACCTTGGATCGTGAAGTGGCGCATCTGAAGGATGACCTCATGCCACGCTACGCTAGTTTGATTTACAACGGTTTGTGGTGGGCGCCAGAGCGCATGGCTTTGCAAACCCTCATCGATCACACTCAACAGATGGTGAATGGCCTTGTACGTTTAAAACTCTATAAGGGTTCTGCATCTGTGATCTCACGTGATTCAGCTAATACTTTGTTTGATCAAAATATCGCCACCTTTGATGATGACGGCGGCGCCTATAACCAAGCGGATGCGGGCGGCTTTATCAAACTCAATGCCTTACGTATGCGCATTGCTGAAATAGCGAAACGGAAACGCGCAAAGAAGTAATTAGTCACAGCTAGATTAGAAAGAGTCCAGATGCAATTTGATCAAGTTTCAGTAGGCAAAAAAGCCAATGTATTTTTTGATGGTAAGTGCGTATCTCACACGGTGACCCTACCCAATGGCGTACGGAAGTCGGTTGGCGTTGTGTTGCCAAGCACCCTCCGTTTTGACTTAAGTACTAAAGAGGTAATGGAAGTGGTCGATGGCACTGCTTTCGTGAGCATCAATGGTGCCCCAGAGCAAGAGTTCAAGGCTGGCCAAAGCTGGGAAGTAGAGAAGGGCGGTTACTTTATTATTCGTGCTGAGCAAGCAGTGCACTATGTTTGCCATTTTGAATAAGTCGTCCTGCTTCACCAAGGTAAAACGCAGACCAAGGCCTGTGTTTTTTATTTGTCGATAGAGAATGTTTTTACTATTTCTTCGGTAAACCGCTAATCAAAGCCCCGGGGCCAATGACTCTCTCAGAGTACCATTGCTTATTCATCTCTAGGGCATAACGCACTGCAGCTTTAGGGCAGTGATTATTACTTACCCCAGCTTGCATCTCCTCGATATTTACAATCTTGCCGTCGTCTGCGATGAAAGCAATCGAGAGGGAAATCTTGGTGTTAAACATCCAAAAGCAATGCCCAGCCTTTTCTTCAAAGATGAAGAGCATTCCAGAATTCATCGGCATGCTGGTGCGGTTCATCAAACCCACTTGTCTTCTTTCTGGGGTATCCGCTATTTCTGCTTGAATGCGATAGATGCCGGTTTTCAACTCAACTGTTGGCAAGCCAGCATTCACTTGCGCAAAGGGTAGGCTTGAGCTGACCAAGAGGGCCAAAGGAAGGAGATGGCGAAAAATATTGATTGCTGTGCGCATGGAGTACATTTTAGGCGAGTAAATTACGGGCGAAAAAAAACCCAGGAACAAGTCCTGGGTTTCTCATAATGATCTAAGGACTATTAAGCCGCTTGGATATTGGTAGCTTGCTTGCCTTTAGGGCCTTGGGTAATATCAAACGTTACCTTTTGGTTTTCCTTAAGGGTTTTGAACCCAGGCATAGTAATTGCGCTGAAATGCGCGAACAACTCTTCTTCACCATCATCAGGTTTGATAAAGCCAAAACCTTTTGCATCATTGAACCACTTAACAATTCCGGTCGC
>CAMBBT010000129.1 GCA_945864455.1 Polynucleobacter meluiroseus | reverse complement strand
AAAAGATACCGTTTCGGAGTAATTATGAAAATTCACGAGTACCAAGGCAAAGAACTTCTACGCCAATTTAATGTGCCTGTTCCAAACGGCATACCTGCATTTAGTGTTGACGAGGCAATGAAAGCTGCTGAAAAACTGGGTGGCCCAGTGTGGGTTGTCAAGGCGCAGATACATGCAGGCGGTCGCGGTAAAGGTGGTGGCGTGAAGCTAGCAAGAAGCATGGACGAGGTAAAAAAATACGCCTCTGAAATTTTGGGCATGCAGCTCAAGACTCATCAGACAGGGCCAGCAGGTCAAAAAGTGAATCGCCTCTTAATTGAAGATGGCGCAGATATCAAAAAAGAGTACTACTTCAGTATCGTTACCGACCGCGGCACACAAAAGAATGTGATCATGGCTTCGAGTGAAGGCGGCATGGATATTGAAGAGGTTGCCGAATCTCATCCAGAAAAAATTATCAAAGTATTTGTTGATCCCATGATTGGCTTGACAGACGCTGACTGCGACATCATTGCAAAAGGCATTGGTGTTCCTGACGCCTCTATTCCGATGGCGCGTGACGTATTTAAGAATTTATATCAGACCTATTGGGATACTGATGCATCCTTAGTAGAGATCAACCCATTGATCCTTGAGGGCAATGGCAAGATTAAAGCACTAGATGCTAAGTTCAACTTTGATCCGAATGCATTATTTCGTCATCCAGAAATCGTTGCTTATCGCGATGTCGATGAAGAAGATCCCGCTGAGATTGAGGCTTCTAAGTTTGACCTTGCTTACATCTCTTTAGATGGCAACATCGGCTGCTTAGTAAACGGCGCTGGTTTAGCCATGGCAACTATGGACACCATTAAATTGTTCGGCGGCGAGCCAGCCAACTTCTTAGACGTTGGTGGCGGCGCTACAGCTGAAAAAGTGACTGAGGCATTTAAGATCATGCTCAAGAACAAGAGCGTTGAGGCAATTTTGGTAAATATTTTTGGTGGCATCATGCGTTGCGATGTGATCGCTGATGGCGTAGTGACAGCATGTAAGGCTGTAAACCTGACTGTGCCACTGGTGGTGCGCATGAAGGGTACAAACGAAGAGTTAGGCAGAAAGATTCTTGCAGACTCTGGTTTGCCAATCATTAGCGCCGATTCAATGGCTGAGGCTGCTACCAAGGTAGTTGCTGCGGTTGCCAAAAATAAATAATCGGGGAATTTCAATATGTCTATTTTGATTAATAAAAACACCAAAGTCATTACACAGGGTATTACTGGTAAGACCGGTCAGTTCCATACTGAGAAGTGTCAAGAATACGCAAACGGCAAAAATTGTTTTGTTGCTGGCGTGAATCCTAAAAAAGCCGGCGAGTCAATTTTTAACATTCCAATTTATGGGACTGTTAAAGAAGCTGCTGCCCAAACGGGTGCAACGACTTCGGTCATTTATGTTCCACCTCCAGGTGCGGCTGCTGCCATCTGGGAAGCAGTTGAAGCCGACCTTGATTTTGTGATTTGTATTACTGAAGGCATTCCGGTGCGCGATATGCTCGAAGTGCGTAACAAGATGAGAGCTAAAGAAGCTAAAGGTGGCAAGAAGACTTTGTTACTTGGGCCAAATGGCCCAGGAATCATTACTCCTGATGAAATCAAGATTGGCATCATGCCTGGCCATATTCATAAGAAGGGTCGCATTGGTGTTGTGAGTCGTTCTGGTACTTTGACCTATGAAGCGGTGGGTCAATTGACTGCAATTGGTTTAGGACAATCGACTGCTGTTGGTATTGGTGGCGATCCAATCAATGGCTTGAAGCACATCGACATCATGAGAATGTTCAACGAAGACTCAGAAACGGATGCCGTCATCATGATTGGTGAAATCGGTGGCCCAGATGAGGCTGAAGCTGCTCGCTGGTGTAAAGACAATATGAAAAAGCCAGTAGTAGGCTTTATTGCTGGTGTTACAGCACCTCCTGGAAAACGGATGGGCCACGCTGGCGCATTGATTTCTGGTGGAGCGGATACAGCTGATGCCAAACTGGCTGTCATGGAAGAGTGTGGCTTCAAAGTAACAAAGAACCCATCAGAAATGGCAGCATTGTTGAAAGCCATGTTGTAATTGGCGATCAAGATAAGATGCTGCAATATTAATAGTGTTCAGCAGTATCTTTTTTGTAGCAATTAGTAGTTTTAAAAAGTAGTTAAAACATAAAAATATAAGAGGATGACATGGAGTTTTTAGCAATGTTAGATTGGTCTGTAGTTGCACAGATCATCTTGATTGACATTTTATTGGGCGGTGATAATGCCGTTGTAATCGCCTTGGCTTGCCGAAATTTACACCCTAATCAGCGTCGTAAGGGTATTTTGTGGGGTACTGCCGGCGCAATTATCTTGCGTATCGTATTAGTAGCTTTTGCAGTTACCTTATTGCAGGTCCCATTCTTGAAGTTCGTTGGGGGTCTCTTATTGCTATGGATTGGCTACAAGCTAATGGTCGACTCCGGTGGCGAAGAGGATCACAATCTTCAGGCCCCAGATAAATTATTTGCAGCTATTAAAACTATTATCATCGCTGATATTGTGATGAGTTTAGATAACGTCTTGGCGATTGCTGGAGCCGCAGGTCAAGTCGAAGACCAGGCACACCAGCTTGGCTATATTGTTTTTGGCTTGCTAGTTTCTGTACCGCTCATCATTGGTGGGAGCCGAATCGTTCTTTACTTGATCGATCGTTTTCCAATTATCGTCACTGCGGGAGCGGGATTGCTAGGTTGGATTGCAGGCGGCATGATCATGTCTGATCCAGGTGTAATCAAGTTCTTTGGCCCAGGCATTGAATCTTATAGCCTAATTGCGGGAGCTGTTGGCGCAATTGCGGTGATGGCACTTGGAGAAGTCGTAAAGCGCAGTCAAAAAAAAGCTTAAGCAATTAGTGCTCAGAAGTTGAGGGTGTTAATCCGATATTTCTGACAGAAACTTTCCCCTAGAAGAAGGGCTTCATAATGGATCATGAGGCCTTATTAACTAGGGGATATTTATTTAATGATTAGAAAATTACAGAACCAAGCAGGCGTTTCGAATCAGGCAGGTTTTACCTTAATTGAAGTAATGGTAGTAGTTGCCATCATTGGCATCTTGGTAGCAGTGGCTGTTCCTCAGTATCAAGATTACATTGCACGTAGTCGTGTTGTAGAGGGCATGAATTTATCCTCTAGCGCAAAACTTGCGGTAACAGAGGCATTTGCAAGTCGTGGCACTATAGCTATGGATGAGGCTACCAACGGATCATTTACCTTTGGGCCCACTCGCAGTGTGAAGTTAATTGAAATCACACCATCAGGAGCTATCGCTATTGACTATCAAGTCAGTGTTGCGCCAGATGGTAAGAACACACTGCATCTCATTCCAACCAATAATCCAGATGCAAACGCACCTAAACCAATTGACCTGTCAAAACCAGAGGGTGCAACTTGGGCGGGTGGTTGGTCTTGCAGATCTACAGAGACAAGCCT
>CAMBBT010000128.1 GCA_945864455.1 Polynucleobacter meluiroseus | reverse complement strand
CATTGGGGAAGTCTAGTGCGGCATTGTCATTGACGTTAATAAAGAACTGGGAAGTAGCAGAATCCGGATCAGAAGTGCGTGCCATCGCAATGGTGTAACGATTATTTCTTAAACCGTTTTGCGCTTCAGAAACTACGGGGGCGTTGGTCAATTTTTGAGTCAGATCTGGAGTGAAGCCACCACCTTGAATCATGAAGCCATCAATCACGCGATGAAAAATAGTGCCATTATAAAAACCACTCTTCACGTAGTTCAAAAAGTTGGCAGTCGTCTTTGGAGCCTTCACATCGTCTAGCTCAACAACAAAGTTACCCAAAGTAGTTTTAAATTCAACCTGAGGACCTGCAAGAACTGCTTGGCTAGCAATACAAGCGGTAACGAGAAGCAGACTAGTAAAAAGCTTACGCATAAAGACTCCTTAAATGAAATGAATAGAACAATTGTATTGTGCAACTTTATTAAGTAAGGCCGTTGGGAACATTCCCAGCATAGGCATAGGAGGCTTCTTCGAACATTCCTGGCCGCGCAAGGTAATCAAGTGCCCAATCGATGGTATCTAAACCCCAAAAGCAATGCTGATTGAGAATCAAGGCAGGCACCCCAAAGGCGCCATCTGCTTTAGCCTGATTGGTATTCGCAACTAAGGCAGCTTTAATCTCCGGGCTTTCAGGCTTTGGGGTTTCGCTAGGTAATCCCAAATAGACGCAAAATTCTGACCAAGAAAGATTGGGATCTTTGCCTTCCATCCAAACATAATCAAAAGCACGTTCTACCATTACCCAGTCAGCCTTCTTTTCAAGCAGTAGGCGTTGTGCTGCCACCGTTGAAAATGGATGGTGTTCAGGAAAACGAAAGGGGATTCCTAATTTCTCTGCTTGCCATACGCAATATTGATAGGTGTGCGGACGCTTAGCAGCGACTTCACCAGGACCTTTATTTTCTGTTGATCTTAGGAGTCCACCCAAAAGAATCGGAACGGGTGTGATTTCTAGTTTTTGTTCCAGACGCTGCCTTTGTTTCACATACAGATAAGCGAAAGGCGAAATAATGTCGTAATACAGAGTCGCTAAAGTTCTCTCGCTCATTTGCTGATTCCTATTTCTTTGGATGTTCAGCATCGAGTTTGCGTAAGAAAGCCATCTTTTCCTTAATCTGACTCTCTAGACCTCGCTCAACAGGCTCATACCAGTAGGGCTCTGACATGCCTTCAGGCAAATAAGACTCACCAGCAGCATAGCCGTGTGGCTCATCATGGGCGTAGCGATATTCTTTGCCATGTCTAAGCTCTTTCATGAGTTTGGTTGGCGCATTGCGCAGATGGTTTGGTACAGGCTTAGATTGGTCTTGGGCGACATAGGCACGAGCAGCATTAAACGCGTTGTAGCTAGCATTACTTTTTGAGGCCACTGCTAGGTACACTAGCGCTTGACCCAGAGCAAGTTCACCTTCAGGCGATCCTAATCTTTCAAATGTTTGGGCCGCATCATTTGCCAATTGCATCGCTCTAGGATCAGCCAAACCAATATCTTCCCAAGCCATCCGAATAATACGGCGGGCTAGGTAGCGAGGGTCTGCGCCGCCATCGAGCATACGGCAAAACCAATAGAGTGCTGCATCGGGATTAGAGCCTCGCACTGATTTATGTAGCGCAGAAATCTGGTCATAAAACTGATCACCACCCTTATCAAAACGACGTGCTTGAGCAGCCAGGGCGTTTTCAATAAAGACTTGGTCAATGAGCTTAATGGGGGAGTTAGGCGTGAGAACGGCATTGCGGATTTGCTCAACCAGATTTAATAGACGACGAGCATCACCATCGGCATTCGAGATCAGGGTATCAATTGCGCTATCGTCAAATTTGACATCCGGCATCGAATGTTTATGTGCACGAACAAATAGCTGCTGGAGTTCATCTGCAGTTAAAGACTTCAGAACATAGACTTGGGCACGAGATAGCAGTGCTGAGTTCACCTCAAAAGAGGGGTTCTCAGTAGTGGCGCCAATAAAAGTAAATAAGCCAGACTCTACGTGGGGCAATAAGGCATCTTGTTGACTCTTATTAAATCGGTGGATCTCATCGACAAATAAAATCGTTTGCTTGCCATACTGAGCCATATTTTGCTGAGCCTGTTCAATGGCTTCGCGGATCTCTTTGACTCCAGCCAATACTGCAGAGATGGCAATGAATTCACGATCAAAGGCTTTTGCTGAGAGGCGGGCTAAAGTCGTTTTACCAACGCCCGGAGGGCCCCACAAAATCATGGAGTGTGGCTTGCCTGAGGCAAATGCCAGATTGAGGGGCTTACCTAGGGCTAATAAATGGGTTTGTCCAATCACTTCTTCAATAGTTTTCGGGCGTAATGCTTCCGCTAATGGCGGCGGAGGGGTGCTATCGAATAGACCGCTCATCGAACCATCATGCTTGGATAAACAGAATCACAATGGCTGACCAAATTAAGCAGGCGGCAGCAATATAGGTCAAGCGATTGCGGATCATCATAAAAGCATTACGTGCCGCCTCATCAGAAAAATAATATTGGTAAGTACTTTGATCGATATTGCGTTGAATGATTAAGGTGGATGCCAGAATCAGTAAGCCCACCGGAATATAAATATGTAGGGCAAGCCAGGCCACAAGGGCGGGAGTAATACCCCAGATCCAAGCATTACGATCTATCCAGCGATCACCGCTAGGCGTTTTACCCAAAGTATGTAAGCTAGCACCCCAATGCAATGCACCCATAAATGCAGTAATCACAGCGCCATAACCTGCCAGAGATTCTGCGCTCAAATAATTTAATGGTGTTGGTGCTAATTGCACCAACAAAGTAAGCCCAATAAAAGGAATCAGACCAGCGTAGGCCAGTTTTTGTACTACAGGTGGAATTGGGTTCACGAGCGCTTCAGTATTGGAGGAGTTAATCGGTGGGTCATTATTTGTCGTAGGTATATACGCCGCGACCTGTCTTGCGACCGAGATAACCGGCTGCAACCATTTCACGAAGGAGGGGGCAAGGACGGTATTTAGAGTCACTAAAGTTTTCAAAATACACTTCCATGACTGCCAAGCAAGTATCTAGACCAATCAGGTCAGCTAAAGCTAAGGGACCAATCGGTTGATTGCAGCCCAACTTCATTCCAGCATCAATATCTTGTGGACTAGCAAGTCCTTCTGACAATACAAAGAATGCTTCGTTAATCATGGGCAATAAAATGCGGTTGACCACAAACCCTGGCGAATTCTTCACAGTGATGGGCTCTTTGCCAACACGCTTGGCCATATCGATAATGGCTGCATGGGTTGCATCACTAGTTTGCAGGCCACGAATGACTTCTACCAAAGCCATGAGAGGCGGAGGATTAAAAAAGTGCATCCCAATAAAGCGTGCTGGGTTTGAGTCTAGGGCAGCTAACTTGGTAATCGATAGGGAGGAAGTATTAGTAGCAATGATGGTGTCTTTGCTCACGATCTCATCTACTTGCTTCAGAATTTTTTCTTTGACTGCCTGATTTTCAGTAGCAGCTTCAATCACAAAACCCA
>CAMBBT010000127.1 GCA_945864455.1 Polynucleobacter meluiroseus | reverse complement strand
ATCTAATCATGCGGGCTACCAACAACCAAGTTTTGCCGCTACCTGCACAAGCAGACACAATGACCGATCTTTCAGGATTGCAGGCTAAGGGGTAATCAAACTCTTCGCTCACCACATCCCCTTTCTGCAAACGCCTCTAGCTTCGCAGTATTGACATACGCTATCAGGCGCAAATGCTTGCATGGGCTTGCGTGCCCACAAACTATTGAGGTCTTTCTCGATCTGCTCAGAAAATTGAATCATCACGTCTGGCATATCCTCTACCGTATGTGCCCGGATATTCTTATCCTCACCTTTATCAAGCTCTGCTTTGAGTGAGACCCACTGCGCCTCTCCTACCGTCCGCCCTGGCAGATGGGCTGCAATCGCATCCTCATTGGCAGCGCGGGCATAAATTAAAAGCTGTGGATCATCCAAGATATTCTTAGCGCGATCGACAATCTTTTTGATCTTCTGATTTTTATAGTCAATCACTGCCGCCGCAGTACTATCAGATTCATGAATATCAAATCGATCAGCGCGCCCGGCAATACGGATATCCCTTTGCACGTCATCAGGGTCAGTCAAACTTAATGTAAAGCCAATGGATAGCTCAGCATCGTGATAACGCCAACCATCACTTTCTCTTTTGATCTGCCAATCAATAAAGCTAGGAATTTGTTTTTGCCAATCTCTCAACGTTCCTAATACTCGGGCATCTCCAGCAATCAGGCGCTCAAACTCTTTTTCTGAACACTTGATTAAATGATCGATCATCCACTGACGTCGTGCCTCATTACCTTGGTGTATTGGTGAATGTGATTTCTCTTCTTCAGTCTTAAGTGCTTGAAAAAAGGTCTTGAGCAGTGCATGTAATGTCTGTCCTGCTAAAGAAGCATCAAAGCCCTCTTCAAATTCTTTTGCCTTACGCAAGCCCAATAAGTTGCTGACGTAATAGCGATAAGGACAGTCGCGCAAAGCCTTATAGGCACTCGGCGACACGGTGACTGGAATAGCCAAGTTCTGATCAGGCGTGCTGACTGACATCGTAATAGGCTGAGATTTACCTTCATACGTATCTGGCTTTGCATCGATGACTCGCCAGTCTTTTAATTGAGCCTGTAAACGCGCAATCCAGGCTGATGGCCTTAGCGGTTCTCCGCTTTTACTTTTACTCTGCCATAGTAGGTCAACGTTTTTGCAAGACACCAGTAATTGAGAAAGGTCTCTTGCTTGCTGGATATACTGCGCTGCAATCGTGGATGATTTTAAGTATCGATTCAGCGTGTCTGAGAAAAATAAGGGCGGCTCCGAAAATGCGGGCAATTGCTGCTCATCACAACCCACTACAACTACCGCATCAAATTGACGTAGTCGCGTTGAGCTCAGCGGCAAAATACTAAGGGTTGCTTGCGCCTCTTGACCAGCCTCCTCATATGATGCTTCTTCGATGACTGTCTTGAGAAGGCTTAACCATTCTGGTAAACGCATCTTGACGTCTTGATATATACCGCCACTGAAATCAAACTCTTTTATTACTTCGAGGAGCTGCTTACCTGCGGCATCTTTTTCAAGACGCTGTGCCATACCCGTATCTTGAAGATTTTTCTGCAAGAGTCCATAGGCGCTAGAGCAATCTATTACCTGCTGTTGCCAGCCAGCATGTAAACGTCTGACAAACTTGATGAGATCAATTAAATGCGCATTGGGCGAACCGCCATTGCTGGCCGCGTAACTATTGGCTCGCTCTATCGCCATGGTGAACGTTTCCCAACCAGATTTCGCTTGGCTGGCAATTAAAATATCTTCAAGCTGAGCAATCAGGCCAATACATACTTCGGGTGATGTATTGAGACTATGAGAAAGATCGAAATATGGGTTTTGCAAAAACTCGAGTAAAGCGCTCGCGCTAGGCCCCTCTTTAGGGGCACGCATGATTTCTAGCCAGCTATCCAATGCTGCTGCAGTTCTAGTAGTTGATAGCTTCCAACCAGTTTCATCACGAATGCGTAATGCACTACCTAAACGACTCAGTAATGCGCGCGCTCTGCGTGCTGCCAAACGATCTTGCGCAACCAATGCAATATTCTTCTTGCCAGCAATCAGATGTGACTCAATTGCTTTCGTTGCAGTCCAGGCTAATTCTTCAAAACGTCTTGCTGCTAGCAAGCGCGAATGATCCTGCTGATGAACTTGAATATTGCTCTCGATTTGAGAGTCCTCTTCGGGGTTGGCAACCACAATATGCCCTTGCGCATCCAGTCCACATAGCGCCTCTGGCCATAAGGCAACGGTTTGCCAGTTGAGATCTACCCGAACTACGGATGCAAATTGAGCGTAATCATTTAGATAGCCATCAATTAACTCTTGATCAATGGGCTTTGGATCAGCAGTCTGCACCCAGATGAGTGGACGCACTGTAGTGGAATCTTTTTCTGCATTGACTTTTGCTAATTGCATCTGGGCTGCCATCGCTAAATGCTTGCGAATGACTGGATCCCCAATATTGGTTAAGTAACGCCAGAAAGTTAAGAGTACTGCAGACTCTTCATCGACTACATTGCGTGAGAGTCCTACATAAGCTTTAGCAATAGCCTGATCTAAAACCAGCTCTACTTTTTTCAGCCAGGCTTCGGTATCAAGCGTGTGGGTTTGTAGCAAGTCATTTAGCTCGCTTTGTAATTGCGGAACAACCACTTCTGATAATGAGTCACACGCATCAATAACGGCTTGTGCCAATCCCCATGCACCTGCTTCACTCTCTGCCTTAAACCAGCTTTGCAACACTTTGTGTTTACGCAAATTCACAAAGACCGATAGCCATCTCTCTAAATCGGTTTGCTTTTTTGGAAACTTCCATGCACCTGGTGCCGCCTCTAACCAATCAGCAAAACTGATGACTTGCGGCAAGAAGGCGATATTACTTGGCAGATCCTTTGGTCGGTTTTGCTCTAAGGCTGTCCTCAGCCCAATCAGTGGTCCAGCAGTACTAAGAACTACTAAGGGGCGTTTTTGGGTTTGTTTTGCACAATCCCAAATACCTTTGGCCAATTCTGTCAGCGCCTGACTATTGGGCGTAATTGCCCAAGCCTGCGGCTGCTGTTGCTTTGAAATGGTCGGAAATGGGTGAATCATTACAGGGGCTGTTGGATTGGTGTTTTAGGGTTTATTTGAAAACTTATTTGGGAAATCAGGCAGAATGTTTGGCTTATTGCTAATATAAGCTTTGTAATGCCACAATTAAATAACTCGCTAAATAAGTCTAAATAAGGAATTTTCATGAGTGCCGGTATTAAATACGTAACTGACGCCTCTTTCGAAGAAGACGTCCTCAAGTCTGATAAACCTGTTCTCCTCGACTTCTGGGCTGAATGGTGTGGTCCTTGCAAAATGATTGGCCCAATCCTGGAAGAGCTTTCCGGTGAGTATGGCGACAAGTTGCAAATCGCAAAAATGAACGTGGATGAGAACCAAGGCGTTCCAGCCCAGTTCAATGTTCGCGGCATTCCGACCTTGATCCTATTCAAAAATGGCACTGTAGCTGCTCAAAAAGTAGGCGCTTTGGCCAAATCCCAGTTGTCTGCCTTTATTGATAGTCATCTGTAAAT
>CAMBBT010000126.1 GCA_945864455.1 Polynucleobacter meluiroseus | reverse complement strand
GCACTTACGCTTTGGCATGCTCTCCATTAGAGGGCTGGTACGCGAAGCACATCGTCGGATGCTAGCTGGTAGCATGGGCGCTACCATTTGGTTAAGCGAACTCATTTGGCGTGATTTTTATTTCATGATTTTGGCTAATCACCCAAGACTAGCTGAAGGTGCTTCGTTTAAGCCTGACTACGAGAACATCGTCTGGGAAAGTGGTTCTAGTGCAAAAAAACTCTTTGCTGCTTGGTGTCAAGGTAAAACAGGTTATCCACTAGTTGACGCGGCCATGCACCAACTCAATCAGAGTGGCTATATGCACAATCGCCTACGGATGGTGGTAGCTAGCTTTCTTACCAAGGATTTGGGCATTGACTGGCGCTTGGGCGAGGCCTATTTCGCTGAGCATCTCAATGACTTTGAGCTCTCATCGAATAATGGTGGCTGGCAATGGGCTTCTTCATCTGGTTGTGATGCCCAACCCTATTTCCGCATCTTTAATCCCATCACGCAATCCGAGAAATTTGATCCTGAAGGTAAATTTATTCGCCGTTATCTACCCCAACTTGAAAAGCTCTCCAAGAAATCGATTCATGCTCCCTGGAAATCCGGGCATATTGAACTTGAGGCTGCTGGCATAGTACTAGGTCGAGACTATCCCCTGCCTGTTGTTGATCACGATGAAGCGCGTAAGAAAACTTTAGTACGCTATAGCGTAGTTAAAAAAGTCAGCCGGTAAAGGTCCCACAGCTTCTTTTCCGCTAAGATAGGGCATGAGCAAAATTTATGCTGTGGGCGATGTCCAAGGATGTGCCCCTTCACTCAAAGCCCTCGTAAAGAAGCTTCCCAAAAAGTCAAAAATGATTTTTTTAGGGGATTTAGTGAATCGTGGTCCTGATTCTCTTGGTGCACTAAGACAACTCAAATCTCTACAAGAATCTGGTCGTGCCGAATGCATTCTTGGTAATCATGATCTTCATCTATTGGCGATTGATGCGGGACTCCGTAACACCAAGGGTTTAGATACGGTTGATGCAATCCTAAAAGCGCCTGATCGTAAAGAACTCATCAATTGGATACGCAATCGCCCAATGGCGCTCAGTAATGGTAAGGTACTTACAGTTCATGCTGGTGTACTTCCCCAGTGGGACCTACAGCAATCCATTGAATGTGCACAAGAGGTTGAAAAAGCCCTGCGCAGCAAATCCTATAAAGATTTTTTAGCCAATATGTATGGCAATACTCCCAATAAATGGAGTAACTCGCTAAAGGGTTATGAGCGTTTGCGTCTCATTACCAACACGCTTACCCGCATGCGATTTTGTACACCCAGTGGCCAAATGGAATTTGAAAGTAAAGAGGGGTTAGAGAATGGGCCTAAGGGCTACATCCCTTGGTTTAATGTGCCTAAGCGTAAAACTACAGATACTCTCATTTACTTTGGTCATTGGTCTACATTGGGTCTGCTTAGACGCAACAATGTCATTGGCCTAGACACTGGTTGTGTCTGGGGTGGCAAATTAACTGCCCTCGAGATTGCAGACTCTAGTAAGGATTCAAAAGGTCTTGAGCTTATTCAGGTAAATGGCTACGACCATCCACTCAGAATGTAATTGCAGCTTAGCTTAGAGCTTTTTAAATGAACTCTCAGCTGCCGCAATGATGGCATTGACCACTTCATTATCATGCGTAATCGAGGTAAAGCCAGCCTCATAGGCTGATGGCGCAAGATACACACCCTCATCTAGCATCAAATGAAAGAATTTCTTGAATGCCTCAATATCCATTTTAGTCACTGCTTCGAAGGAAGTCGGAACCTGACTAGCAAAGTAGAAACCAAACATACCGCCAACGTTATCTACTGCAAATGGAACGCCTGTTTTATCAGCAGCCTGCTTTAAGCCAGTCATTAACTTTTTAGTTTGACCGGTAAGGCATTCATAAAAACCTTCTCGAGAAATAATCTCCAAGGTCTTAAGACCCGCTGCCACAGCCACTGGATTACCAGATAAAGTACCGGCTTGGTAGACGCTACCTAAAGGTGCTAGCTTAGACATGATTTCTTTTTTACCCCCAAAGGCTGCCATGGGCATGCCACCACCCATTACCTTACCCAAACAAGTGAGGTCAGGTGTGATCCCCTGTAAGGATTGTGCACCGCCTAAAGCAACTCTAAAACCCGTCATGACTTCGTCGTAAATTAAAACACTGCCATGCTTGCTTGTGAGGTTACGAATCGCTGATAAAAATTCTTTTGAGGGTTGAATTAAATTCATATTGCCAGCAATCGGCTCCAAGATGACAGCTGCAACCTGATCGCCTTGCTTTTTAAACACCTCTTCAATAGCAGCTACATCGTTATAGGGCAGCACCAATGTGTGCTTGACCAAATCTTGTGGAACACCGCCAGAAGATGGCGCATTTTGAGTAGAGTCGGCAAAGGTTAGTAAGCCTGAGCCCGCCTTCACTAAAAGGCTGTCTGCGTGGCCGTGATAGCAACCCTCGAACTTAATAATTAAGTCACGACCTGTATAACCACGTGCAAGGCGCAGGGCGCTCATGGTCGCCTCAGTACCACTCGACACCATCCGCACTTGCTCAACGCTGGGCATTAACGCACAGATACGCTCAGCCAACTCGATCTCACCTTCGGTTGGTGCGCCATAACTAAAACTGGTTTCTGCCGCTTTTTGTACTGCCTGGACTACCTCTGGATTTGCGTGACCCACAATCATGGGGCCCCAAGACATAATCAAGTCGATATAACGCTTGTTCTCCGCATCCCAAAAATAGGGGCCTTTGGCTTTAGTAACAAAACGAGGAGTACCGCCCACCTGACGAAAAGCCCGCACTGGGGAGTTCACGCCACCTGGGATTGTCTTTTGTGCACGCTCAAATAAAACTTCGTTTTGATTCACTTTTGCCACAGTCAACTCCTAATTAAATCGCCATCATTTCAAAATCATCTTTACGAGCGCCGCATTCTGGACAAGCCCAATTCATAGGCACATCTTTCCAGAGAGTGCCTGGAGCAATACCCTCGTCAGGCAGGCCAGCTGCTTCATCGTAGACCCAGCCACAAATCAGACACATATAGGTTTTAAATTCCACTTGCTTGCTCTCCGCTTTATTTCTTCAGGATTTAGTCACTAATAGCTTTATTTTAAGGCACCTAGTCTTCGCTTGAAGCAGGACGCTTAGCATGCATCTCAAATTTAAATAAACGGCACTCTAGAGGGCCATTAAATAGTGGGGTGCGCTTTGACTCCTTAATACGTAATTGTCCAGGTAGCCCCATATCGGCTGTCAATACAAAAACATTCCATCCACCAAAAGTATCTTTCAGATGTTGACCAAATTGGCGCAAGAACTCTACAAACCTGGGGTCCTGCTCTTCCTGAGATTGAAGCTTCTTCAAAGACTCACGACTAGAGCGCTTGGCACTCTGACGTCCTGTCTCTAAATTCATCTCAAAGCGATTTTCTGGCTCAGCTCCATACTCAGAATCACGTCCATCACGAGAATCATCATCCTGAGCACTCCCCCCTCTGCCACCCTTAATGACAAGACGCTCACCATAAGGGGGATTTAACAACACCACGCCTTCTTTGGCATTAGCCGGAGGTTTACTTGCTAA
>CAMBBT010000125.1 GCA_945864455.1 Polynucleobacter meluiroseus | reverse complement strand
TTGTTGGCCAATTGGCAAGATAACAAACTAAAAAGGCTATTCTGGCTAATACAAAACCGATGGCAAGCAGGTCGACTCTAGCTTGTGGTGCATTGTTGATGCTGGCGATAATCACTGCTGCAAAAAAGAGGGGAAGCGATTCAAAGAGGTTGGCTTGGGCTGCATTAGCTCTGGCTCTAAATCCGGTTTGCTGAGCAAGCCACTGTCTTGGCATGCGGTTGTCGAAATCCTTAAAGCCTTTTTTGGCAATACCAGCAGCCACATAAGGAAATAAACCCATCAAGAGTACACAGGCATAAGCAATGGTCATAGTAATTAGAGTGCTTTCTGTTTGGAATCTTTTTTAGAGCCAATCCGGCTCTCGGTGCCATTCATGAGATTACGAATATTACTGCGATGGCGCCAAATGAGCAGCGAGCAAACTACTAAGAGTGCAATACCCATCGGCTGAAAGCCAAATAAGAATACAAAATAGATTGGGCCAAAGACTGCTGCTGCTAGCGCTGCTAAAGAAGAGTAGCGTAAAAATACTGCCACGATGATCCAGGTGCTCAGTGTGGCTATTCCTAAAATCAGATTGACGCCAAATAAAATACCGCAAGCAGTAGCGACACCCTTGCCACCTTTAAAACCATGAAAGATCGGAAAGAGGTGCCCTAGAAATACGGCTATCACAACGCCACATAAGACCCAAGAGCTGAGCGTCGAAGTTAAAGATTGATCACCCAGGATGATGCGTGCCAACATCACTGCAAAGTAACCCTTTAGTGCATCGCCAATAAAGGTGAGTGCTGCAGCCAATTTATTACCGGTGCGAAGAACATTCGTAGCCCCTGGATTACCCGAGCCGTAGGTATGGGGATCTGGCAAACGCATACATTTACTCACCACCACTGCAAATGAGATAGAGCCTATGAGATAAGCAATGGGGATGAGCAATACATTTGGATGAAAAGTCATGTCGCTATCTTAATCACTTATTACCAGTTGCTTCTGTACTCATGAGCCACGGGGATGGTGCTGCTGGTGAATCGATTTAAGGCGCTCTCTAGCAACGTGGGTATAGATCTGGGTAGTCGAGATATCAGCGTGGCCCAAAAGCAGCTGCACAACCCTTAAATCGGCCCCATGATTGAGTAAATGGGTAGCAAAGGCATGTCTTAGCGTGTGGGGTGATAAAGCTACCGGGATATTGGCAAGCGTTGCATAGCGCTTAATTAAAGACCAAAAAGCTTGTCTAGTTAATCCCGTACCAGTATGGCGCCCAACAAATACAGCATCAGTCGTTTTACCTTCTAGAAGTGGAGTTCTAGCATTAGCAAGATATTTTTGCAGCCACTGCCCTGCTTCACCACCAAAGGGCACTAAGCGTTCTTTGCCACCCTTGCCGTTTACCACCCTCACCACACCTTCATTTAATCCGAGTGCTACAGTTTTTAAGGAAACGATTTCTGAGACGCGCAAGCCACTGGCATACATGAGTTCTAACATTGTGCGATCACGCAGCCCAAGAGGGGTCTCAATATCAGGTGCATTAAGTAATGCCGTGACTTGATCTTCACTTAAAGTTTTTGGAAAGCGTAGCGCTTGCTTCGCAGCGCGTAGTCCAATACAGGGATCACTCTTGACTAAATTAATGCGCAGCGCATGACGATAAAAACGTTTAAAGACCGTTAAGCGTCGATTAGCTGTAGTGGCTTTATCAGCACGGCGATGCGCGATGTATGCAGTGAGATCTTTTTCTGTCACCGCATACAGATCAGAAGAATGATTTTTGTAGAGCCACTGCGCTAACAGTAATAGGTCTCTGCGGTATGCGGCTAGGCTATTCTGCGCTAGGCCATCTTCTAGCCAGCAAACATCACAAAAGCGCTCAATGGCTTCTTGGCTTACCGGGGCTATTGGAGATCCGGTCCCCATAGAGGCTGACATAGTTAATTGGAGGCCCAAGTATTCCTGATATTACTTAGTGACCTCTTCCAACTTTTCGGCAAGCCAAATTTTCATTAATGATTGATAAGGGACATCCAACTTATTTGCCTGCAACTTAATATTCTCTAAAAAACTCTGTGAAAGACGCAAGGAAATAGAGGCTGTTGTCGGCTTGAGATTCGGCATTGTGACGCGCACTGCTTTTGATAGGTCAAAATAATCAGCGGCGTCATTCTTCTCCCAAAAGGAGCGCTCTTCCTTCTCAGCCCTAAACTTTGGAATCGTTTTATTAGGCTTTTTCATAAAATGCCCTTTCTTTTCTACTCATTGGTCTTGCAGAAACTACTCTAATAAGAGTTGCTTGCTTGCGCAGAGTAAACACCACAGACAAGAGTCTGCCAACCAATGTAATGCCTAGCGCAAGATAACGCCTCTCTCCTAGACTGTGCTTTTCATCTCCAGCAATCAATAAAGGCTGATTAAAAAAAATCTCTTCAGCCTCACCTTGAGATACGGCATGCTTTTCATTGCTTTTATAAGCATTGCCTATATCCCACTGAAACCCAGTAATGTGATCAAAGTCTATCATTCATGTATATTATCATAATATACATATTCCTACATTGCAAGTGGTTATTGCAGTATTAGCAAGAGCATCAGTCACGGAAATTGTTAAAGCCCAGTGGCGCTTCTGTTACTTCTTTTTTCAGTAAAGCCATGGTTTCTTGTAAATCGTCGCGCTTGCCACCAGTAACACGTACTGCATCACCTTGGATGCTGGCCTGTACTTTGACCTTGCTATCTTTAATAATTCGTACTACTTTTTTAGCAAGCTCTTGAGTAATCCCTTTTTGGATCTTCATGGTTTGCTTGCGCTTATCACTGCCAATAGTCTCTTTTTTATCATCTTTGAGATAGCGCACATCGACATTACGCTTGGCCATCTTGCCAAAGAGGACATCGCGTACTTGACCTAATTTAAAGTCGTCGTCACCGTACAAAATGAGCGTTTCATCTTTTTGCTCTACACGGCTATCAGAGCCCTTAAAGTCAAAACGATTGCTGATTTCTTTATTAGATTGCTCGATGGCATTCTTGAGTTCCACCATATCGGGTTCGCAAACTACGTCAAATGAGGGCATCTTTTACTCCTTCTCTATTTCTATGAGCTATGGGTGATTTCATTAGCATTCTGGCAATTATCTGCGGATTTGGCAGACATTCGAATAAGATTGTGGCATGAACTCCACCCCAAATGCGCCTGTACCAGCACAATCGACGCCCAATTTGGGTTTGAAGGACCGCAACACCTTTGGTCTAGACGCTGTGGCGGATATCGCTTTTGAAATTACCGCCCCAGTGCAAATTGAGGCGGTAATGAAGGAAATTAATGAACAAAATTTGCCATGGCGAGTATTAGGGGGTGGTAGCAATGTGATTTTGCCCAAGTTTTTAACTGGCGCCACATTACTAATGAATATCACCGGTCAAGAAATTATTACTTCTGACCAGAATGTAACTGTGATTGCAGTGGGTGGCGGAGTCAAGTGGCATGAGTTTGGTGCTTGGACTTTAGAAAATAATTTGCCTGGCCTAGAAAACCTAGCTCTCATTCCGGGAACGGTTGGCGCTGCACCGATTCAGAACATTGGGGCATATGGTGTTGAGCTCTCCGATTACATCGATCAGATTGACGCTT
>CAMBBT010000124.1 GCA_945864455.1 Polynucleobacter meluiroseus | reverse complement strand
AAGTGGGGTATTCAAGGGATGGCGGTTGCGCCGCACTCCCTTGCTTCTGAATCGGCACTAGCAGTTCTCAGGGAGGGTGGTAATGCATTAGAGGCAATGGTTGCTGCAGCGGCAACTATCGCTGTTGTTTACCCTCATATGAATTCGATAGGTGGCGACTCTTTCTGGGTCATACATTCCCCTGGTAAGGCGATGGGCGGCATTGATGCCTGCGGTGCTGCTGCTGGCTTAGCTAGCAAGCAATGGTATGCAGAGCGTGGCATCACTAAAGCCATTCCATTTCGTGGGCCAGTTGCAGCCAATACTGTTGCCGGCACCATCTCTGGCTGGGGTGCTGCACATAAGCTCTCTAAACAAGGTCTAGGCGGCAAGATTCCTTTGTCTCGTTTATTAGCAGACGCGATTCATTACGCAGAAACTGGTGTGCCAGTCACTTATAGTCAATCTAGCTTAACGGCCAAGAAGCGTGTTGAGCTCAGCGCGATTCCAGGTTTCTCCAAGACTTTCTTAGTCAATGGCAAAGCACCGGATGTTGGGAGCATCTTTAAGCAAGAGCGCCTAGCTAAAACACTGCGTCAGATTGCAACAAAAGGTACAGATGATTTTTATCGTGGTGATCTTGCTAACTTGCTAGCAAAAGAGCTCACTGAGATTGGTAGTCCATTGCGTTTAAGTGATCTTCAGCGTCATCAGGCAAAACTCATTGATCCACTGGAGCTTAAGCACAGCATGGCTAAGGTCTACAACATGGTGCCACCTACTCAAGGCGTAGTGTCACTAATGATCATTGGCATCTTGGATCAATCGAACTTAAAACGCTTTAAGGTAGATAGCACTGAGTATGTACACCACTGCGTTGAGGCAACGAAGCAAGCATTTAAGATTCGGGATCAGTTTGTCACAGATCCTGCTTACATGACAAAAAATGCACAATCATTTTTATCACCTGCGTTTCTGAAAAAACTGGCTAAGAACATTAATCCCAAAAAAGCTTTACCTTGGGGTCAGGGCAAAGGGCCAGCAGACACCATCTGGATGGGTGTGATTGATGGCGATGGCAACTGCGTCTCCTTCATTCAAAGTATTTATCACGAGTTTGGTGCTGGCATTGTGCTGCCGAAATCGGGTGTGAATTGGCAGAACCGGGGTTGCAGCTTCTCTTTAGATCCTAAGACGCTGAACCATCTCGAGCCGTACCGCAAACCTTTCCACACACTCAATCCCGCGATGGCTTTATTCAAAGATGGTCGCTCAATGGTCTATGGAACCATGGGTGGCGATGGCCAACCTCAAACGCAATGCGCCCTCTTTACGCGCACTGCTACTTATGGACTCGATCCACAAGATGCAATTAGCCGTCCACGCTGGTTGCTCGGTCGCACTTGGGGGCAAACTAGCGATAGCCTCAAATTAGAATCTCGCTTTAGCCCCTGGGTTGCAAAAGAATTGCATGCCATGGGTCATGAAATTGAGATGCTGGAATCTTTTGATGAGACAGTAGGTCACGCTGGTTGCATCATTCGCGATCCATCAGGCACCTTGCGTGGTGGCTGGGACCCCCGCAGTGACGGGGCTGTTAGCGCGTTTTAGGCCTATGAAACCCAAGCTTTATAGCTACTGGCGCAGCTCAGCTGCCTTTCGTGTGCGGATTGCACTTAATCTCAAAGGCATGGACTACGAAGTCGTTCCGGTTCACCTCGGCAAAAATGGTGGGGAACAAATGTCTGAGTCTTATGGAAATAAAAATCCTAATCGTCTCGTACCACTATTGGATGATGGAAAAAATACCATTCATCAATCGCTCGCCATTATTGAATACTTAGATGAGATTCAAGCTAAACCGGCTTTACTTCCAAGCTCACCAATAGATCGCGCTTGGGTCCGCTCAATTGCCATGGATATGGCAATTGATATTCATCCCATTAGTAATTTACGAGTACTGCGCCACTTAATAAAAGAAGTTGGCGCAAATAATGAGGCGAAGGACGCCTGGTATCAACATTGGATTAAGTTAGGACTAACGAGTGTTGAAAAGCAACTGAGCACTGATCCACGCCGTGGCCGTTTTGCCTTTGGTGATCAGCCTGGCCTGATTGATATTTGCTTAGTGCCCCAACTCTTCAATGCTTTAAGTAGCAAGCTCGATATGAGTTACTACCCGACTCTGATGAAAATCTTGGATGAGTGTATGAAGCTGCCTGCTTTTATGGATGCATCCTGGGAAAAACAAATCGATGCCGAAGGACCAAACCCCTCTATTTGAATTTGGATTCGATCATTTTGACCAAAGCATGAACGGATTCGTTATAGGGTGTCGGAACTCCATAGCGCTTACCCAGTTCCACAATGTACCCATTTAAAAAATCCATCTCGGTCATTTTTCCTTTGACCAAATCCTGAGCAGTTGAGGAAACCTGCGTAACCATCGTCCTTGCTATTGAATCATTTGCAGCAAGGGCTTCTGCCATCATGATATTGACATCTTCAAGTGCGGCAATCGCCAGAAACTCTTTAGTAATTTCTTCTATGAGTTTGACAATGGCGGGAGATTTGACCATCTCCCCATAAGAAATCTGACCAATTCCTGAAATCGCATTAAAAGAGCAGTTCACCAAAAACTTCAGCCACATATCCCTTTTAATCTGTGGTGCAATCGAACAGGGAACGCCTGCCCTCTCAAAGAGCTTACAAATTTCACTCAGGTTTTGATCATCAGTTGGTGATGCAACGCCAAGGCTGCCAACGAGGAGTTCGCCGCGACCATGATGCTTCATAGTACTTTGACCAATCATCCCTGCAGCAACATAGACCACTGCTGCATAAACTGGATTAGTAATGATTTTAGAGGCGATATCAATATTTGCCACTCCATTTTGCAGACTTAAGATCACTGCCTTGCTTGGCAAAACAGATTTAACCTCTGCAAGCGTGCGCTCGGTATCAAGTGACTTCACACTCAGTAAAACCAAATCAGCATCCTTTAGAGTAGAGAGATCGGAGCTAGCCTTAACCCTCACTGTTTCATGAAATTTTTTGCAATCCATCTCTAAGCCAGATGTATTTAAGGCCTGGGCACGCTCTGGTCTTGCGATAAAAGTAACATCATGATGGGTACGAGCCAACATACCGCCGAAGTAGCAGCCAACGGCGCCAGCACCTAAGACGTATATTTTTTGATTACTTGGTGTTTTATAAATCAAGGACCAATGTTCCGCTCTTGATATGCGAGATGCAAGGGGTTAAATACTCCTGATGCTCGGCATCACTCAAAATACAATCTCCATGCTCTACATCACCACTGATATATCTTGTCTTACAAGTTCCACATAAGCCTGATTGGCATGATGTAGGTATCTCAATGCCTGATCGTGCCAAAGCATCGATCAGTGGCTCGGCTCTTGTGACGCTTATTTTCTGGCCAGTACTCTGAATCTCGATTACTAACTCTTCAGAGTCCACACTGGAAATTTGATTCACTTTTTTCTCGCTCCATAAAAAAGAATGGGCTGCAATCGCAGCCCATCTCTTCTGATTGATAGATTAATGCTTAAATTGCGCTTTTGCAGTTTGCTCAAGCTCTTCCATTTTCTGCTTTACAAAGTCAGTACGCTCTTTGCCTTTGTGCTGCTCGCTCTCCGTGAGAATCGAAATCACACCTTTAGCTATAAAACGTCTTTGAGCTACCTCTTCTT
>CAMBBT010000123.1 GCA_945864455.1 Polynucleobacter meluiroseus | reverse complement strand
AAGGCCGCAATATTGACCTTATCGGGATACATGACGTGGCGTATCGCTTCTTCAACAGCAAACACGAGCGTCATCAGATGCTCGCGCTCACCATAACTCAGATCAGTCATCTCCGCGACATGATGATTCCAGATCACTCTGCAAAAACCCGGTAGGTCGGGATCGTTCACAAGAATGATCCGACAGTCATCACCGCGCCAAATCAGTTGCCCCTCTTCAGGCTTGAGTTCGTCTTTACAAAGTACGCAATTGGTCATGAGAAGAATGTATACGAAAACGGCATCTAAGTCACCCTTGTGGGGTCATTTAGATGCCGTGGCAGTATTGATGCTACTGCTAATACAAACTACTTAGGGATCCACTAAGGGATCAACTAAGGATTAATGGAACTGCTCTTCTTCAGTAGAGCCAGTCAATGCCGTTACGGAAGACTTGCCGCCCTGAATGACGGTAGTGACATCATCAAAGTAACCGGTACCAACTTCTTGCTGATGTGAAACGAAAGTATAACCACGCTCACGAGCAGCAAATTCTGGCTCTTGCACTTTCTCAATATAGGCAGTCATACCCCGCTGCATATAGTCTTGCGCCAAATCAAACATGTTGTACCACATGGAATGGATACCAGCGAGGGTAATAAATTGATATTTGTAACCCATGGCACCTAACTCACGTTGGAACTTGGCAATCGTTGCATCATCCAAGTTTTTCTTCCAATTGAAAGATGGTGAGCAGTTGTATGCCAACATCTTGCCTGGGAATTTCGTACGAATTGCTTCAGCAAATTTTCGAGCAAACTCAAGGTCAGGCGTACCTGTCTCGCACCACACCATATCAGCGTAAGCAGCGTATGCCAAACCACGTGAGATTGCTTGATCCAAGCCTTTGCGAGTTTTGTAAAAACCTTCTGGAGTCCGCTCACCTGTCAAGAATGGTTTGTCATTTTCATCATAGTCAGAAGTGAGTAAGTCAGCAGCTTCAGCATCAGTACGCGCCAAGATGATGGTTGAAACACCCATAACATCAGCAGCTAAACGTGCGGAAATGAGTTTCTGAACGGATTCGGCTGTTGGTAACAATACTTTGCCACCTAAGTGCCCGCACTTCTTTACTGAAGACAATTGGTCTTCAAAGTGAACGCCAGCCGCACCCTGCTTGATCAATGCTTTACTTAATTCAAATGCATTCAACACGCCGCCAAATCCGGCTTCAGCATCAGCAACAATGGGTGCAAAGTACTCGATATATCCTGCATCCCCTTTGTTGATTCCTTTAGCAGTCTGAATTTCATCAGCGCGCTGGAAAGAGTTATTAATACGCTCAACCATCTTCGGAACTGAATCTACTGGATACAAAGATTGGTCTGGGTACATAGCAGCGTAAGAGTTACCATCGGCAGCAACTTGCCAACCAGATAAGTAGATTGCCTGGATGCCCGCTTTTACTTGTTGCATTGCTTGGCCACCAGTCAATGCACCTAAGCAGTTTATGTAAGCCTCGTTATTCACTAATTGCCAAAGACGCTCGGCACCATGCTTAGCCAAAGTGTGCTCAATCTTGAGTGAACCGCGCAGGCGAACAACATCTTCTGCTGTGTAGCCGCGAATAATACCTTTCCAACGTGGATTGGTATCCCAATCTTTTTGGAGTGCTGCGATTTCTGCTTTGCGATCTGCCATGTTTTCTCCTTAAGTTAAACAAGTACTTCAAATATTGAGACATTTAACTCTTATGTCTTATATAAGAGTTTAGACAGTTTAACAAAGCAAGCAAGGGGTATGGCAGAGTTTTATTAAAATATTTAGTTATTTAAAAACAGTGACTTAAGGTACTATTTTTATAATGTGGAAAGTTAACTCATCTACCGAGATGCAATTCATTACAACTGCTTGTACTGTATTTTACGCAGTGTAATGATATTTCATATTATGAAATGAAAGAGCGAACTAGGCAGATTTGCTGGCGCTCAGATTAGAGACCTTAAAGCCAATCAAAATAATCATCAGCTGTAGCAGGGCAACACCAATAAATAAGAGCTTGGGCATGCCAATATCCAACAAGATACCAAACACCAAAGGACTGATAGCAGCGCCTAAATCAATCCCCGAATACACGATCCCATATACCCTTCCGGATGCACCCGAAGGGGTGGCAGCACGTATCATCAAATCACGTGAAGGTGCTGCAATACCCAACCCAAGACCGATCACAATGAACGCAATCACAATAATCTCTGTGGGTAATATGCCTGTTGCCAAAAGAAGGCCCATCACAATATTGACAGTGAAGCAGATGGTGATAATTCTTTCTGGAACTTTTAGACGTGTAGCAAGATAAGCGCCTAACAACATCCCGCCTGCCCCACCCATGGACAGTAAAGTTAAATAGTAATTTCCGGAACTCACAGCAAGATCATAAATTTCGAAGAGTGCAGTAGGGGCAAAGGATTGAAGTCCAGAAGTTGCCGCCATGCTAAAGAAAAAGAAAATCCAGCAAAGCCAAACCACTGGCAATCTCATAAATCCAAAAGTACTTAATGGTGTACCGCTAGGATTATTAGCAGCGTGTTTGGTTTCCGATTCCTGCCGCCTTGCTTGGACATCGTCGACTAAGCGGTCTCGACCAAGCCAAAGCATTAACAGAATGGATGCTTCAAGTGCTGCTGCAGCCAAGAATGCAATCCGCCAATCAAATACAGTAGTCATGGCAACCATGAAGGCCGGCGCAGCAGCCCACCCTAAATAACCCGTGACCCCATGCACAGAATAAGCGTAGGGTAAATTCGATGGCGAAATTTTATGATTAATGAGCGTGTAATCGACGGGATGGAAAACGCCGTTACCGCATCCGGCAATCACAGCTCCCAAAACCAACATGGCATACCCATTGCTTTGTGAATAGGTTAGAGCAGCCAATGCCAGTAAGCCAACGCCAGCAAATAGAACAGGGCGAGCACCAATACGATCCACTAAAAATCCGGAGGCTGCCTGGACCATGCAAGAAACCACAAAGAAGATGGTCATGAGCAAACCGAGCTCAGCATAGTTAAAGCCAAATTCTGCCTTCAGCCATGGAAACATGGGGGGCAGAATCAAATGAAAGAAATGCGAGCTGCCGTGCGCCAGGCTAATCAGACCAATAACCCGGACATCACTGGCACGCCTACTGGTTAGTGCAATAGTCATATATCAAGTTTACTGGTGCAGGAAGATTCCTGCTGAAATACTTAGTGAACCTGACGGGTGAAGCTAAAGTCGCCTTTTTTATCAACATCCACAGGCACCACATCCTTAGGGCCAAACTTACCTTCCAAGATCATCTTGGAAACTGGGTTCTCAATATGCTGCTGAATAGCCCGCTTGAGTGGTCTTGCTCCATAGATAGGATCAAAGCCCACTTCAGCAATCTTATGTAATGCGGCATCACTGACCTCAAGCTGCATATCTACTTTTGCCAAACGATCTGATAAGTTCTTCAGCAAGATCTTGGCGATATTAGCGATATTGCCTTTATCCAAACTATGGAAGACCACCATCTCATCAATACGATTCAAGAACTCTGGACGGAAATGACTCTTAAGCTCTTCAAACACTGCTTCTTTAATTTCTAACTGTTTCTTGCCAGTCATCGACTGAATAAGATGCGAGCCAATATTGCTGGTCATCACAATCACGGTGTTCTTAAAGTCTACGGTACG
>CAMBBT010000122.1 GCA_945864455.1 Polynucleobacter meluiroseus | reverse complement strand
ACGACTGGAATTAGAAGTAGGAAAAAATACTCATGTTGAAATTGATGGTGGCAAGATTCACATCATGCCGCTACGTCCCATCAATGATCCCCGTCGCCTTACTTCTTAGCGACAAGCCCCAGTAAAGCAGACATGCCTGCATGTCTAGCGCCCTCATTGAGCTCTTGTTCATAGCAGCGCAAATCCAGTATTTCAAATTCTTGCGTAAGGTCTCGAATCATTTGCTCTGTATAGAGATGCTCTATCAATGATGGGCCGCCTGTTTTGTACTCTAGCTGCTTTGGGGTATAGCCTTGCAATATCAAGATGCCAGCTGGCTTTAGAGCTTGATATATTTGCTTAAAGATGCGGGCTCGCATTGGTGGATCGGCAAACTGAATAAAGATCGCGATGACGGCATCGTATACATTTACTTGCCAATCAAAGCTGTCTGTATCGGAAAATGAGTATTCAACTTCTACTTGATTATCTTTAGCAAACTGCTTGGCTTTGCGTAGAGCAATATCAGAGGCATCAAATCCTACCACCTGCATGCCCTGCTTAGCCAGCCAGACACCGTTACGCCCTTCACCATCAGCGATACAAAGGACTTTGTTATTTGGTTTTAAGTATTTTCTGGTTTGTAGGACGAGATATTCATTTGGTTCTTTACCAAAGATGAACTCTTCTTTATCAAAGCGTTGATTCCAGAAGTGCGTGGCATCAGAAAAACCCATAGGCTTATCTTAATGGACTTGACTATTTTTTGAGTCCGCCAACGAGGTCACTCTTTAAATCGTTGATATTCTCAAGACCAACTGCAATCCGTACTAAGCCATCAGTGATGCCAGCGGCTTTTCTGGCCTCAGGAGACACACGGCAATGGGTGGTGGTTGCTGGATTGGTAATCGTTGTCCGTGTATCACCCAAGTTTGCGGTAATCGAACAAAGCTTCGTTTGATTAATCAATTTGAAGGCAGCCTTCTTTCCACCTTTGAGTGTGAAAGACACAATCGCCCCACCAGCCTTTTGCTGGCGCTTTGCCAAGGCATGCTGAGGATGGGATGGCAGGCCGGGATGGTAAACGCGTTCGACGCCAGGCTGCTTTTCTAACCAACGGGCTAAGTCGAGTGCATTCTGACTCTGTTGCTTCATACGCAACTCAAGAGTCTCTAGTCCTTTAAGGAATACCCAAGCATTAAATGCAGACATTGTCGGGCCCGCTGTTCGTACATAAGGGAACACTTTGCCCATGATGAAATCTTTACTACCTACAATTGCGCCGCCTACTACTCGACCTTGGCCATCTAAATACTTGGTTGCCGAATGAATGATGACATCAGCGCCCAAAGCTAATGGCTTTTGTAGGGCTGGGGTACAAAAACAGTTATCTACTGTAAACAAGGCTTTAGCCTTCTTGGCAATCTTGGAGATGGCTTTAATATCGGCAATCTCAGTTAATGGATTAGATGGGGTTTCCAAATAAAAGAGTCTGGTGTTTGGTTGGACAGCGGCCTGCCATGATTTGGTATCAGCCAAATCAACATAAGTCGTTGTAATCCCAAAGCGACCCAAGATATTAGTAAACAACTGTACTGTTGCACCAAATACTGAGCGCGAGCAAACCACATGGTCGCCCGCTTGCAGATGGGCCATTGCCATTGTCAAAATAGCAGACATACCCGATGCGGTTGCAATACAAGCTTCACCACCTTCTAAAGCGGCTAAGCGATCTTGGAACATGCTGACAGTGGGGTTGGTAAAACGAGAGTAAATAAATCCTTGGTCTGCATGAGCAAAACCATCAGCAGCTAGTTCAGCGCTATCAAAGCAAAAGCTTGATGTCAGAAACATCGCTTCTGAATGCTCTTGATATTCAGCAGTGCGACGAGTACCAGCACGGACCGCTAGGGTCTCGAGTGCCAGCTTAGAAAAATCTGGTTTTTTACGTGTGGTTTTGCTTGTCATACTGCTATTTTGACACCGAATTGCCCATTTGCCTTGTGTAAGGCAAATTCTTGTCGCTTTTTAGTCTTCGGTTGCCAAATGCAGATGAAGCTGGGAACGGGCAAAGTCGCTCGAATCACCCTGACGATCGGCTTTTGCTGCAGAGGTATTTCTGGCGGCTTCTAGGGCGTCGAGATAGGAATCAGTGATATCCCCAGTGACGTAATTGCCATCAAAGCAAGAAGCCTCAAAGTTCTTGATATCAGGATTGATATCGCGAACTGCCTGCTTCATATCTTCAACGCTTTGGTAAATCAATTGATCCGCACCAATCATCTTATTGATTTCTTCATCCGTACGACCATAGGCCACTAACTCGCTACGAGTTGGCATGTCGATACCGTACACATTCGGGAAGCGCACAGGGGGAGCTGCCGATGCAAAGATGACTTTCTTAGCACCAGACTCACGAGCCATTTGGACGATCTCAAATGAAGTGGTACCACGGACGATGGAGTCGTCCACAATCAATACCGTTTTATCTTTGAACTCGATACGCATTGCATTAAGCTTCTGGCGTACTGACTTCTTACGCACTGCTTGACCAGGCATGATGAAGGTCCGGCCAATATAGCGATTCTTAAAGAAGCCTTCACGATAATCTATGCCCAACTTCTTGGCTACTTGCATTGCAGCTGGACGACTTGAATCCGGAATCGGCATCACTACATCGATCTCATCAACATTGGTCTCTTTGCGAATCTTCTCGGCTAGATAGTCACCCATGCGCATCCGCACGTTGTACACAATCACTCCATCAATGGTGGAGTCTGGACGCGCCATGTAGACATATTCAAAAATACAAGGTGTCAGAACGGCATTGGGCACGCACTGACGTGAATAGAAGTTACCGTCCAGGTCAATATAAATTGCCTCACCTGGGTTCACATCACGCACAAAGGTAAAGCCTAAACCTTCAAGGGCTACTGATTCTGATGTCACCATCCATTCAGGGCCTTGTGGTGTATCAATACGACCGAGGCACAAAGGACGAATACCAAATGGATCGCGGAATGCCAATAAGCCATAACCAGCAATCAAAGAAACCACAGCATAAGAACCTTTAACGCGATTGGTTACTCCAGTAACCGCATTAAACATGGCGCCTTCATCTAAGGCAGCACTATTCGTTTCTTTTTGCAATTCATCAGCCAAGACATTTAATAAGACTTCTGTATCAGAGCTGGTATTAATATGCCGGCGGTCACGGTAAGCCATCTCCACCCGCAAACTAGCTGCATTTGTAAGATTACCGTTATGTGCCAAAACAATACCGTAGGGAGCACTGACATAAAAAGGCTGAGCCTCTTCTTCACTACTTGCTGAACCAGCTGTTGGGTAACGAACTTGACCAATGCCTGCATTGCCTACCAAGCTGCGCATATTACGAGTTCTAAATACGTCGCGCACTAGGCCATTGGCTTTATGCATAGTGAACGAATTACCGTTCATGGTTGCCATACCGGCTGCATCTTGACCGCGATGTTGCAAGAGCAACAAAGCATCATAGATCAGTTGATTTACTGGTGAGTGTGAAATAGTTCCGACGACGCCGCACATATCTCTAGCTTCCTATTGTGAATTTAGGAGTAATAGTAGGCGTTACCTTAGGCATTGCCTCACCCAATTGCTTAGCCCAGTCAGCTGGTAGCCAACCTTTAATTAAACCGGTTGCCATATCTACAGCTGGTCTTGTCATGGCATTTTTCCAGGCCACACTTTGCGG
>CAMBBT010000121.1 GCA_945864455.1 Polynucleobacter meluiroseus | reverse complement strand
GACTCTAGCAATCGCAATACGCTGCTTTTGCCCTCCCGATAAGCGAATGCCCCGGTCACCTAAGAAGCTTTGATAGCCTTCAGGCAGCTTAGAGATAAATTCATCGGCAATTGCCAGGCGAGCGGCAGCAAATACTTCCTCATCAGTCGCATCCATTTTGCCAAAGCGAATATTTTCCATCGCGTTATCAGAAAAAATCACAATGTCCTGTGGTACTACACCAATCATTTTTCGTAGCAGCTCAAGCTCAAGATCTCGAATGTTGATGCCATTAAATAGAATCTTCCCGCTAGTGGGATCATAAAAACGCTGAAGTAGTTGAAAGAGGGTGGTCTTACCAGCGCCTGAGGGGCCGACAACGGCAATGCGTTCACCAGGCTTAATCTCAAAAGAGACATTGGATAAAACGCTATTTTGATTAGAGGGATAGTGAAAGCATAAATTATCTACTGCTACTCCAATGCCATTGGCATTAACCTCTGGGATCGATTCCACGACAGCTACCGTCTGAATAGAGGACTTCACGTTCAGAAGTTCTAATAGACGATCACTAGCACCAATGGCTCTTTGGGTATCACCAATCACTTCAGAGATGCCAGCAATTGCACCAGCCACAATCACGGCATACAAAATAAATTGAGAGAGCTCTCCAGCGGTAATTTGATTGTCCATGACGGCATAAGCCCCAAGCCAGAGAACCAAAATGATGCTGGTAAAGCCAAATAGAATTGCCACAAAGGTCAGCAATGACCTAGCTTGTGTCCGGGTGATGGCTGCTACAAGGGCAGTTTGAATAGATTGGTTAAAGCGATTGATTTCAACCTTTTCATTGGTAAAGGATTGAATCGTTGGAATGGCATTTAATTTCTCACTCGCTAGGGCAGAGGCCTCGGCAATCTTATCTTGCGAATTACGCGAGAGCTTGCGAACGCGCCTACCCATAATCACTGTCGGAATGATGGTCAACAGTAAAGTAGCAAAAATTAACACTGATAATTTTGGGCTGGTAATAAACATCATGACCAGGCCGCCTGCTAGTAAAAGCATATTGCGAATCGCCATCGAGACACTCGTACCAATCAAAGTCTGAATCAGGACGGTATCGGTATTCAGACGCGAGAGGATTTCACCGCTATGGGTCAATTCAAAGAACTCAGGACTTTGTTTGATGACATGACTATAGACTGCCGAGCGAATATCGGTCGTAATCTTTTCGCCTAACCAGGACACCATGTAAAAACGCAGAGAGGTACCTAATGCGACTAAACAAGCAACAACAAACAAGGTTAAAAAAGTCGTATTGATTTGGCTGCCACTACTGGTATTAAATCCCAAATCAATGATTTGTCTAAAAGAGAAGGGAACAGCTAAGGTTGCACTGGCAGCCAGAAGCAAACTAAAGATCGCCAGAACAAATTGCTTTTTATAGGGCTTTAGAAAAGGGGTGAGTGCTGCAAGGGTACGAAACCCTCGGGGATTGGTCTTGCTCTTCTGCTTGGTCATTGAATAATCTCTAATAATTATCTATGATAGTTCACTTAGATTGGCTTTGGACTTTTAGAGATATCAAGAAGATGGCAGGCGAAAGTTCCGCAACGAATAAAGACCCCCTATATAAAAGAAGTCCCTGGCTACCTCGCGGTCAAGTACGCAAGATCATTTTTCTAGGGCTCATCATCTTGGCTGGTTTTGGCTCAACACAGCATTGGTCCTTCCTCATTCTGCTTGTTCTGACCATTGTTTGCCTCTCGCCAAAAGTATTACTAGCGACTGCCTATTACTATGGACGATCTGCCATGTACCTTGGTCAAAGATTCAGTAAATGAAAAGCAAATGAAGATCTTCTTGACTGGCGCCAGCGGTTTTGTGGGAAGTCATTTGGCCCAGTCTTTAGCAGCAGCAGGCCATGAGATCGTTGCGCACTATCGCTCACCGCAGGCGCTCAATATCAAATCTGTAAATAGTATTGAAGTTTGGTCGGGTGACTTAAATGATGTCCTAAGTTTAGCTAAGCGGCTACAAGGTATCGATAGCGTGATTCATTGCGCAGCAGAGATGAAGTTATGGAATTGCGAAAAAGACTTGCATGAGACTAATGTACTCATGACTCAACATATTCTGAAGTCTGCTAAGCAAGCGGGAGTTCCACAGTTTATATACATGAGTGATGCATCGGTTGCTAAAGACCCATCCATTCCCAATTTAGAAGTAAGTGAATCGCGCGCTTTACCATCCCTACAAAACTTTCCCTATAGTCATAGCAAGTCCTTGGCAGAGGAGTATGTTCTAGCTGCTGGAGATGAGTCTTTTCGAACGATTAGCCTTCGGCCTGCATCGATTTGGGGTAAAGGTGATCTGATTGATCGCATCTTAGGTAATGCAGCTAACTCGAATCAATTTGGTTGGTTTGATCAGGGCGACTACCTTTTTTCTACTTGCTACATTTACAACCTGTGTGAAGCAGTTAATAAAGCGCTTCTATCTAAAGCAAACCGAGAAAGCTTTTTTATCAGCGATGGGCCGCCAGTTCCATTTAGGCAATGGATGAGTAGAAGACTTTTGGCAGGTCATTACAAAGTACCTACTTTATCTATCCCCCGTTTTTTAGCCTGGCCATTAGCGCGCTTTGCAGAAAATGGTTGGAACTACTTACCGCTGCGGGGAGAGCCGCCGTTAATTCGGGAGATGGTTCATTTAATGGCGCACCCGTTTTCTGTCTCGATAGCAAAGGCCCATGAGCAATTGGCTTACGAGCCGCTCTATGGGATGGAAGAGGGTATGCTGGAAATAGAGAAAAATCTCATTTAATCAAGGGTTTACCCTAGAGATCTTGACTCTAGCAATGTCGCGGTTTAAAGTTTTCTCAGTAAATGAGTGCTGATGCATTGGTAATACCTTAGCGATGCATGGATTTTCTAGTGCACATATAAAAACCTTGAAAGGATATAAAGCATGATGAAATTTCATGATGTCAGAGACCAGATCTCGAAGATTGCTGGATTTTGCGGCATGGTGATTAGCATTACCGTTGCTTTTTATCTGATCTTTCCTTCTGGCCAGGCCCAATCTAAATTTGCCATGCTGCTAGTTTCATTTGGAATTGCAATCTCTCTCAGTGTCCTGACCTTTAAGGCATTGCTCAAGTCTCAGCGATAAAAGCCAATTCTGAACCCATCAAAAGCCCCACAATATTGAAGTATTCGGGGCTTTTTCTTTGGACCCAAAATAGCCCTCCCAATAGCTCAGAAGCCCATTAAACCCTATTTAATCGGTGTAAACACTTATATCTAAAAGCCCTCAAGAGGCTTTTACTAAGGCATCTATAGATCAACGTTTTACGGCATGACTCATTTTTGGCTTTACCCCCTTTTTGAAATTGGTTTAAAGACAAACCAATTCCATTTTCTATTCATTTCTTATAGCAAAGTCTGAGGTAAGAATTGAATTCTGTATCCCAAGAAGTCGTGGTTGATTCTCAGCCCATTAATTTCCAGCCTTTAAAAGAGCGTGGTCAGAGAGAGGTTTTCTGTGGTCTTACTGGAATCATCTGGTTGCATCGCAAAATTCAAGATGCCTTTTTTCTAGTAGTGGGTTCTCGTACCTGCGCTCATTTGATTCAGTCTGCTGCTGGGGTGATGATTTTTGCAGAGCCCCGTTTTGCAACTGCCATTATTGATGACCGTGATTTAGCCGGTCTGGCAGATGCTAATGAAGAGCTCGATAAAGTA
>CAMBBT010000120.1 GCA_945864455.1 Polynucleobacter meluiroseus | reverse complement strand
GCAAATGCGGCATTAGATTCAGAGCAACGAAAACATGCAGCGGGGTTAATGCGGATTAATCATGTTGGCGAAGTTTGTGCACAAGCTTTGTATCAGTCGCAAAAATTAGTTGCCAGAAATTCAGAGATTAAAGAGATGCTTGATCACTCTGGTCAAGAAGAAGTAGATCACCTAGCTTGGTGCGAAACTCGATTGAAAGAGCTTGGTTCACACACGAGTTATCTCAATCCATTTTGGTATGCAGGATCCTTTGCGATCGGCTTGGCAGCAGGCTTAGCGGGTGATAAGTGGAGTTTAGGTTTTGTTGCTGAAACTGAAAAACAGGTTGAGAGTCATCTTGAGAGTCACCTCAAAAATTTGCCTGAAGAAGATCATCGCTCACGTGCAATCGTGGATCAAATGCGAATGGATGAGATCGAACATGGGCAAGCAGCCTTGCATGCCGGCGGAGTGACTTTGCCTGAACCAATTCAGAAAATGATGCAAGCAATGTCCAAAGTAATGACAAGCACTGCTTACAAAATTTAAAATTAGTATTTGCCATTTAGTCTGAATGAATCCAGAGATTTAATTTCAGATTAATTTTGGTGTATTTTTTCGAGTACTACTGTTTTTAAATACAGTATATTTAAGCATTATCTAGCTATATAGCTAAGACCTATTCTTAAGTATATTTTCTAAGCCATTGTTTCAAGTAGCTATTTTATTATCACCATTTTCTGAACATACGACGCTAAGTGTTTGTAAACACTAGAGAATTTCCTAAAAAAATACCCAAAAACACTTGACCCCCTTATTGCGATCCTCTAAAGTGGGAGGAAGTGTGAAAAAGTGGGGTAAATGGTGTTTCAAGGTGCGTCAGCTCTCAATTTAGATGCAAAAGGTCGAATGTCGGTTCCGGCCAAGCATCGTGACGCCTTGTTAGTTCAAGGTGGGGGTCGACTCACGCTCACAAAACATCCAGATGGCTGCCTTTTACTATTTCCAAGACCCGAATGGGAAAGTTTTAGAGCAAGAGTCGCTCAACTGCCAATGGATGCGCATTGGTGGCGCAGAATTTTTCTCGGCAATGCCTCAGAAATCGATTTAGATAATGCTGGTCGAATTTTGGTGAGCCCAGAATTACGTGCAGCAGCAGCAATCGAGAAAGAAGTGGTCTTACTTGGGATGGGTAGTCACTTGGAATTGTGGGACGCAGCTACATACGCTGCAAAAGAACAGGCTGCGATTGCACTAGGCATGCCTGAAGCACTCAAGCAATTTAATTTTTGATGACAGGGTGCTATGAACATAACTCATCGCCCAGTGTTACTGGCCGAGGCGGTGACGGCGCTAATCAGTGGCCCACTCATTCAAAAACAAAACGCAGCGAACAATATTCTAGTAATCGATGGAACGTTTGGGCGGGGCGGTCATACACAGGCTTTACTCAAACAGCTTCCTTCCTCTGCGCGGATGATTTCTTTCGACAAGGATTTAGATGCGATTGCGGTAGCTCGACAAATCAACGATCCACGTTTAACGGTCGTACACGACAGTTTTGCGCAGATGGATCAGTACGCGCAAGCAGAATCTGTCGATGGAATTTTGTTGGATTTAGGAATCAGCTCGCCACAAGTGGACGAAGCGCATCGGGGCTTCTCCTTTCGTCGCGATGGACCACTCGATATGAGGATGAATACAGAGCAGGGCTTAACAGCTGCAGAGTGGTTGGAGCAGGCACCGCAAGAGGAAATCACACACGTGATTAAGACTTACGGAGAAGAGCGTTTTGCATTTCAGATTGCTAAAGCTATTGTGGCAAAGCGAGAAGAAGGTTTATCCCCGAAAACTACAACGCAACTAGCCAGTTTGGTTGCTAGCGTGGTACGCACGCGTGAGGCCGGTCAAGATCCGGCTACTAGGACCTTTCAGGCGCTACGTATTTTTATTAATCGCGAGCTAGCAGATTTAGAGCTAGGCTTAAAAGCTGCTTTGAGTATATTAAAGCCAGGCGCAAGACTTGCAGTCATTAGTTTTCATTCACTAGAAGATCGCATCGTGAAACAGTTTTTGCAGGCGCATTCAAAAGTAGACCTACCACGTGGTTTACCTGTGCGCGAAAAGGACTTGCCACAAAGTGCTTTAGAAATTATTGGCCGTATTAAGCCAAGTGATGCCGAGATTTCAGAAAATCCACGCGCTCGTTCAGCCATCATGCGTGTTGCCGAAAAGCGGATGGATGCATCTGCATGAATCGCGCTACCTTGACTTTGCTCGCTTTGTTATTAATTTGCTCTTTATCTCTAGTAGCAGCTCAACAACGTGCACGCAAATTATTTATTGCTCAAGAGCGTGCTCAAATTGAAGAGCGTAAGTTAAATCAAGACTTCTTACGTTTGGAATATGAGCAACGTAATCTTTCGAAGTCTGCGCGCATTCGTGATGTTGCGCGCAATCAGTTACGCATGTCCCCAATTTCTCCTGAACGTACTTTGTACTTAAAGGAGGCTAAATGAGGCGGGTTGGTTTCTCCACTACACCCAATTTAGTGTTGCGCCTACCAATGTGGCGGTCGCGCTTAATGCTATTCCTGTTGTTCTTTGTTTTCATGATGCTATTGCTGCGCGCATTCTGGATTCAGGGCCCTGGAAATGAATTTTATGAAGCCAAGGGAGTGCGAGGAACTCAGCGCGAGTTGGAGTTACCTGCAAGTCGTGGAAAAATTTTGGACCGTAATGGTCAGGTGATTGCTACAAGTTTAGAAGCAAAGTCTGTGATCGCCTATAACGACACAGTTCCAGATGACTTATCTGCTGACAAAGTGCAAAAACTTGCCAGTCTATTGAAGATGAGTGAAGCAGAATTGCGTAAGAAGTTGAAAGAAGAGCGTAAGCAGATTTTCTTGAAGCGTCAGGTTGAGCCAGCAATCGCACAACAAATTAAGCAATTAGAAATTCCGGGTATTGGCTTGAATAACGAATATCGTCGTTTTTATCCAGAAGGTGAAGCGATGGCACACGTCGTCGGCTTTACTAATGTTGAGGATCGCGGCCAAGAGGGGATGGAACTCTCGAGAGAGAAAGAGCTTGCTGGCCATCCGGGTCAAAGACGTGTAGTGGTTGATCGCTTAGGTCGTGTTGTTGAGGAAATGGCAATCTTGCAGTTGCCACAAAATGGTAAGGATTTAAATCTCTCTATTGATAGCAAAATTCAGTATCTGGCTTATAACGCTGTTAAGGATGCGGTTGAGAAGCACCATGCAAAAGCTGGCGGTGCTGTAGTTTTAGATACGCAGACGGGTGAAATTTTGGCTTTGGCTAATTACCCAAGTTACAACCCAAATGATCGTAAATTTCTCACGGGTGAACAGTTGCGCAATCGTGTGTTGACGGATACCTTTGAGCCTGGCTCCACAATGAAGCCATTAACGGTTGCGATTGCTCTAGAAAAAGGAGCCGTAAAGCCTGAGACCAATATGGTGATTGGTGCTAAGTATCTGATTGGCCCAAAACCCATTACCGATACTCACCCCTATAGCAATCTAACAATTGCAGAGATCATTCAGAAGTCCAGCAATATCGGCACTGCAAAGATTGCAATAAATAACCTCTCAGCAGAAGAGATGTGGGATTTTTATACTGCAGTTGGTTTTGGGCAGTCACCAAAAATTGGCTTCCCTGGTGCTGTTGGCGGGACAGTGCATCCCTTTAAAAAGTGGATGCCTACCGATCAAGCCCGTATTGCATTTGGTTATGGAATTTCTACATCACTTTTTCAGGTAGCACAGGCCTACACAGTATTTGCGCGTGATGGTGAATTAGTGCCACTCACTATTGAGCGTAGCCCTAAGTTCAAGCCAGGCACAAGAGTGCTTTCTGCAAAGACTGCGATAGAAATGCGCACCATGCTTGAGACCGTAAC
>CAMBBT010000119.1 GCA_945864455.1 Polynucleobacter meluiroseus | reverse complement strand
TATCACACGCGTTTTCCTGAGTATGTCAAAGCGCGTACAGGCATTGCTCTGTCTATTACCTACACATTCATTCGTTGGTTTCATGGGCCATCCATGGCTGTCATGGCCCCAACAATTGTCGTGAAGGATGACTTAGAAAAGTATGGCTTAAATAATGTCGTCCTCTGGTCTAGAGGGGTAGATCTTGATATTTTCAAGATGCAAGAGTCTAAGACCCTCAATACAGCCCATCCTATCTTTTTATATGTCGGTCGTGTTGCGATTGAAAAAAATATCAATGCCTTCTTAGAAATTGATTTGCCTGGTTCCAAATGGGTGGTTGGTGATGGCCCCGCAATGGCAGGAATCAAAGAAAAATATCCTGCTATCAATTATTTAGGTGTATTGCAACAACATGAACTAGCCAAGGTGTATGCCGCGGCTGATGTATTCGTGTTCCCAAGTAAGACCGATACTTTTGGCTTAGTCCTACTAGAGGCAATGGCCTGCGGTACACCGGTTGCAGCATTTCCGGTCACTGGCCCAATTGATGTATTGGGAGACTCTCCTGCTGGCGCCATGCATGAGGATCTGCGGGAAGCCTGTATTGCGGCACTCAAGATTCCACGTGAAGTAGCTAGAGCCCATGCTGAGAAATTCTCATGGCGCGCTGCTTCTGAACAATTTTTGAATCATCTCAAACCAGTTCCTTCCCCTGAAGTTCATCTAACCGCCCTGGCCTAGGAAAGATCCGGTTGAATTCTAAATATCACATCGACCAAAATCCTCACAAAGGGAATCGAGGATTAACCAGGGCTTGGCATGCTGCCAAAAACTCTTGGTGTGGTCTGGTATACGCCTTTCTAGAAGAGAGTGCTTTTAGGCAAGAGTTAAGTCTATTTGTACTACTAACGCCCCTTGCGCTCTTTCTGCCAATTAGCTATCTAGAAAAGGCGCTCTTAATTTCATCACTGATCATGGTCTTGGTAGTGGAATTACTCAATTCTAGTGTTGAGGCTGCGATTGATCGCATCTCATTTGAGCATCACGACTTATCCAAAAGAGCGAAGGATTTTGGCTCGGCAGCAGTGATGTTGGCCCTCTTAATCGCCCTTCTCATGTGGTCTGCTGTCTGTATTCCACTTGTCTTCAAATTGTCATAAACCCCTTCTACGATCAAATAAATATTCATTAAGGTTAACTTACTAAGGCTCACTATGTCAGATATTCCGAACCCAATTGCCGCCTTTGAAATCTTTTCTTTTAAAAGAGAAAAGTATCTATCTACCTCTAAATTAAATCCGATTAAGAAGCTTTCCAAGAAGCTGGCTAAAAAGCTCTTTGGTAAGAAGTTCGCTACCAAAGCTCGTGCACAATTGGCTGTAGTTGAAGTAGTGCCTACAGTAAGCCCGATTGCCAAATCTAAAAGACCTGCTTTTAAGATTGAGTGGGCAAGCTCCTCAAGTGAAGTAAAAGAAGCACAACGTTTACGTTACAAGGTTTTTGCTGAAGAGATGGGCGCAAACCTCTCTCAAAATGCAGAAGGCCTAGATATTGATGAATTCGATGCTTATTGCGATCATCTGTTAATCCGTGATCAAGATACTCTCAAGGTGGTTGGTACCTATCGCGTACTACCGCCCCATAAAGCCCAAGAAATTGGCCGTTTATATTCTGATGCTGAGTTCGATTTAACGCGTTTAGATCACTTACGCCCAAAGCTAGTTGAATTAGGCAGATCTTGTGTACACCAGGACTACCGTTCTGGGGCAGTCATCATGGCCTTATGGAGTGGCTTAGCCCATTACATGCAAAAGCATGGTTACGAGATCATGCTCGGTTGTGCCAGCATCCCGATGGCTGATGGTGGTCACTTTGCCGCCAGTCTGTATAACTCCCTCAGTAACGATCAAATGGCTCCTGTTGAGTTCCATGCCTTCCCAAGGCTTGCACTACCATTGGATAAATTAAATGGTGGGCTTGAAGTAGAAGCGCCTCCATTGATTAAAGGCTACCTAAAACTAGGCGCTAAGATTTGCAGCGCACCTGCTTGGGATCCGGATTTCAATACCGCAGACTTGCTAACCATGTTGCGCTTATCAGAAATTAATCCGCGTTACGCAAAGCATTTCTTGGGCTTGTAACTTCTCAGCTTGTTTATTTCAGACTAAGCTCATAAGAGCGGCCGATACGAGTCCATTCGGCCGCTTCTTTTCGCAGACTAAATTCGGTTAATGGGTGCATGTGTGCCCACTCCTCAGAGATGCTGACTTGATAAGCACCATCCTCCTCAGAGATCTTCACCTTCGGCAAATCCTCATCGCTTCTACCGCGGCACAGTACTTGCGCTAAGCGCAGACAAAATAACATCCGCCAATCATGAAAGCCTAGGTTATTTGCCAGTTTGCCTAATTTGCCGGTATGACCAATCAAGAGTGCGGCTAGACGGGCTTGATCGTTCTTAGAAAAGCCAGGCATATCGGCATTGCCAGCAATATACGCAGAATGCTTATGGTAGCTGTTATGTGAAATCGATAGGCCAATTTCATGAAGGCTAGCTGCCCATTGCAATAGCGCAATGTTATCCACCCTACTCTCTGTTTTAGGCTTAGATAATTGCTGTAAGAATTCAGAAGCCAGTTTGCTAACACGCATGGCTTGTTCTCGATCAACAGCATAACGCTGCATAAACTGTTCTACGGTGACAAAGCGCATATCTTGATGTTGTGAACGCCCTAGGAGGTCGTAAAGTACCCCAGTACGTAAGGCGGCATCAGTCACTTCCATCTCTTCAATACCAAGCTCATCAAATACTGCCAGCATGATGGCTAGTCCACCTGGCCAAACAGCTCTTCTGTCGTCTTTTAAGCCTAATAATTCAACCTGATTAACATGTTCGTAGGCAAGCAAATGTTTTTTCATCGCGCGCAAACCATCACGAGTGATTAAGCCGCTAGTAGCATTTACACGGCCCATGGTTAAAGTATCGCTATGGCCGTTGAAGTCATTTGCTGAAATGATTTCGGCAAGCGCTCTAGCGGTACCAGATGACCCAATGGCTTGCTTCCATCCACTCTTCAGGTAAGCTCCTGAGATCACTTGGATCTCACGTCTAGCTGCTAGTTCAGCCTCTTTAAAGGCATGAGCGTCGACATTACCCCTGGGAAAAAAGCGAATGCTATGTGAAACGCAGCCAATGTAGAGGCTTTCCATTAGCTTTGGTTCATAGCCCTTACCAATAATAAATTCTGTTGAACCGCCGCCGATATCAACCACCAATCGATTACCTTGAACGGCCTGAACTTCGTGGGCAGCGCCAATGTAAATTAAGCGGGCCTCCTCAACGCCGGCAATGACCTCAATCGGAAATCCTAAAGCTTCTTGAGCGTCTTGTATAAATTGCTGGGCATTTTTAGCTACCCGCAAGGTATTAGTAGCAACTGCGCGCACATTGGATGGATCGAAGCCCCGAATGCGCTCTCCAAAGCGTCTAAGAGCTGCTAAACCGCGTTGATAAGCGTCGTTCTCTAACAGCTTATTTTCTGTTAAGCCAGCAGCTAAACGTACTGAATCACGAAGAGTATCAATGGGACGGAGTTGAGTACCTGATGGCGTATTGGTAGCCTGAGCAACCAACATCCGAAAACTATTGGAGCCTAAATCTACCGCCGCGACGAGTTCTTCCGAAGAGGATGCAGAGCCGTCCAAATGAATTTCCAAAATATTCCCTAAAAAAATTGACGCCAATCGAATATGTCTATTTTATGAAAAAACCATGACATATCGGTGAAAATACACGCTAGTCTAACGGGAAAAGGCTATGTAGCTAGATTTTGCTCTGCTCTATTGCAGTCTAGGTCTCCAAAGCTACAGAAAATACAGCAATCGCCAGATTTGGGCTTCAGGATATTGCTACAAGAACGGCAACGATATAAATGTGGAGAAGCTCCTCTTGGGGCCTCAAGGGTCTCGGTCGC
>CAMBBT010000118.1 GCA_945864455.1 Polynucleobacter meluiroseus | reverse complement strand
TCGCCTTTTTCATCACGCCAACCACGCTTAAAGAGAGCCTCACCAGAAGTATCTAAGTAAATCGTAATCTGGGTCGCCGTTAAATGTGCCTGTACTCGCACATCCGGAAAGGCTGTATCAATACTAGGGCGATCGCCCGTAACATCACGTAAGCGATCTACGATGGCATCTTTAATCTTCAGGGTGGCGAAGTTCAAACTTTTAAGCGGCGAACGATGGGCCGTAACGTCAACCCGCAAGGTTTGTTGAGAGGTAAACCAATCTTCCCAAGCTAAGCCACTAGCCAATTTGTAAAGATCTTCCTCTTGCCTGTAAGGTGCTTGCGCCATCTGCAATAAAACACGGCTAGCAATTCTGGAATGTAAATTCAAAGCCATCGCTGCAGAAATTGGCGCCGCAAGACCAATGCCTCCCGTTGGACTAGTTGGGGTTGGATCAATCACCCAAGCCCCCAATGCTTTGGAATCAGGCCGCCCAGCAATCTCTGCGAGCTCCTGAGCAAGCGGTACTTCTAAACCGCCTGGACAAACAACAAAAAATCTCATGGGGCTAACAGTCTAAAAAGGGTAATAAAAAATTGGAGGCGTAATGTTGGATTGAACTCAGGGCTTAAAAAGAACTAGAGCAACAATGACTACCAGCAGAATTACTGGTACTTCATTAAACCAGCGATACCAAACGCCAGACTTCGTATTCACACCAGCACGAAACTTTTTAAGCAAGCTATAGCAGATATGGTGGTAAGCGATGAGTAAAAGAACAAAAAATAACTTAGCGTGCATCCAGAGATCGCCTGCACCCACACCAAAGTAAAGCCAGAGTATTACCCCAAGCAATACAGCCGGGACAGCCAAGATAGTCATAAAGCGGAAGAGACGATCAGACATTCCTAAAAGGCGTGCATAAGCATCAGGATTTTTCTCATCAGCCAAGTTCACAAAGATACGTGGTAAATAAAACAGACCCGCAAACCAGGAAGTAATCAAGACAATATGGAAAGTTTTAATCCAGAGGTAAGAATTCGTCATATTTTTAGCTACGAATCTCGCCATGGCCCATGACAATATATTTCAGGGAGGTTAAGCCGTCTAAGCCAACTGGGCCGCGGGCATGTAACTTATCATTAGAAATACCAATCTCTGCTCCCAAGCCATACTCAAAGCCATCCGCAAAACGCGTGCTGGCATTCACTATCACGCTGGCACTATCGACCTCGCGCAAGAAGCGATCTGCCTGAGCTTTATTATTCGTGATAATTGCATCGGTATGCTTGCTGCCATAACGCTCAATATGATTCATGGCTTCATCGATATCAGCCACTGTCTTAATAGACAGAATAGGAGCCAAATATTCTGTGTACCAATCTTCCTCTGTAGCATCTACCAAATTCTTAAAACCATTTGACTCCAGTGTTTTACGAGTAAGGCTATCAACTCGTAACTCCACACCCTTATCTTGATAGATCTTGCAAAGTATTGGCAATACTTTTTGGGCAACATCTTCATTCACTAAAAGAGTTTCCATCGCATTGCATGGCGCGTAACGCTGGGTTTTAGCGTTATCGCAGACCTTCACTGCCATCGCAATATCAGCATCTATATCAATATAGGTATGACAAATACCATCTAGATGCTTAATCATTGGTACGCGCGCTTCAGCCATTAACCTTGCAATCAAGCTCTTGCCACCCCGTGGCACGATCACATCAATATATTGAGTCATCGTGATCATTTCTCCAACAGCACTGCGATCGGTTGTTGTGACAACCTGAACAGCATATTTAGGCAGGCTTGCTGCAGCCAATCCCTCTTGAATAATTTGAGCTAGCAAGGTATTCGATTCAATGGCTTCTGATCCGCCACGCAAAATCACAGCATTACCTGACTTCAGACAAAGTGCTGCCGCATCAATCGTGACATTAGGGCGTGACTCATAGATGATGCCAATCACACCCAGTGGAACACGCATTTGGCCGATTTCAATGCCAGAGGCTTGCTTTTGAAATGTAGAGATCTTACCAATAGGATCATCTAAAGAAACGATTTGTTCAAGACCTAAAGCCATGGTTTGGATCGTCTTAGCACTCATCGTTAAACGATCTATAAAAGCGGCATCTTGGCCATTTCCTTTTGCGCGCTCTATATCAACCTGATTCACTTTCTGAATCTCAGCTACTTTTTGGCGTACAAGCTTAGCAATATGTAAAAGAGCTTGATTCTTTTGCGCTGATGATGCACGTGCCATCGCACGCGATGCGCTCCGCGCCCGCTTGCCAATATCTTGCATCATCTCTTGAATATTCAAACTCATCGCCACACCTATATTCCTCATTTTCTAAACCATTACCGCAATAAATTTCCAAGTAAACGTAAACCATCCCATGGATCTGCTGGTAGTTCCGCTGCATGCAAACCCTTTGACTGCCGATCCAAGCCTGCGGCAACCTGCATTGCCCTGCGCAGCTTTAACGGTTGGACCCTTCTAATAGCAGCTGGATACAAACGCTCTTTATTGCCCCAAATCCGATTAGCCCGCATCAGCTGTTGAACAGATTCTCCAGCATCGCTTGCAGCCTTCAATTTAGATAGTAGCCGAAGCTCTTCAGTTACGCTCCATAAAATTAATACTAGGGGCTCACCCTCCCCTTTTAAGCCGTCTAACATGCGATTTAGTCTAGGTAAATCACCCGCCAGCATGGCCTCGGTTAATTCAAAAACGTTATAGCGAGCCACTTTCAAAATAGAAGAACGAATTTGCTCTTCAGTTAATTTGCCACTCGGGTATAGCAAACCTAATTTCAGTATCTCTTGATGCGCAGCGATTAAATTGCCCTCAACTTGATCGGCAACAAACTCTAAAGCGCGCTGCCCCTCAGGCCCAGACTCAACTTCTTGACTTTGCTTCTTCAGCCGCCCAGAAATCCATTGCGGCAAATGACTACGATCCATGGTATCCACCTGAATAGCCATCCCAGCATCGTCTAAAGCACTAAACCAAGCCGATGTCTTTGTTTTTCCATCTAATCTTGGCAACACAATACACGCCACAGTATCTGGCCCATCTGCGCCATCTTGTTGAGATGCGATTTGTGCGGCAAATTGTTTTAGAGCATCTGCTCCATCTCGCCCTGGCTTACCAGTTGGTATGCGTAACTCGACCCAACGCTTATCCCCAAATAAAGACATTGTTTGACCAGCATTCATCAGAGCACTCCAATCAAACCCACGCTCTTGCACCATGACCTCACGATCAGTAAAACCTAGCGTCTTAGCGACTGAACGCAATTGATCCATTGCCTCCATCATCAAAAGGGGCTCATCGCCACTAAAAACATAGAGCGGCAACATAGCACTACCGGAACTCAATGATTTGAGATGGGCTTGCAAGGCATCAACTTTGACCATGCGAGTTCTCTATCTCTCTTTAGAAAGATCTTACTTGAGGATTTTTAGCAGCAGCAGAAATACGGCGTAGGATTTGTAATGCCATGTCTTTACGCATTAAAGTTAAGAACTGCTGCTGCTGAACATCGGTTGCCAAAACAGTGGTATTTGAGAAGTCCATATCCCTTGTTATATAAATCTCGCTGTCAGGAACAATATCTCCACCTGCAACGTCATAAGCCCTAAAGGTAACGCGGATAGTTAGGCGATAAGCAGAGACTTGACCATTTGAGTTATATGCCAAAATTTCACGACCATTAATTTCATTACTGATGTCTAAAATTAAATCAGCATCTTTAGGGTTAATGGCAACCTTGACATCCGAACCCGTCAAAATTCCAGTTTGCAAATCAGCTCGTAATGGTGGGGATGGATTACCCACAATCGCAATGACTTTGAAAGGTAAATTTACCATCCCTCGCATACGATAGCCACAAGCAATTAAGCCGCTGATTGGTGCTGTCGCTATTAAAGCTAGCAAGCTACGTCGAATCTGATTTGCGCTCATCTATTTGCTTTCACTTAGGCCACAATATTGACTA
>CAMBBT010000117.1 GCA_945864455.1 Polynucleobacter meluiroseus | reverse complement strand
CAACTCCAATCGCGATACTTTATTGGCTTGCCTCAAATCACTGGGATGTGATCCAACGGATTTAGGAATTGTTCCTGATCGGCTAGATGCAACGAGAGCGGCGTTACGTAAAGCAAGTAAAGATCATGATCTCATCATTACGTCTGGTGGCGTATCGGTTGGTGAAGAAGATCATATCAAGCCTGCTGTAACTGCCGAAGGAAGACTAGATCTATGGCAAATTGCCATTAAGCCAGGTAAACCCTTGGCGTTTGGTGCTGTTCGTAAATCAGACAAACCTGAAGATGGTGAAGCATGGTTTATTGGTTTGCCCGGTAACCCAGTTTCAAGCTTTGTAACCTTTTTATTATTCGTAAGACCCTTCATTCTGAAATTACAGGGCCGCGAAGCAAAACAAACGCAATCTTATTTAGTGCGCGCAGATTTTAATTGGTTAAAAGCCGATCGCCGCAATGAGTTCTTGCGCGTTAAGCTCAATAACAATGGTGGCTTAGATTTATTCCCCAATCAAAGCTCTGGCGTGCTCACTAGCGCCTCTTGGGGTGATGGTCTAGTAGATTGCCCACCAAACCAGCCAATTAAAGCCGGTGATCTAGTGAAGTACATCCCATTTGATGCACTACTCAAATAATCGGTTTACGATTACCTCATGAAACTCGAATTACGATTCTTTGCCTCTTTACGTGAAGCCCTTGGAGTTTCACAAGAAAGCATTACCATCCCCGAGAGCATCAAAACGATTGCAGATCTGAGAACCTTCTTAGCTGAGCGCGGCAATCCTTGGGCGGAAGTATTGGCACAAGGCAAGGCCTTACGCTGCGCCCTGAATCAGGTGATGGTTGATGCAAGTACACCCCTCAAAGAAAATGCTGAGATTGCTTTCTTTCCGCCGGTGACTGGAGGCTGATATGTCGAGCTCAATCCGTATTCAAGAAAAAGATTTTGATATTAGCGCTGAAATAGCAGCGCTCCGCAAAGGCGTTCCCAGAGTTGGCGCAGTAGTGACTTTCTTAGGCACTGTGCGTGATATGAACGATGGCAGCCAGGTAAAGGGAATGACACTAGAGCATTACCCTGGCATGACTGAAAAGGCATTACAAGAAATTTTGGATCAAGCCAAGACGCGTTGGGATATCTATCAAACCTTAGTCATTCACAGGATTGGTCCACTACTACCTGAAGATCAAATTGTTTTGGTGGTGGTGACTAGTGCTCACAGAGGCGAAGCATTTGCGGCTTGTGAGTTCATCATGGACTATCTAAAGACGGCAGCTCCATTCTGGAAAAAAGAAGATACCTCTGAGGGTGCTCGTTGGGTTGATGCCCGCGTGACTGACGATGCTGCAATGGCACGCTGGGTTAAGAAGTAAATTTACCTTTAAAAAACTTCAACTTCTCGCTTCTAGGAAGTTGCTTTAATCTCGCCTCGGCTTTGGATGCCTCTGATCGATCAGGGTGTTCTTGAGTTGCCAATAGGACAACAGGTCTGCGAGATCTTGTATAGCGAGCGCCTTGCCCCAAATTGTGCGCTTCTAGACGATGTTCTAGGCGGTTAGTGATACCGACATAGTAAGTGCCATCAGCGCATTCAAGCAGGTAAACAAGCCAGGTCAAAGTAGGGATAAATTCACTTAAAAAGAAGGCGTAAAAGCCTTGAAATCTGTCATATTGACCTTATATTCTATAGATACATATATCGAGTGCAAAAATGAGAATAGATAAGTTAACAACCAAATTTCAAGAGGCCTTAAGTGAGGCCCAGAGCATCGCTTTAGCCAAAGATAACCAATATATTGAGCCAGCCCACGTTTTGCAGGCAATGCTCCGTGATTCCGATGGGGCTGCTAAGAGCCTACTAACCCGTGCTGGTGTCAATATCTCAGGCCTAGAAAAAGGCACAGAGAAGACGATTGCGAATTTGCCAGAAGTACAGGGCACTAGTGGCGAAGTACAGGTTGGTCGTGATTTAAGTAACTGGCTCAACCTATGTGAAAAAGAAGCCAACAAGCGCAATGACCAATTTATTGCTGGCGAGTTGTTCTTGCTAGTGGTGGCGGATGACAAAGGCGAGCTTGGCAAAGTGGCTCGTGAAAATGGATTAAATCGTAAATCGTTAGAAGCAGCTATTGATTTAGTTCGCGGAGGGGAATCAGTGAATAGTGCAGATGCCGAAGGTCAACGTGAAGCCTTAAAGAAATACACCATCGATTTAACTGAGCGTGCTCGTATGGGCAAGTTAGATCCCGTGATCGGTCGTGACGATGAGATCCGGCGTACCATTCAGATCTTGCAGCGTCGCGGTAAGAACAACCCAGTACTGATTGGTGAGCCTGGTGTCGGTAAGACTGCGATTGTTGAAGGTCTAGCTCAGCGTATTGTGAACGGCGAGGTTCCAGAAACTCTCAAGAACAAGCGCGTCCTTGTCTTGGATATGGCTTTGTTGTTAGCGGGTGCCAAGTATCGCGGTGAGTTTGAAGAGCGCTTGAAGGCTGTATTAAGTGACGTTGCCAAAGATGAAGGCCAAACCATCATCTTTATTGATGAGATTCATACGATGGTGGGGGCTGGTAAGGGTGATGGCGCAATGGATGCCGGCAATATGCTTAAGCCAGCTTTGGCTCGTGGTGAATTGCATTGCATCGGCGCAACCACTTTAGATGAGTACCGTAAGTACATTGAAAAAGATGCGGCTTTAGAGCGCCGCTTCCAAAAAGTCATGGTTGAAGAGCCTAGCGTGGAAGCAACGATTGCAATCTTGCGTGGTTTACAAGAGCGTTATGAGTTGCACCATGGTATTGAGATTACCGATCCTGCGATTGTGGCTGCTGCGGAGTTATCGCATCGCTATATTACTGATCGTTTCTTACCGGATAAGGCGATCGACTTAATTGACGAAGCAGGTTCACGCATTCGGATGGAGATTGATTCTAAGCCAGAGGTGATGGATAAATTAGAGCGTCGTCTGATTCAACTCAAGATTGAGCGTGAAGCGGTTAAGAAAGAAAAAGATGAGGCCTCCCAAAAGCGTCTTGGCCTGATTGAGGATGAAATCAAGCGACTTGGCGCTGAGTATGCTGACTTAGAAGAAATCTGGAAAGCCGAGAAGGGCGCTGTTTTGGGCGTTGCTAATCTGAAAGAAGAGATTGAGAAAGTTCGCGCTGACATTGTTAAGTTACAACGCGAAGGTAAATTAGAGCAGGTCGCTGAATTGCAATATGGAAAATTACCAGAGCTGGAATCCAAGCTCAAGTCTGCTGCCGCAGCCGAAGCTAAAGGTGATAAAAATGGCGTTGTGAAGAACAAGCTTTTACGCACCCAAGTGGGTGCAGAAGAAATTGCTGAAGTGGTGTCTCGTGCTACTGGTATTCCGGTATCCAAGATGATGCAAGGTGAGCGCGATAAGTTACTCAAGATGGAAGAGCTCTTACATAAGCGAGTAGTTGGCCAGCAAGAAGCCATTCGTGCGGTATCAGATGCGATCCGTCGCTCCCGTGCTGGCTTGTCTGAAGAGAATCGTCCTTACGGGTCTTTCTTATTCTTAGGGCCCACTGGTGTTGGTAAGACTGAACTCTGTAAAGCTTTAGCAGGATTCTTATTTGATAGTGAAGAGCATCTCATTCGGATTGATATGAGTGAGTTTATGGAGAAGCATAGCGTTGCGCGTTTGATTGGTGCGCCTCCAGGTTATGTGGGCTACGAAGAGGGTGGTTATTTAACTGAAAAGGTTCGTCGTCACCCCTATAGCGTAATTCTCTTTGACGAGATTGAAAAAGCACACCCTGATGTCTTTAACGTGCTCCTTCAAGTATTAGATGATGGTCGCTTAACCGATGGTCAAGGCCGTACCGTAGACTTTAAGAACACCGTGATTGTGATGACCAGCAATATTGGCTCGCATCTTATTCAGTCGATGACTGGCAAGAAACAGTTAGAAATTAAAGAAGCAGTGTTTGAAGAGCTTAAGAGTCATTTCCGTCCAGAGTTCTTGAA
>CAMBBT010000116.1 GCA_945864455.1 Polynucleobacter meluiroseus | reverse complement strand
CGACCACTATCACCGCCTGCTTTACCAAACTCTGCTTGGACTTCTTTGAGTTCGCTTTCAATCACAGAGGTGACGCGCTCTGGCTTTGCTAACAAATCTAACAAGTCAGAGATCTCTGACATCACTTCTTTGTATTCATTGACAATCTTGTCTTGCTCAAGACCAGTCAAGCGTTGTAAACGCATCTGCAAAATTTCTTGCGCTTGACTATCAGAGAGGCGATACAGGCCAGTAGTCTGCATACCGTACTCAGGCAGCAAGCCTTCAGGACGATAAGCATTGCGACCGCCTGGGGTATCGGTCTCGGCCCGTGCCAACATCTCGCGCACCATAGACGAGTCCCAAGCTTTACCCATCAACTCTTGCTTTGCAATCACCGGATTTGCAGCCGCTTTAATGATCGCAATAAATTCGTCGATGTTTGCTAATGCAACAGCCAAACCTTCTAGCACATGCCCACGCTCGCGAGCTTTACGTAATTCAAAAATAGTACGACGCGTGACGACTTCACGGCGATGCTGTAAGAAATACTCCAACATCTGCTTTAAGTTCAGCAGGCGCGGTTGGTTATCCACCAAGGCCACCATGTTCATGCCGAAGTTATCTTGTAGCTGAGTACTCTTATATAAATTATTGAGAACGACTTCTGGTACTTCACCGCGCTTGAGTTCAATCACAACGCGCATACCGGATTTATCTGATTCATCACGCAAATCAGAAATACCCTCAACTTTTTTCTCATTCACCAACTCAGCAATGCGCTCAAGCAAGTTCTTTTTGTTTACCTGATATGGCAACTCATCCACGATGATGGCTTGACGTGCGCCCTTATCAATATCTTCAAAGTGAGTTTTGGCGCGCATCACGACACGACCACGACCAGTGCGATAACCCTCACGAACCCCTTGAACGCCGTAAATAATGCCGGCGGTTGGGAAATCGGGGGCTGGAATGATCTCAATCAGTTCGTCAATCGAGCACTCTGGGTTATGCAAGACATGTAAACAGGCTGTAACGACCTCATCTAGGTTGTGAGGGGGAATATTGGTTGCCATGCCTACAGCGATGCCAGAACTGCCATTAATCAGCAAATTAGGCACTTTGGCAGGCAGAATCAGGGGTTCTTTCTCGCTACCGTCGTAATTTGGCCCAAAATCGACGGTTTCCTTGTCCAAATCAGCCAAAAGCTCATGGGCGATCTTGCGGAGCCGGATCTCGGTATACCGCATTGCAGCAGCGTTATCACCGTCTACTGAGCCAAAGTTACCCTGGCCGTCAATCAGCATATAGCGTAAGGAGAAATCCTGAGCCATCCTAACAATGGTGTCATACACCGCAGAATCACCGTGTGGGTGGTATTTACCGATAACATCGCCAACTATACGGGCAGATTTTTTGTAAGATCGGTTCCAATCGTTGTTTAATTCATACATCGCAAATAAGACCCGGCGGTGAACCGGTTTGAGGCCGTCACGTACGTCTGGCAGGGCTCTGCCGACAATCACGCTCATTGCGTAGTCCAAATAGGACCGTCGCATTTCGTCTTCAAGGGATACTGGTAGTGTTTCTTTAGCGGCTTGTTCCATCTATAAATAATATCATTTTGATGGTAGGTGGCCCCTATGATAAGATTCTGTCAGTTTGTACGAAATTGAGATGTGTCGCTTTGCAGTCTTTTGCATCAAAGTAGGGCGAATTACATTTAAGTTTGACTTTAATTAAAAGAGATTTTTGAGGACTAAAAATGAACAAAACCCTGAAATTGTTGCTAGCTTCTGTTATTACCTTTTCTGCTACTGCCGGTGCCGCAAATCATCCAAGCGTTGATAACTGGGTAAACAGCTCTGGTATTAACTGGAAAAACGGCGACGGCACATTGTGCTGGCGTGATGCTTCCTGGACACCTGCTACAGCTTCACAAGGTTGTGATGGCGCATTGGCTCCTAAAGCTGCTGCTAAACCTGCTGCCAAACCTGCTGCTTCCGGCGTTAGCCAAAGCAAGATCACCTTGCAAGCTGACACCCTTTATGACTTCAATAAGTCTGACTTGAAGGCAGAAGGTAAAGCTACTTTGGACAAGATCGCTCGTGATTTGAGCAAAATCAAGTTAGAAGTCATCATTGCTGTTGGTAATACTGATAGCGTTGGCTCAGATGCATACAACATGGCCCTCGGTCAGCGTCGTGCTCAGTCAGTTAAAGCTTATCTGACAAGCAAAGGTGTTGACGGTAGCCGCATCTACACAGAATCAAAAGGCAAGAGCAATCCAGTTGCAAGCAATGCAACTGAACAAGGCCGCGCTAAGAACCGCCGTACCGACATCGAAGTTGTTGGTACAACTGCTAAAAAGTAATTCACCTTACTTTTAAAAAAGCCCGCTTCTTGCGGGCTTTTTTATTTCCGTTATATTCATAGAATCCTTTAATAACCAGATCCAAAGCCCAGACACCATGAACGTCGACCAATCCGAAATCGCCAAATTTAGCGCCCTAGCCCATCGTTGGTGGGATCCGAATAGCGAATTCAAACCTTTGCATGCCATTAATCCGCTACGCCTAAATTGGATGAAAACCTTCGTCAACTTCGAGGGTAAGAAAGTGGTTGATATTGGTTGCGGTGGAGGCATCCTGGCTGAATCTATCTCGCAATCGGGTGCCGATACTACTGGCATTGATTTATCTGATAAAGCCCTCAAGGTGGCTGAGCTCCATGCATTGGAAGTGGGTGCTAGCCTCACTTACCGCTCTATCTCAGCAGAAGCACTAGCAGATGAACAACCAGAACAATATGATGTAGTGACTTGCATGGAAATGCTGGAGCACGTGCCAGACCCTGCCTCTGTAGTTCGCGCCTGCGCTAAGCTCTGTAAGCCCGGTGGCACCCTCTTTTTTAGCACTCTGAATCGCAACCCCAAGTCCTACTTATTTGCCATTATTGGCGCAGAGTACATCCTTAAACTGCTCCCTAAGGGCACTCACGAATACGCTAAATTTATTAAGCCTTCGGAACTCGTTGCCTTTACTCGTAACGCAGGCTTAGAAATGATTGCTATCAAAGGTTTAAGTTACAACCCACTCACTCAGGTGTATAGCCTGAATGATGGTGTGGATGTGAACTACATGATTGCCGTACAGAAACAATGAAAAGTACGCATCATGTAGTAAGCCCCTATCACGGGGTCTTTTTTGATCTGGATGGTACCTTAGCAGACACAGCCCCAGATTTAGTTGCCGCAATCAATCAATTACTGATAGATCGTAATCTATCTCCTAAGCCCTATCTATTTCTGCGTCCTTATGCATCTGCTGGTGCACGTGGACTTCTTGAGGGCGCATTTGGAATTACCCCAGATCATGCTGATTACATTGCCTTACGTGATGAGTTCATGCATAACTATGAAAAGGCGCTCTTAGTCGATAGCGTCTTATTTGACGGCATCAGTCATTTACTCGATCAAATAGAAGAGGCAAAAATTCCTTGGGGTATTGTCACTAATAAAGGTGAGCGCTTCACCCATCCACTCACCGAACTCATGGGCTTACGCCAAAGAGCAGCCTCCACTGTGTCAGGTGATACAACGCCACATCCAAAGCCTCATCCAGAGCCCATTCTGCATGCAGCTAAAATTGCCAAGATCGATCCTACAAAATCAATTTATGTAGGTGATGACATTCGGGATGTTATTGCAGGCAAAGCTGCAGGCATGCATACCGTTGCTGCCGCATATGGCTACTGTGGTTGTAAAGAGCCTCCTGAGGCCTGGGGTGCGGATTACATCATTCATAAACCTCTCGATTTATTACAAATCATCTTCCCCAATAGGGGATAACAACACTTCCAAAAGATATTGGGCAATTTAAAGCTAGCGGCTTTAAAATAGGGTTTCCTATGCATGAACTCCGGGGTCGACATGGTTTCGACGTGGATTACAAAGCATCAAGGGCATACCGAGGACCCGTTATCTCGTAAATCAATGGGAATGTAATAACTGCTAACGACGAACGTTACGCACTAGCCGCTTAATTGCGGTTGCCCCTGAACTGATTCTCTCTTGGGTCAGGTAGCGCAAGCTACATCAGGGTCATATACAAGAGATAAGGTCATTTCATGTCACGGGGAATGATTCGAAAACTTAGTGAATCGTCA
>CAMBBT010000115.1 GCA_945864455.1 Polynucleobacter meluiroseus | reverse complement strand
CCGCTTGCGGTGGTGATGATTATGAAATCTGCTTCACCGCTCCGATTACGAAGAGAAACGCCATTGATGAGATCAGTAAAGCGCTCAACTTGCCTCTTACTAGAATTGGAAGCATTACAGAAAGAGTTGCTGCAATAGAAAAATTGCATTTACTCATCAAGAATGGTGACTTACTAGATGATGTCAAATCAGCTGCACTGCTGAAATCATTTGACCACTTTGCAAAATGAACCCTGCGCAAGATCTCAATTTAGCAAGACCCACCTTTAAATGGGTAAGGCAAACTGCTAGTCGCACCATTGCCTTTGGTTTTGGTAGCGGTCTCAGCCCTGTTGCACCTGGGACGGTAGGTACTCTCTGGGCTTGGGCAGCCTTCTTGCTAGGCGAGTATTTCCTTTCCACTGAGGACTTTATTTGGATTATTAGCGGTGGAGCTCTCTTAGGGTGCTGGGTCTGTGGTCAGGTCAGCGAAGAGTTAGGCAGAAAAGATTTCGGCGGCATTGTTTGGGATGAAATCATTGCCTTTTGGATTGTGCTCATTTTTATCATGCCAAGTAATATTTGGATGCAGGTAATTGCTTTTGGACTCTTCCGATTTTTTGACGCAATCAAACCAGGGCCGATTGGAATGATTGATCGTCACTTTAAAAAGATGGAGGGTGGTGATCATTCCCAATCCTCCGTATTACAAATACTGTGGCGTGGCTTTGGGATTATGGTCGATGACCTTGCTGCAGCCTTCTTTACACTACTAGCAATTGCCTTAATTCAAAAGATGATTTCAATATGAGCTTGATGGACCACGCTAAAACACTAGCTCAACTTTTGCTTGCTAGAGGCTGGAAACTGGCACTCGCTGAATCGTGCACAGGTGGTCTGGTTTGTGCCACTCTGACAGAATTATCTGGATCCAGTGAGTGGTTCGAGCGCGGCTATATCGCCTATAGCAACCAAGCTAAAACAGAGTGTTTGGGGGTTCCAGCAGAGCTAATAGCTTCTTATGGTGCGGTGAGCGAGCCTGTGGCTAGGGCCATGGCACAAGGGGCGCAGCGCAATGCTGGCGCCAATATCGGTGTTTCAATTACGGGGATTGCTGGGCCTACAGGGGGCACAGCAGAAAAGCCCGTGGGCACAGTTTGCTTTGGATGGACTATACAAAATGCTGCGGGTGAAAATGTCACGGCTTGTCAAACCAAGTTATTTAGCGGAGATAGACAAGCAATACGGCAACAGGCGGCAGAATATGCATTAGCCGGCTTGCTTCAACTACTCAAGAACTAATTACTTCATCCAGCCCTTGCTGTGGAAATAGCCCAAAGGAATAATGGCTGAAATAATCATCGCACCAATGGCCATTGGATAACCCCAAGTCGCATCTAACTCGGGCATATGTTTGTAGTTCATGCCCCAAACACTTGCCAACAAAGTAGGTGGCATTAAGGCAACAGATACCACCGAGAAGATCTTGATAATCTTGGATTGGTTCAAGTTAATGAAACCGACCGTTGCGTCCATTAAGAAGTTAATCTTATCGAATAAGAATGCAGTATGGTTTTCTAAAGAATCAATGTCGCGTAAAATTTGACGGGCTTCTTCTTGCTGCTCATCAGATAACAACTTGCTACGCATTAGGAAAGATAAGGCTCTGCGGGTATCCATCACATTGCGACGAATGCGTCCGTTGGTATCCTCTTCTTTCGCAATCGTCTCTAAAACCTCTGCAGCATCAGCATCATTAATGCTGTCAGATAGCACTCGCTTACCCGCTTGCTCTAAGTTTTCATAAACTTCTTCCAAAGCATCAGCAGAGTACTCAGCATCAGTGGAGTACAAATCAAGCAATACATCTTTTGCATTGCTAACCGAACCAGGGCGCAAGCGAGCGCGTAGTCGAACCAAGCGGAACACTGGCAAATCTTCATCATGAATCGAGAACAATACTTGCTTGGTCAGGACAAAAGCCACTCGCACGTTGCGAGAAGTTTCTTCTTCATCCAGTAAGAAATCGGTACGAATATGGAGGTGGCCATCATCGGCCTCAAAGTAGCGAGCAGAAGCTTCCAAGTCGCCCAAGTCATCCAACTCAGGCAAAAGCACCCCAAATGCCTCTTTAATCCAAATAAGTTCGTCTTCCTCTGGATCAACGACGTCGATCCAGATAGGATTAGCATATTGCAACAATTCATTGCGATCTTCGACTTGCTCTTGAGAGAGGCGGCCATTTTGCAGGACGAACAAGTTGATCATGGTGAACTCCTAAGGAATGTGCGCTAGTTTATCCTATACAACATGACAGTTTCACTAAAATAAGCCAAATCCAATGAACTCTCGCTCAAATACCTTTAACCAGCAACTCCAGTCCGCATGGGCTTCCCAAGGCAGCATGCTGTGTGTTGGTTTTGACCCCGACCCCAAGCGCCTCCCCCCGTCCTTCCAAGGCAAACCTGAGGGAATATTTGAGTTCTGCCGAGAAATTGCTGACGCTACTGCGGATTTAGTGTGTTCATTTAAGCCACAGTTTGCATATTTTGCCTCCCAAAGAGCCGAGGCCCAATTAGAAAAACTCATTAAGCACCTTAAGGATAAATACCCCCATATCCCCGTCATCCTAGATTCCAAGCGCGGGGATATTGGTAGCACAGCGGATCACTACGCCCTAGAGGCTTTTGAGCGCTATGGGGCAGATGCAGTCACCGTGAACCCCTACATGGGCTTTGACACCATTGAACCCTACCTCAAGCATGCTGGTAAAGGGGTCATTGTGCTTTGCCGCACATCAAATCCTGGTGGCTCAGATTTGCAATTTCTGAATGTGAATTCAGGCGAGCCGCTCTATTTGCATGTGGCCAAGCTAGCCTCACAGAGATGGAATGGCTCTGGTCAGATCAGTCTCGTAGTCGGCGCCACCTTCACTGAAGAAATTGCCAAGGTACGCGCCATTGTTGGCGACATGCCTTTGCTGATTCCCGGTATTGGCGCTCAAGGCGGTGACATTGATGCTACGGTTAAAGCAGGTCGTATTCCAAATGCACCTGGTACTGGAATGATCATCAACTCGTCAAGGGCCATTTTGTATGCGAGCACTGGCAATGATTTTGCTCAAGCCGCAAGGACAGTGGCGCAAAGCACTCGGGATGCACTGAGGTCTGCAGCCGCCAAATAAATACAGAGTCTATGAATCATTTGGCTGATTTATTGGGTGCTGGATAAGGCGCCAAGGCAACGCGATCCATATTTTCTAAGATGAAGTCTTGGCGAGTTGGAAAATGAATATTGGCCTTACGACAATATTGAGGTTTGTCAAAACACTTAGGCGAAGGCAATGCAGAACCTAGGGCAGCAGCTTGATCTCGGTCTAATGTAGCTGGCGTTCTTTCAAAATAATAATGGGAGGCGGAGCCGATACCAAAGATTCCCTCGCCCCACTCCACCGAGTTGAGATAAATCTCAAATAACCTCTGCTTTGAGAGAGTTAACTCCAAAAGCCCGGTAATAATGAATTCTTGTCCTTTACGCAAATAATTTTGCTCTGAAGAAAGAAAGAGGTTTTTTGCCAGCTGCTGTGTAATGGTTGAGCCCCCACGTAGAGCTGTATTAGAGCCACTTCCTGTCTGAGCTTTTTGCTGATTTTTTTCCCAAGCTTTTTTCATATCCTCAAAGCGAAAGCCTTGGTGCTGGAAAAAGATATCGTCTTCACTAACCAATACAGCCCGTTTGAGATTATTAGAAATCTTGTCATAAGGTGTCCACTCAGAATAGACAGGACATGACCAATGCCATGAGCATAAGCGCCAGCGCTCAGCCCTCTGAAACGCTGTACTTGAAGGATTAATGACGAGCCATAAGGCGATCTGTATTGCAAAATAGACCTGCATCGCTACAAAACCACAAAGCAGGCATTTAACTAAATAAGTGAGCCAACGCATCGAAAAATTAACTACGAAGTTTGGCTAACACTGTGCGTGGATCAATCGCCTTGGCTAAAGTTTCGCCACGCCATAATAAGAAAGTATCAGCAGCTTGCTCTACTAGCATTCCTAAACCGTCACTAACTCTTGCGCCTTTTTGCAAAGCTTGCTGCATAAATGCGGTAGATTTTCCATAAACCATATCGTATGCAAAAGAGCTGGGTACAAAAATATTAGCTACTGCCTGAGTGCTTAAAGGGGATTGATCAGTTAAGCCGGCAGC
>CAMBBT010000114.1 GCA_945864455.1 Polynucleobacter meluiroseus | reverse complement strand
TACTCTACGAGATAATCAAGGCAGCGTTTGCTGCCTTTTTTATTTTTTGTTTTTGCTTAATTAGAGTCCATGGTCAAACTTACCGCCGCTGCCACTAAATCCATTCCACGCATTGTTATTTTTGCGTTGACATTGGTTTATGGTTTTGTGGGTCTCTTCTTTCGAGACCCCTGGAAGAATGAGGATGCGGTTGGCTTTGGTGGTATGTGGACCTTGTTCCGCGGCAACTCTATGGATTGGGTTGTGCCACACATCGCTGGTCGCGATCTTTCTTTAGGCGCACCACTGCCCTATTGGATGGGTGCCACTCTCATTGAATTATTTGGCTCCTGGATTGGTGCTGCCAATGCTGCACGCCTGTATTCTGCCATCTGCTTTTTCTCTGCTGCTTTAGCAATTTGGTATGCAACCTATCTTCTAGGACGCCGTCGTGAAGTACAACCAATGGCACTGGCTGTTGGCGGCCAACCAGACTTGAAGAGTTATGGCATGACCTTAGCGGATGGCGCGCTACTGATCTTCTTAGCTTGCGTTGGTCTGGCTCAACGCGCTCATGAAACGACCCCGATGATGGCGCAACTCATGGGCATTAGCATCGTGCTCTATGGAACTGTACGTGGCTTAGATAAGCCATGGCAAGGCGGCTTATGGACTGGGCTCGGTTTAGTGATTGTTACCCTCTCGAGCAATCTCGCTTTGAGCTTAATGATTGTGAGCTCTACCATCATCGCTGTTCTAGCTAGCAATGCCAAGTTGCGCTTTCGTTGGACATTAACCAGCACTGTATTGGGCTTAATCGGTTTTGCTATTTGGCCCATCATTTGGTATTTGGCTGATGTTCCAGTGGATTTACGCCATGCTGCCCAAGAGGGCTGGCGCAATATTCCAGAAATGCGCACTACTCCCTCAATAGAATCTCTTGGCTTTTTAAGTGTGAACTTTTGGGCCTATGCTTGGCCTGTTTGGCCGCTCGCAATCATCTCCTTGGCGCACTGGGGTCGTGTCAAAGAAGCGGGCGCTTGGCGTGCTCCTCATCTTTGCATTCCTTTGAGCTTATTTATTGGTAGCTTGATTTATGTTTTGTTCCGCTCAGAAGCCAATGAACACGATTTGATGATAATGATCCCGAGCCTAGCGATCATTGCTGCATTTAGTCTGCCTATTTTAAAACGCAGCATGATTAGCTTCATTGATTGGTTTGCGATGTTTAGTTTCACCATCATTGCAATTGCCATTTGGGTTATTTGGTTAGCAAAGGTAACAGGCTTCCCAGCATCAATTGCTGCAAACGTAGCCCGCCTGCTCCCAGGCTTTGAATTTCAGTTCAACTTCTTCGCCCTTTTTGTAGCAATCGTGATTACTGGTGCATGGCTTGCAGTTGTGCGCTGGAGAACCTCGCGTGCTCCTAAAGAAATCTGGCGTTGCCTCATCATCTCTGCCTCTGGCACAACCTTGATGTGGGTCCTATTAATGACACTCTGGTTGCCAACCATTAACTATGCCAAAACCTATCGTCAAGTCGCCGCACGTCTTTCGCAAGTAGTACCCTCCGGCGCTGGTTGCGTTAACACCAGTAATATCGGCGATGCCCAGCTTGCCTCTTTTAGCTATTTCACTAAGCTCTCTTTGCGCGATGACTCTGATTGCCCGTGGATGTTGACCCACAATCAATCTGAGGCCAAAGCATACGCCAAGCTCAATAATAAAAAACTCCAGCTACTTTGGGAAGACCGTCGTGCAGCTGACCGTGATGAACGCTTACGTCTTTACGAAGTCATCCCGGAATAAATAGTGTTGCACTTTAAACTATCGCGCCTGCGCGAGGACGTCCCTGCCTTACTCAAACTTGCTGGCCCCTTACTGATTGGTCAGTTAGCAGTCATTGCGTTTGGGGTGCTTGATACCGCCATGACAGCGCGCTACTCTGCCGAAGACTTGGCTGCATTAGCAATGGCCTCAGCAATCTTTATCAGTGTTTATGTTGGCCTTACTGGAGTAGTATCTGCCCTCGCACCGATTGCTGGTCAACTCTTTGGCGCCAAACGTTATTCAGAAATCGGCGAAGAAGTAAGACAAGCTACTTGGCTTGCTCTTGCTCTTACTATTCTTGGTTGTCTGATTTTGACTAATGCCGATCATATATTGGCTATCTCCCGTCTTAGCCCAGACATTGATAGCAAAGCAAGGTTGTATCTCAATATTCTGGCGATTGGATTGCCTGCCAGCATGGTGATGCGTGTCTTGATTGCTTTCCATAACGCAGTATCTCGTCCTGCCGTCATTACCGTCATTCAGCTCATTGGTCTGGGGTTAAAGCTACCTCTGAACTTACTCTTTATTTATGGTGGCTTTGGTATCGAAGGCATGGGTGGCCCTGGATGTGCAGTAGCCACCGTCATCATTAACTGGACTTGGATGCTACTGATTCTAGGTTTTGTTCTGTTTGATCGCTTCTATAAACCCTTTGAAATCTTTATACGCTTTAGCATGCCAGATTGGCAGCGTATCTGGACATTATTAAAGCTGGGCATGCCCATTGGCTTTAGCTATTTGATTGAAGTCACTTCATTTACTTTTATGTCACTCTTTATTGCGCGCCTAGGTACTACTGCATTGGCTGGACATCAAATTGTCGCCAATCTAGGCACTGTAATTTATATGGTGCCACTCTCCCTCTCAATTGCAACCATGACTTTGGTATCGCAATCAATTGGCGCTGACAAGCCAGAACGTGCTGAGGAGATTGGTTGGTCATCGGTATTTTTTACAACCGCTACCTGCATCACTATTGGTATTACTGTGTGGGTCTTCAGAGTGCAGTTACTCGACTTATACGATCCACCGGCTGAGGTGAAAGCCTTTGCGATCCCTCTCTTTTTGTTTATCGCCTTCTATCAAATCTTTGATGCTCTGCAAGTGACTGCCGCATTTATTCTGCGGGCTTATCGCATTGCCTTTTGGCCCATGCTAATCTACGCAGGATCATTGTGGGGTGTAGGTCTTGGTGGCGGTTACCTCATGGGCTTTAATGTATTTGGTAATGTGCCTACTATCTTGCAAGGCGCTAATGGCTTTTGGGTTAGCAACAGCATTAGCCTTGGGTTAGCTGCTTGCTTTTTACTTTACCTCTTTAGAAAAACAGCGGAGCGCTATGAAAAAACGCATCCGCCAGTTGAAGTATAGAAAGCTAGAGCTTTCCCAGACTTAGCGGTAGCTTCGACCTGAACCAGGAGTTGGATAGCTAGGAACCTGATTTCCCTTGGAGTACATGCACTGCTGGTATGCAATGTTGTACTGTGTTTGAGCTTGGTTTTCTTTTCCCGATGCATTCATGGCTCCGATTGCTGAGCCACCTAATAAGCCAACGCCAGCACCAGTTCCAATATTAGTATGACTACCACCACCAATCACTGCTCCAGCAGCAGCGCCCAAGGCAGCAGCTACGGCGGCACTAGTAGCAGCATCCTTTAATGCGGCATTGCTACTGTCTTTAATGGAATTAGCTGCAAACCCTCGACACTGTTGATCTTCCTGTTGGAATACTTCAAAAGGTTTCCCTTCGCGCGGCATGATAGCAATTGTCGGGCCAGTTGGCGCAGATACGCATGCAGTTAATGCTGCAAGAGCAGATGCAATTAATACTGTGTGATTAATAAACCGTTTCATATCAAACCTTAAATTATTCAGAATCATTTTTAGTGTTGTGGCCTTTTAGAATGAACACTGCTGGTTGGAGGTGTTGCAGGCTCCACTTGCCAGCCAGTGGGGCACTCTTGTGCGTATGGAAAATACTGGCTAGTCGCTTGGCAGTAATACCAAACTGCAGGCTGTGGTTGTGACGCCAAAACCATTGGTTGAGGAGGTCTATAAGTTACAGGTGGTAATACATACACCACTGGTGGAGCATAGTAACCGGCATAAGGTCCGTAATAAGGACCACCACCATAAGCCCAATGACCTCGCCATCCTGGACCCCATCCTGGGCCATAAGCTGCTGGACGCCAACCTCCGCCATGACCGCCGCCCACAGATACATTCCAGCCTATATTGCCCGCTTGGGCAATCAGTGGTGAAGTTAGCAATAATGAAGCTAAGACAACTCCTAAGATACTAAATTGATTGATTTTTTTCATTATCGACCCCCTAAATTTGGCCTTACACTTCTTTTAAGCTTTAACTTCAGTTTTACCAGTCTTAAGATTAATAACGCCTCAAATACAGTT
>CAMBBT010000113.1 GCA_945864455.1 Polynucleobacter meluiroseus | reverse complement strand
CTGGTAGTCAAGACTTGGTCTTGCAGGTGTAAGCCCAGGAGAAAACGCATGAGCTGCTTACTCTCGGATAGTGTTTCTGAATCAGAAAAATCCCCAGATGCAATAGCAAGTAGGGATTTACCAGTTAATACAGGCCAATGCCCAGGATCATCTCCCTGAACTGGACGAATACCGCGCTCAGGCTGATAAACATACTGGGTTTTAGCATCGGGTAAATCATTGGTTTCAACGCAGCGATCCAGGGCGGCTGCATAACCCGTTTCTTGCAAGAGTGATAACTCAAAGGGACGCAAGATCTCTTCTAGACCTTTAGATTCAAACTCAAGATTAGATAAGGCATTAATCGTTTCTGTATAACGATCATAGAGTTTTTCGTAATCGTCTTCACGTGCTAAAAACTTGACCAGTAATTCATTCAGATAAAAACCGCAAAGCAATGCATCACCGACTAATGAAGGTATCCCACCTACCCACTCAGACTTGGTCAGCGTGCGCAATTCTGACTTGCCACTCCAAGAAACTAAGAGGGGTTGAAAGCGTTGCAACACTGGACGTAATGTCGAGTGTGGACGCTTTGCACCTTTAGCAATGAGGGCTAAACGGCCGTACTGCCGTGTAAAGACATCCAAAATTAAGCTGGTTTCTTTATAAGGGATGCTGTGCAATACAAAAGCAGGTTCGTCAGCAATACGAATCGAGGCCATGAGAATTTACTCTAGACCCTGTGCCCGTAATTCAGCGCGATCATCTGCCCAACCCCGTTTTACTTTGACCCAAGTCTCTAGAAAGACTTTGCCATCAAAAAGCTTTTCCATATCAATCCGGGCATCCGTAGAAATCTTCTTCAAGCGCTCGCCCTTGGCACCAATGATCATGGCTTTATGGCTATCGCGATCGACCAAAATGGTTGCAGCAATACGACGCATCTTGCCATCCATCTTGAACTGATCGATAACTACCGTGCTGGTGTAAGGCAACTCTTCACCAGTAAAGCGAAAGATCTTTTCACGGAGAATTTCAGCAGCGAGAAAGCGCTCACTGCGATCGGTAATGGTATCGCCATCGTAGACAGCCGGTGCTTCAGGTAAGTAGCCCTCTAATACGTCTAAGAGCCTTTGAATATCACCAGGGCTTTTAGCACTCATTGGTACGATTTCTGCAAACTCAGACTTTTGATCTTCGTGGCCACCTAACTCATTACATGGCCGCGACATATCTTTCATAAAGTTGAGTAAAGCCTGGTCCCGCTCAGAAGGTGCCTGAAAACGGCTATTAAAAAGATCAAGCTTATTAAGAACAAGCACTACCGGCAAATCAGCTGGGAGTAGTTGTATCACTTTTTTATCGTCTTCACCAAAGTAGCCGGCTTCAACCACAAAGCAGGCCACATTCACATCCTGTAGAGCAGTGGTCACTGTGCGGTTCAATGCTTTGTTAAGAGTATTCAGCAGGCGCGTCTGAAAACCAGGCGTATCAATAAAAATAAATTGTGCCTCCTCACGATTCTGAATACCCAAAATACGGTGACGCGTTGTTTGAGCCTTACGAGAGGTAATACTAATCTTTTGTCCAACCAATGCATTGAGCAGGGTTGATTTGCCCATATTGGGACGCCCAACAATAGCGATAGTGCCGCATCTAAACACGATTAGCCCTTCAGCTTCAGATTTAATTGCTCTTCGGCCACTTCTTTTTTAGCTGCTTTTTTCTTAGCCGACCGAGTTTTCTTAGGTTTACGAGATTCCTGTGGCAAAGCCTTGAGGGCTGCTAGTAAAGCAGTCTTAGCGGCAGACTGTTCAGCTGCACGACGTGATGCCCCCTCACCTTTTACTGATACCTTGAGACTAGGAATTAAACATTCCACTTCAAATTGCTGGTTATGAGCAGCACCGGTAGTGCCAGTCACATTGTAGGTTGGTAAAGGCAGTTGATAGCTCTGTAAACATTCTTGCAGGAGTGTTTTGTCATCCTTACCGAGAGTCTTTGGATCAACTTGTGCCAGGATGATCGAATACAGCTTTCTGAGGCACACTTTTGCTGCATCAAATCCGCCATCCAAAAAGATGGCTCCAGTCACTGCTTCTAGAGTATCAGCCAAAATTGAGGGGCGGCGAAAGCCACCACTCTTGAGCTCACCCTCACCCAGCCGCAAATAGTCTGATAAGGACAAGGTTTGTGCAATCTCGTATAAGGCCTGCTGCTTCACTAAATTAGCGCGCACACGAGAGAGATCACCTTCATCTAAATCGGAGTAACGCTCATACAGTAAATCTGCAACCACGCAATTGAGAATCGAGTCGCCCAAAAACTCCAAGCGCTCGTTATTTTTCTTGCTATGACTGCGGTGAGTTAAAGCCTGATTCAAGAGCTCAGGCTTCTTAAATGTATAGCCAAGACGCTCTTGTAGTGGTGCGGTTTCAATTACAGCGCGCGCGTTCATGATCTTTACTCGAAGCCGCCGATGCGACCCAGATTGCCCAGATTCAACCAGACAAAAAAGGCTTTACCCACAATATTTTTATCAGGCACAAAACCCCAGTAACGAGAGTCAGCACTGTTATCACGGTTATCACCCATGGCAAAGTAATGCCCCGGGGGCACTTTGCAAGTCAAACCCGATTGCTGATATTGGCAAAAATCGGAACCTGGAAAGCGCTCTGTCGGAAATACGCTAGGACGGTCTGAGTCATTCAAAATCTCATGACGGTTACCACCTAAATCTACTGGGAAAGCCTCTGCATAGAGTTTTGCATAGCGCATATTTTCAGGATCAAGATAAGACTCGCCGCCACTGTATTGCACTGGTTGGCCGTTAATTACCAGACGTTTGTCTTGCTAAGTAATCACATCGCCCGGTAAAGCAACTACCCGTTTAATGTAATCAACAGACTCATCACGTGGGTAACGGAAGACCACCACATCTCCGCGCTTTGGGGTACCCAGATCTACTACCTTTTGATTGATTACGGGTAGACGAATACCGTAGGTAAATTTATTGACCAAGATGAAGTCGCCAATTTGTAAAGTGGGAATCATGGAGCCCGATGGAATCTTAAAGGGCTCAACAATGAAAGAGCGCAAGACAAACACTGCGCAAATCACCGGAAAGAAACCAGCAGTGTATTCCAACCACAAAGGCATGCGATCAATACCAGCCAAGCGTCTTTGTGGTGCAAAGTAGAACTTGTCAGCGGCATAAGCAATGCCAGTAACTAATACTAAGATCAAAAGGATGAGTGCAAAGTTCATTAACCCTCCACCTGCAAAATAGCCAAGAAAGCTTCTTGTGGAATTTCCACATTACCCACTTGTTTCATACGCTTCTTACCTTCTTTTTGCTTCTCTAGCAGCTTGCGCTTACGAGAGATATCACCGCCGTAACATTTTGCTAAAACGTTTTTACGCAAGGCTTTGACGTTTTCACGCGCAACGATATTGCTACCAATCGCCGCCTGAATAGCGACATCAAACATTTGTCGCGGAATAATGCCGCGCATCTTAGACACTACCTCACGACCACGGTGCTGGCTATTGCTTCTATGGACAATCACTGATAAGGCATCGACCCGATCACCGTTAATCAAAATATCAACTTTCACTACATCGGCCGGGCGATATTCTTTAAATTCATAATCCATCGAAGCATAGCCCCGTGAAATAGATTTCAGCCGATCGAAAAAGTCCATCACAATCTCTGCCATCGGTAACTCATAAGTCAGCTGCACTTGACGACCTAAATAGTTCATCCCCGTCTGAATGCCCCGCTTACCAACACATAAAGTAATGATGGAACCCACATACTCTTGAGGCATGTACAGATTGACTGTCACAATGGGTTCCAAGATGGTTTCAACCTTACTGGTCTCAGGCATCTTTGATGGGTTATCCACATTCAAGAGCGTCCCATCGGATTGCTGTACTTGATACACCACAGTTGGCGCAGTCGTAATCAAGTTCATACCGTATTGGCGCTCTAAGCGTTCTTGTACGATCTCCATATGCAATAAGCCTAAGAATCCACAACGGAATCCAAAACCCAGCGCTTGTGAAACCTCTGGCTCATACAAGAGAGATGCGTCATTGAGCTTTAACTTCTCAAGAGATTCACGCAACTGATCGTATTCACTTGCTTCGACTGGATATAAACCAGCAAACACTTGAGACTTGACTTCCTTAAACCCAGGTAATGGCACGACAGCAGGTGTTCGACCTACTTGCCCGACAGCGTGTGTGACGGTATCACCTACTTTTGCAGCCTTTAATTCTTTAATGCCTGCGATGATGAAGCCCACTTGACCAGCGCTGAGTTCAGGGCGATCCACTGACTTGGGGCTAAAGACGCCAACGTGCTCAACTAAGTGAGTGGAGCCATTGGCCATCAAAG
>CAMBBT010000112.1 GCA_945864455.1 Polynucleobacter meluiroseus | reverse complement strand
AACTTCGCGCGACCAATCAATTGCCAAACCCATCGCAGTCATTTGCTTTTTCATATAAGCAATATTGTCGTAAGTCCATTTTGCTGGTGGCACTTTATTCTGAATCGCCGCATTTTCAGCGGGCATACCAAAGGCATCCCAACCCATTGGCATTAAAACGTTATAGCCCTGCATGCGAAGCTGACGTGACATTACATCATTAATGGTGTAGTTACGCACATGCCCCATGTGTAACTTACCAGATGGATAAGGCAACATAGAGCAAGCGTAATACTTTGGTTTTTTCTTACCAGAGAGATCTACAGCATTCTCAGAAACTCGATAGACTTGTGCGTTTTCCCAATCAGCTTGTGCTGCCGCTTCAATGCTGCGGTAGTCGTAATCCTTACTCATTCAAGAAAGCTCTTTTCTTCTATTTTTATTGATTAGTTAATGCTGGATGCTACTTACGTAAACCAAGAACATCTTGCATGTCATATAGACCGGATGTTTGTTTTTGCAGAAAGTGGGCTGCCCTTAAGGAACCTTGCGCATAGGATTGGCGGCTAGAGGATTTGTGGCTAATTTCTATTCGCTCGCCATCGCCAGCAAATAGAACTGTATGGTCGCCAACAATATCGCCACCACGAATGGTTACAAATCCAATTGAGCCTTCTTTACGCTCGCCAGTATGGCCTTCACGCGCATATAAAGCTATATCCTCTAATTTTTTACCTAGAGCTTGAGCAATCACCTCGCCCATTTTCAGCGCAGTTCCTGAGGGTGCATCCACTTTATGACGATGGTGGGCTTCAATAATTTCGATGTCATAACCTTGATTGAGCATCTTGGCTGCAATCTCAAGTAGCTTAAATGTGGCATTAACACCAACACTCATATTGGGAGCAAAAACAATTGCTAACTTTGCAGATGCTTTTTTAAGGCTGGCAATTTGCTCAGCATTTAAGCCGGTAGTACCAATAATCATTTTGGTACCCGTTTTCTCGGCAACAGCCAAATGCGCCATCGTGCCCTCAGGTCTAGTGAAGTCAATTAAAAACTCTGCATTTGCAAGAACCTGAGCAACATCAGATGAAATCATGACACCTGTTTTTTTACCCAAAAAAGATCCAGCATCATCACCTAATTGAGGGCAAGAGGAATGTTCTAGCGCGCCTGCCAATTGGGTGTCAGGAGTATTGAGCACGGCCTCAATCAACATCTTCCCCATGCGACCAGTTGCTCCAGCGATTGCAATTTTCATCATTTAGTTCATCACTTCAAATTAAAGGTAGTTAGAGCCACACATGTGGTCATTAATACAAAATTAATTCTTACTGTTTGGTACCACAGTAGGCTGAGGAACATTCATTGCACCAGGCCCTAAGGTTTCGGGTTTCGTTACGGCCTGTCCATCAGATGCCTTTGAAGAGCCAAATAAATCCCAGAAGGATCCTTGGCTCGCTGCAGGAGCAGGAGGAATGGCTGCACCCTTAGGTAAATTATCTGTTGGACTGGGAACTAATAATTCTGGTTGCTGTAATGGCTTTGTTACGGGTGGCTTATTAGATCCAGTTACCACATCCCAAAATGAGCGCTTAGCTTTTGCGTAGTTATCAATCTCAGCAACTAGCTCAACTTCAGTTGGTAATGCATCACCGTCAAACTTCACCACTTTATCGCCATCAAAAAAGACCGTTACACGGCGCTCTTTACCAACAACTTGATTTGAACGCTTAAATTCAAAGATGTAATCCCAGCGATTGGCATGGAAATAACTTGCCAATAAAGGAGTTCCTAAAATTTGACGCACCTGCTCACGACTCATACCCAATTCCAACTTCGCATATTGCTCGCTAGAAATAAAATTGCCCTGAACAATGTCTGGAACATAAGGTCTAAACACTTTATTCATCCAGGCGCGCTGGGTGTTATCAACCGCGGAAGTGCAAGCAGAAAGCCCCATTAGGGCAGTCACAGCAAAAGCGGCGAGGCCAAAGCTGGTAATGCCATAAACCCTCTGAAACACAGAGTTCAAAAAGCGACTAAAAAGTTCAAGACAATTTTGCATAGCTGGCCGTATTATTGAGACCTTGATTTTAGCTCCCAAAGCCATGAATACGAACCAAAACCCTACTCCTGCAGATTTGCGCGACATTGGCCTAAAGGCTACCGGTCCTCGTATGAAAATTCTGGATTTTTTTCATCAGAATGGCGGTACCCACTTCAGCGCTGAGGATGTATTTATGGCCCTAGCCAAAGAAGATCAAGAAATCGGTCTTGCCACGGTCTATCGTGTCCTCACCCAATTTGAGCAGGCGGGGCTTATTCTCCGTAGCCATTTTGAGTCCAGCAAAGGTGATAGCAGGGCAATTTATGAGCTGAATGAGGGTCAGCATCACGACCACCTGGTTTGCCTCGATTGCGGCCATGTGGAAGAGTTTGTAGATGAGGCCATAGAGAAAAGACAGCGGGATATTGCTAAAAACCTCGGATTTAAGCTCCAGGAGCATTCTTTAGCGCTGTATGGCCACTGCCAAACGAAAAACTGCAGAAATAAGAAAAAATAGACGTTTTAAAGCTTTTAGGCTGCCTATTTATAAAAAAGACCTCAAATTGAGGTCTTTTTTACTTTTCAGCTCATTTTTCTTACTTTACAGCCATCAGGGCTTCTGCTGCATTGAGCATTTGCACCGAGTAGCCCCACTCATTGTCATACCAAGCCAATACCTTGATTAACTTACCATCAGCAGAAACACGGGTCTGGGAAGCATCGTAAATACTTGGACGAGGATCGTGGTTGAAGTCGATCGAAACCAAAGGCAAAGTATTGAAACCCAAAATTCCCTTAAGCTCGCCTTCGCTCGCAGCCTTCAGAATGGAATTCACTTCATCAAGGCTAGTAGCGCGACTTGCTACAAAAGTGAGATCAACTACGGAAACGTTGATCACGGGGACGCGCATCGCAAAACCATCAAAACGCCCTGCTAATGCTGGCAAGACCAAACCGATTGCCTTTGCTGCCCCAGTCATGGCTGGAATCATGCTGGTAACAGCGGAGCGCGCACGACGCATATCTTTGTGATACACATCAGTTAAAACCTGATCATTCGTAAATGCATGGATAGTTGTCATCAAGCCAGACTCAATCCCAATTTTTTCTAACAAGGGCTTGACCAAGGGTGCCAAGCAGTTCGTGGTGCAACTGGCATTAGATACCACCACATCACTTGGCTTCAATACATTTTGGTTAACACCATAAACAATCGTTGCATCCACATCTTTTTCACCAGGAGCAGAAATCAATACTTTCTTTGCACCCTGTTCTATATGAATCATGGCTTTTTCTTTGGAGGTAAATTTGCCGGTGCACTCTAAAACTAAATCTACACCTAATTCACCCCACGCGGTTTCTGCAGGGTTACGGGTGCAGAACACTTTAATGCGATCGCCATTGACCACCATGCAGTCTCCATCGACTGATACCTCTGCAGGAAAGCGGCCATGCGCTGAGTCATACTGAGTAAGGTGGGCATTAATGGCGATATCGCCCATCGCATTGATCGCAACGATCTTGATGTCACGCCGTGGCTTCCCATTGACCTGATCTTCGTAAAGAGCCCGCAGTACCATGCGCCCGATACGTCCGTAACCATTAATTGCGACATGAATTGTCATTTATTACCCCTTACCCATTTTAAATGCTGGATGATTATTTCTGTGCGATACATTGCTTAACAGTCTTTGCAATTTGATCAACTGTTAAACCAAAATATTCATACAACTGACCTGCAGGTGCAGATTCACCAAAGGTATCTACGCCATGAACAGCGGCACAACCATATTTCCACCAGAAATCGCTCACGCCGGCTTCAACCGCAATGCGAGGAATCTTAGCTGGCAATACCTTTGCTTTATAGGCAGCATCTTGTTGATCAAAAACCGTAGTAGATGGCATCGAAACTATCCGAATACCAATTTTTCCTTCACTCTCTTTTTCTAAACGTTCTGCCGTTTGTAAAGCGAGTGCAATTTCAGAGCCAGTAGCGATGACGACCGCATTAATCTTTCCAGATTGGGAATCCCGCAATACGTAACCACCGCGTGCAATATCTTTTATTTGCTGAGCATTTCGAGAAACAAATGGGCAGTTCTGACGACTAAAGATCAAGGCGCTAGGGCCATTCTTGCGCTCGATAGCCGAACCCCAAGCTACAGCGCTCTCAGTAGTGTCACAAGGACGCCAAACCATCAGATTTGGGATCAGGCGCAAGCTGGCAACTTGCTCCACAGATTGGTGGGTTGGGCCATCTTCACCAAGACCAATGGAATCATGGGTGAAAACAAAGATGCTACGCAACTTCATCAAAGCAGCCATGCGAATTGCATTACGACTGTAATCTGAGAAAGTTAAGAAGGTGCCGCC
>CAMBBT010000111.1 GCA_945864455.1 Polynucleobacter meluiroseus | reverse complement strand
CGCCAAGACTGTATTGCCTGGGGCATAAAGGCGATGGTGGTTAAGAATGCGGCGCAATAACCAATGACTTCAATCTGATGGGGCTCAAGATTCATGAACTACATCCCTGATCTAGCGCTGAATTGATTCACTTCTTCTTATTTAACCTTGCTTTATGAGCCTCTACTTCTTTATTAATCGCTGCAATGGTTTGGGGATTAGGTGACTTCCAATTACCGCCAGAATTATTGACCATATAAACCAATGAGTCAGCAAATCCCTCGATACTTAAATTAGGATTGCCCCCTTTGGCAGGCATTGCACGTACACCAACATAACCATGCGCAGTGAGAGTGACTTGCCCCTCAGCAATGAGTGGCGCCCACTTTACCTTATCACCAAGCTTAGGCGCATTCACAACGCCAGCTCCATGACAGCTCATACAGACTTGTTTGTACGTAGCCTCACCAGATTGGGCAAAAGCTGCCCCTGAAAATAGTAAGGGTCCCAAGGTAATGAATGGGACCAATTTTTTTAAGCTCATATCAATATATTCCTGCCAAAGTTATTACGACTTTATAACGCATTTACTCCAGAGCTAGCGTGGGTGCCTAATCGTTTTTTCATTACTCGACCTTGCCAATCTTTCTGACAACGTCAACCATTTGAGCAGACTCCTTATCCCAATAGGCTTTAAATTCAGGGGCATCCATATATTGAATTGGGCTACCAGCACTGTTAATAACCGAACGAACCCGCTCATCAGTCGCGGCCTGCTTGGCTGCCTCGCGTAACTTATTAGTAATATATTCAGGTGTTGCACTCGGCACAAACAAACCAGCCCATTGTGAAAATTCAATCTTGATACCCATCTCTTTAAAACTGGGCACCTCAGGCATACTCGCCAATCGGCCATCACCCCAATGCGCCAAAGCTCGTACCTTACCAGCTTTGATCTGCTGCACGATCGAAGAAGGGCCAGTAGCAATCGCATCAACTTGCCCGCCTAATAATCCCACAATGGCTGGGCCAGCTCCCGTATAGGGAATATGAACCATATAAAACTTTTCTGAGGCCTTGAGCATCTCCATTGGAACGTGCATCGTTCCATAATTGCCTGAGGAACCAAAATTATATTTACCAGGATTGGTGCGCATGGCGGCTATAAAAGATTTGTAATCCTTCCATGGACTATCAGCTCTTACTACCAAAACAGTAGGATCAGCTGTGAAGCGAGCAATCGGCTTTAACTGATTTAATTGAAATGATTGTTCACGGCCAACCACTTTATCCGCCTCAGGAATAATCGAAATTGAAGATAAGGCCATGAGAATGGTGTAACCGTCTGGTTTTGACTTAGCCACTGATGCCATGCCAATGCCACCGCCAGCACCTGGTTTATTTTCAACCACCACGGATTGACCCAAGCTTCGAGATAAGGCTTCAGCTACCGGCCTACCAACGGTATCTGCCACTCCGCCCGGAGGAAAGGGCACTACCATCGTAACGGGGCGCGTAGGCCAAGCCTCCTGTGCGAATACAGAGGTAACAAAAAAACAGCCTCCCACAAAGGCAAGTAGACGGTTAATGTTCATTTTTTGTCTCACTTTCTTTATTTGGTTATTATTTATGATCTTTATCCTACTACAAGAGTTGGCATAGATATAGCCCCCACTGGAGATAGCAATCATGAAATATGCAGCATTTTCTTTAGCAAAAGAGCCAGGTAAGACACGCGTTGGCACCATTTCTGCCGATGGGAAGACGGTACAAGAGCTTGATCTTGGGGTCGATGTGAGCGAGGACGGTATTGTTGCCATTCTGCGAGCCGATTTAGCCGGTAAATTACCCAAATCAATTGCTACCCATAAATTTAGCGATATTCGCTTATTAGCCCCAGTACCAAGACCGCGCCGCAATATCTTTTGCGTTGGTAAAAACTACCATGAGCATGCAAAAGAGTTTTCCAACAGCGGCTTTGATGGCAGCGCTAAACCAGGCGAAGATATACCTAGTCACGCTATCTTTTTTACCAAGCCGCCAGAATCTGTCACCGGTCCAAATACCAATGTGATCATTCCAACGGCTGTTTCTACTTGCATTGACTATGAAGCAGAATTAACAATCGTGATCGGTCAAGGCGGTAAAGGGATTAGTGAAGCCGATGCCATGAAGCATGTTTGGGCTTATACCGCCATTAATGACGTTACTGCTCGCGACTGGCAACAACGTCATAAGCAATGGTTCTTGGGCAAAAGCTTTGATACCTTCTGCCCTATGGGTCCATGGGTTGTTACGGCTGATGAAGTTGACGCAAATGATATCTCGGTAAAGTGCTGGGTGAATGGCGAATTACGTCAGAACTCCAACACCAAAGATTTAATCTTTGATATTCCGAATATGATTGCCACTGTCTCGGCTGGGATCACGCTATACCCAGGTGATTTGATCGCTACAGGCACTCCAGTTGGGGTAGGCATTGGCTTTAAGCCGCCAAAATATTTAGTAAACGGTGATGTTGTGGTCGTTGAAATGGGTGGCATTGGAAAACTTGAGAATACTTTCGTAGCCAAGTAAGTCAGAAGCAGAAGAGATTGAAGGAATTAATACTTCTGCTGCATCTCTTGCACTCGATAAAGCATAGACAGTTTCTAGAGAGCTCACTACGACTTCACGTGCTGCCGTAATAGGAACTAAGGCGTGCTGTAGCCGTACTTCTGAAGAATCAATTTGGCTTGAGGGCTTTGCATAAACTGATAAAGAGTTGTCGCCTCTCGCGGAGCACCCTTGATTAAAACCATTCTTTGCTTAATGGGCTCATAGAGTTTGTTATTCACCAAAATATAACTAGTATCTTTAGCAACTTCTGTAGACTTCGCTAAAGAGAGCGCAGTAAAACCCAAATCAGCTGCGCCCGTTACTACATACATGGTTGCAATGCCAATATTGTCTCCATAGATTAATTTGTCTTTGGCAATATCCCAAAGCCCTTCAGCCTTCAAATACTCAATAGCTGCTTTTCCATAGGGGGCCAACTCAGGCTTGGCAATCGCAATCTTATTGGCCTTGCTAATGACCTTAATGAGTTCACTCTTAGAATCTGTTAAGGATATCCCGGCAGAATTCTTTGAAATGATGGCTAACTTACCGGTAGCGTAGACAACGCCCTGATCAATTGCTTTCCCCCTCCTAAAGAGCTCAATCGGAAAATGTTCATCAGCAGAAATAAATAAGTTAAATGGTGCGCCATTCATGATCTGCGCTGTGAAGTTCCCAGAAGACCCATACACAATCCGGATATCTGGATTACCTGCGGCTTTGAATGCTGTATTAATCTCGGTAAAAGCATCCTTCATATTGGCAGCAACGGCAATAGTAGCCTGCTGAGCAAACACGCCCTGCGATAAGAACAACAGTAAGGATAAAATAAATAGTCGCATTTCGATTTCACAAAAAGGTTGAAACCCCAGTGTATATCAAGCCAAGTAGGACTAAACTCAGTAATACACACCTTAAAATATACACAATCTTTATTGCAACAGTCTGAAAGTATTAATGAGATTTCTATCTACCCGCTTGCTAGCAATAGCCTTAATTAATTTATTCATCCTAGCACCGTCTGCCATTGCCCAAGAAAAAAGCATTGTGGTTTCTTCAACGACCTCTACTGAACAATCTGGCCTATTTGAATTCATGCTCCCCATCTTCAAGATGAAGACTGGAATTAATGTCAAAGTAGTTGCAGTAGGAACCGGTCAGGCATTGGATATTGGTCGTCGCGGAGATGCTGATGTCGTATTTGTTCATGACAAGCCAGCTGAAGAAAAATTTGTTGAGGAAGGCTATGCAAGCAAACGCAATGAAGTGATGTATAACGACTTCGTGTTAATCGGACCTAAGTCAGATCCTGCAAAAATTGGTGGTGGTAAAGATATTCAAGTAGCTCTTCAGAAAATCTCTGCTGCACAAGCTCCTTTTGTCTCACGTGGCGATAAGAGTGGTACCCATGCAGCTGAAGTACGTTACTGGAAAGGTGCAGGCGTTACAGCTTCACCAACTCAAACTTGGGATAAAGAAACAGGCTCTGGTATGGGCCCTGCCCTGAATACTGCATCCGCCATGAATGGTTATATTCTGGCAGACCGTGCTACTTGGCTGAGCTTTAAGAACCGCGGTGATTTAGTCATCCTAGTGCAAGGTGATCCTAAGCTCTTTAATCAATACGGTGTGATGTTAGTGAATCCAGCGAAGTTTCCTCATGTGAAAAAAGCTGAGGGACAGGCCTTTATTGATTGGTTACTTTCTAAGAACGGTCAAGACGTGATTGCGAGCTACCAAATTGGTGGTGAGCAGCTCTTCTTTCCAAATGCTAAGTAATAGCGGGCAATCCACAGGAGAAACATTCATCAATACAAGCCTGTCATATGCAAGGTCTAAGGTTTATTTGGTAAATTAAAACCTTTCACCAGC
>CAMBBT010000110.1 GCA_945864455.1 Polynucleobacter meluiroseus | reverse complement strand
CAATCGCGATGCGATTTACATTTACTCAAATCAATCTGAAATGAAAGGTCAATCGCATTCTCTGGGCAGACTTCCACACAAGCGCCACAACGAGTACACATTTCTGGGTCAATTGGGTTTTGCAAATCCCAGTCGACTGAGAACTTACCAAGGTAGCCATCCAACTTAGTGACTGCACCGGTATAGATGGGGTAGTTACGCGCTAGCGGCAAATCACCAGGCTCAGTACACAAGACAGAAACGTCTAATGACCCGCTCAATTTTTCTGCCCAAGGCAATGCTACAGATCCCGCACCAATAATGAAGAGTCTGCCTTGGCTTTCATAGTTGACTACCGGGACTGGCTCAGCTTCTGGCATATCAGCCAACGCAAGCAGAGCAGCAATCTTTGGTCCTGATGCTTTAGCTTCTTGAGTCCAACCCGCCACTTCACGAATATTGACAAAACGTAAGGGTGCTACCAAAGGTTTTTCTGACTGCTCTGCTAACTCGTTAAATAGCGCGCCCTCTTGGGTGCAAGCGACCACCAAAGCATCAGATCCATCAAGCGCCTTTAAAAAAGAGCCAACCTCTTGTCTACACAAAGAGCGATGCACTGGAACACCAAGTACCTTTGCATCCAAAGGCATGGTGCCATTACAGTTACAGACTAATTTTTGACTCATGCACTATCTTCTTAAGTTTTTTTCTGGGTGGACTCTATTGGCACTTCATCCAAGTGAGCAGTTTTTGTCTGCGCTATGGAGTCTGTGGATGTTAAATCAGTTTGGTCCGAAGCCTCTAAAAGAGGCTGTTGAGATTGGGTTGCTGCTGTTTGCTCCACAGATTGCTCTTCCCCTGTGTTGGAAGCCTCCTCAGTCTTACGGAAAAGGTTGAGCATATCGCTCTGTACCATTCTTTCCAGCATGCCTGGGGGCAAAGGATCAGGTTGTGAGTAGTCGCCTATATAGATATCTAAGCCATCCATGATATTGAAATGGGGATCGGTGAACATCTTTTTTAATGCAGCCTGCTGAACTGTAGGATCGACATTTGGCTTCATGAAGGCAGAGAAGTCAGGATCAAAACGATCGATCTTCTCCACATCTTCTAGAGATGCTGGTGGCTTAGCCTCTTCAACGGCAGAAATAGGCGCAGGAGTCTGAGTATCTTCTTTAGGCTGCTCTACTAGATCATCTTGCTTGCCCGCTTTGCGCTTAGACCAGCGACTTAAGAAACCATCTGCCATCAGTCCTCCGCTGGGCGATTTGCACCCTTGAATGATTCAGGACGATGACGCTTTTTAGGCTCAGGGTGATAGTTTTCATTGACATACTCTTGCAACCAAGAAGCATGTTCATCACTCATAGGAACTGTGTCTACCGACTCTCCCCCATCTAGCAATCGGGCAGCTTCGTTATAGCTCACACAAATTCGATGGGGTATTGCCATTGTTGTTTCAGTTTTAGCAAGCGCAAGAGATTGCTCATCAATGTAACGCTCGATGTCTTCTTCTAATCTCCACATCACAAACCATGCAGGCGTTGTTGCAGAAACAGTGAGATAGTAGCCCTCAGCCTCATCAGGAAAGAGATTTAATTCAAAGCCAGTAAATAGCCAAGACTCACCGTCGGCATCACGCCCTAGAAATTGACCTGAGATCGAATGACTTTGAAGGCTCTGGGGATTGAATTGTCCAAAATCAGGCAATACTTCCTGAGGAGCCCACCGATAGGAAACCCATGGGTTGTCTAGATTTTGCTTACGCATTACTACTGCAAAGCGCATGAGTTCTCAGAGCCTCAGGTATTTTGAACGACGATACTGGGAAATTTACTACTCATGTCTTTAGATAGAGTAGCAACACGGATGGCAACCTGTCTAGCAATGTTTTTATAGATCGCGCTGATAGCGCTGTCGGGGTCAGCCACTACAGTCGGGCGCCCTGCATCGGCCTGCTCACGAATCGATAAATTAAGCGGTAAGGCGCCTAGAAAATCCACGCCATACTCTTTACACATTTTTTCGCCACCACCACTACCAAAGATATGTTCTTCATGACCGCATTTTGTACAAATATAAGTACTCATATTTTCAATAATGCCGACAATCGGAACACCAACCTTCTCGAACATCTTTAAACCTTTGCGAGCGTCTAACAAGGCGATGTCTTGGGGGGTAGTGACAATCACCGCGCCAGTGACAGGAACTTTTTGAGACAAGGTCAACTGAATATCACCAGTACCTGGTGGCATATCCACAATGAGGTAATCCAAATCGCGCCAACGGGTTTGGCGTAGGAGCTGTTCTAAGGCAGAGGTCACCATTGGGCCGCGCCAAACCATTGGCGCATCTTCTTCAATCAAGAAGCCAATCGAGCTCGCTTGCAAACCATGACCTTCCATTGGCTCAATCGTATTTTCTTCGATCGATTCTGGTCTGCCGGTAATGCCAAGCATCATGGGCTGACTTGGGCCATAAATATCAGCGTCTAAGATTCCGACTTGCGCACCTTCTGCTGCTAAAGCTAAAGCTAAGTTCACCGCAGTCGTTGATTTACCAACCCCACCCTTACCACTAGCAACGGCAATAATATTTTTTACGCTAGGCAATAATTTCACGCCACGCTGTACAGCATGCGCAACTATCTGACTGCTGACATTCACGCTCACATTTTTTACGCCAGGCAATTCACGCACAGCATTAATGACCAATTTACGAATCGAATCAAATTGACTTTTGGCGGGATAGCCCAAAACAATATCAAACGAGACATCGCCAGCTTCAACACGTAAATTTTTGAGATTTTTAGCCGCTACAAAGTCGATCTTGGTGTTTGGATCAACCAAGCCTTTAAGGGCACCTTGTACAGCCTCTACAGTAACTGACACTACTTTCTCCTATACGAAGTAATTCTGAAGATATTTTAAGAATTACTTTTATTGATTTTTAATGAACAGCGGGTAGATTAACCGCACCAGCGAAAAATTGCTTACCAAGCAGCTATGCCTTGCTTTTATAAAGCAACAGGAAAGCCTGCATCCGTGATGATCTGACTTGCTTGCGTAGCTGGTAAAGAAGTTTCAAGATTAACCATCTGGGAAGCCAAGTCAACCTGTACCTTGGCTTGCGGATCCTGAGCTTGAATCGCCTTGGTCACTGCCTTAATACAACCCCCACAGGTCATGCCGGATACTTTAAGACTCAACATATCAACCCTTTTGAAGTAAATTTGTTCGTATGCAGTAGATTATGTTCCATATGAACAGCGCTAAAGAGATCAATTCTGAGTTATTTACCCTCGATATTGGTGGAATGACCTGCGCATCCTGTGTAGGCAGGGTTGAGAAGGCTCTCGCACGCATCCCCGGGGTAGAGGCTGCGAGTGTCAATTTAGCCACCGAACAGGCAAAAATACGCCTCAATGCAGATTCTGAGGTCACGATTGATGGCGTCATCGCTTTGGTCCAAAAAACGGGATATGAAGCAAAGTTAAGCACTCCCCATAAAAATACGCTGCCAAATCACGCGTACTCCTTTTGGGGGGCAGACGGTTTGGGAAGGGTTTTATTGGGATTCGCCCTTTCGGCCCCATTACTTTTACCGATGTTTCTGATGCCTTTTGGTATTCATTGGGGGCTCTCTCCAGAATGGCAATTAGTGTTAGCGAGCCCAGTGCAATTCTTTTTGGGATGGCGCTTTTACAAGGCCGGATTTAAATCGCTGATGTCAGGTACTGGCAATATGGACTTACTAGTCGCCCTAGGTACCAGTGCTGCTTATGGCTTAAGTGTTTATCAGTTAATCACTTCACTGCATGCAGTGCATGAATTATATTTTGAAGCTTCTGCCGTCATCATTTGTATGGTGCTTTTAGGTAAATGGTTAGAGGCTCGTGCAAAGCAACAAACCAGTGAAGCGATTCGAGCATTACAAAAACTGTGGCCAGAGCATGCCAAAGTACTCAATTCCGGTATTGCAATTACAGAAGGCGTTTCACTAGATCAGTATCGCGACCTGCCCTTAGATCAAGTCTTTCCTAAAGACCGCATATTGGTTTTGCCGGGTGAGCGTATTCCTGTTGATGGACTGATTCTGCTTGGTAGCAGCCATGTAGATGAATCTCTCCTCACTGGAGAAAGCGCCCCCGTTAAAAAATCCATCAATTCAAAAGTCATTGGAGGATCCCTTAATGGCGAGGGTGTTTTGGTGATTGAAGCAGAGGCCGTTGGTATCGAAAGTGTGCTGTCCCAAATTATTGCTTTAGTGGAAGATGCACAAACCCAAAAAGCCCCGATCCAAAAATTAGTAGATCAAGTCAGTGCAGTATTCGTACCTAGTGTGATTGTGATTGCCATCATTACTGGATTAGTAAACTGGCTTTATTTAGACTCTGTATCGATCGCAATACTCAGAGCCGTATCTGTCATGGTGATTGCATGCCCTTGCGCCCTTGGCTTAGCAACACCAGCAGCCATCATGGCGGGA
>CAMBBT010000109.1 GCA_945864455.1 Polynucleobacter meluiroseus | reverse complement strand
AAACTCCATGAATAATCCAGATCCAATCCAGCTAACACAAGATTTGATACGTTTTAATACGATCAATCCTCCCGGCAATGAAGATGAGCTTTGCAATTACTTAACTGAGCTATTACAGTCAGCAGGCTTTGAATGCATGAACGTAGACTTCGCTCCCAGGCGTCGAAGTATTGTTGCGCGGATACCTGGTGCAGCCAATAAGGCCAATATTTGTTTTACTGGGCACGTCGATGTTGTTCCCTTAGGTGATCGTCAGTGGGATTACGAACCCTTCTCTGGCGAGATACGTGATGGCAAATTATTTGGGCGCGGCTCAAGTGATATGAAAAGTGGGATTGCTGCTTTTGTTGTGGCGGCGATGAAAACGGCTCACATTGCTAAGAATCAAAGTGGCATTAGTCTCATCATTACTGCCGGTGAAGAAACCGGTTGTGAGGGCGCCTTCTATATTACCGCACAGAAAAAAGTAATCGACTTTATTGGTCATGTAGGTTGTTTTGTGGTTGCAGAGCCTACTGCGAATGAGCCCATCATTGGCCATAAAGGGGCATATTGGTTACGCGCTAAAGCTGAAGGTGTCACCGCACATGGCTCCATGCCTGATAGAGGCGATAACGCCTTCTACAAAATAGCAAAAGGTGCACTTTTACTTGAACAATTTCAATTTGATACCCCACCCCACTCATTAATGGGTCAAGGGACCCTCAACGTAGGAACCGCTAGAGCAGGTTTGAATATTAATTCTGTGCCAGATGCGGCTGAGATGACCTTAGATATTCGCTCCGTACCAGGACAAAGTCACAGTCATATCTATGGTTGCCTATGCAAAACACTAGGCCCTAACATTAAGCTTGAAACCATTATGGATGTTGAAGGCATTTATACCCCACCAGAGCATCCATGGATACAAACTGTCTATGCTCATTGCCAAGAAATCAACGGTGTGAAAACTGCCCCCAAATCCATTTCTTACTTTACCGACGCTTCCGCACTAAAAGGGCAGATTGGCGACCCTCCAACCGTAGTGCTGGGACCAGGGCAGCCAGAAATGGCCCATCAGACTAATGAATTTTGCTATACCGAGAAAATTACACAGGCTACGACCTTGTTTGAAAGGCTTATCATAGATTGGCAGAACAACGGATCACGTGAAGAGGTATATGCAAAATGAAAATTGAGAGTTCCCCATTTAAAGAAGTAGACCCCGATAATTATGTAGCAAATATGGATGCCTATTGGCTTCCATATACACCTAACCGTTATTTTAAAAATAAGCCCAAAATCATGGTTGCCGCCAAAGGGGTTTATTACACCGATGACCATGGTCGTAAGTTGTTCGATGGGGCATCTGGGCTTTGGACTTGTCCGTTAGGACATGGTGATCCTCGAATCATAGAGGCGATTCAAAAACAATATCAAAAAATGGATTACGTACCTGCCTTTCAGATGGCAGGACCAGAAACTTTTCGTCTGGCAGAAAGAATTGTCAAATACGCTCCCCTAGGTTTAAATAAAGTCTTTTTTGTGAACTCTGGATCCGAAGCAGTAGATACTTCGTTAAAGATTGCCCTCGCCTATCACCGCGCAAAAGGTGAAGCCAGTAGAATTCGCTTTATCGGTAGAGAGCGTGCCTATCACGGCGGGTGTGTGGGCGGAATCTCAGTAGGCGGAATACCCATGAATCGCAAATCATTTGGCTCGATGATGATTCCAGGGGTAGATCATCTTCCCCACACGCTGAATTTATCTCAAATGGCTTTTTCGAAAGGGATGCCAACCTGGGGGGCTCATCTAGCTGATGATTTAGAGCGGATTGTTTTGTTGCATGACGCTAGCAATATTGCGGCAGTCATTCTGGAGCCAGTCCAAGGCTCAACGGGTGTGATCGTTCCTCCTGTGGGTTACTTACAAAAGATTCGGGAAATTTGCGATAAACACGGCATCCTGCTGATTTTTGATGAAGTGATTACCGGCTTTGGACGCTTAGCCTCAAATTTTGGGGCCGATCGTTTTGGCGTTAAACCTGACATGATTACCTTTGCTAAGGCCATCACAAATGGCGTCATTCCAATGGGTGGTGTGATTGTGCGTCAAGATATTTATGACACGATCGTCAATGTCGGCGGCCAAGAGCAAGCAATTGAGTTCTTCCATGGCTTTACCTACTCTGGACATCCGATTGCCACAGCCGCAGCACACGCCTCTCTTGATATTTTTGAGATTGATGGAATCATGGAAAAAACCAAGGTGTTAGAAAAGGTTTTAGAGGAAGGTATCCACTCTTACAAAGGAATGAATGGTGTAATCGACATCCGTAACTGTGGTGTATCAGCAGGTATAGATTTGGAACCGATTGCTGGTAAACCAGGATTACGCGGCATGCAAGTTCTGGAGAGTTGTATTGAGAATGGCATCCTGGTCCGCATTACTGGTGACACGATTGCAATGGGCCCTCCTTTTGTTGCAAAACCATCTGAAGTCGAATCTTTCTTAGAGACCTTTAGCAAGGTTCTTCAGAAAGCTTTTTAATTGTGGGCGATATTCGTGTACGCGGCGATAGGCTCTATGACTCCCTGTTAAGTTTGGCTCAGATTGGTAAGACCGCAAAGGGAGGTGTATGCCGTCTCGCACTCACCGACCTGGATCAACAAGGTCGTCAATGGGTCATCAATAAAGCACTTGAGTTAGGCCTCACGATTACTACCGACCAAATTGGTAATACTTTTATGCGCCGCTCAGGTAGCAATCCTAAGCTAGCACCCATCATGACTGGTAGTCATATTGACACTCAGCCAACCGGCGGTAAATATGATGGTAATTACGGTGTGCTGGCGGGTTTAGAGGTCATTGAAACACTGAATGATCATCAAATTAAAACTGATGCTCCTATTGAAGTGGTGTTTTGGACAAATGAGGAAGGCTCTCGATTTACACCCGTCATGATGGGCTCGGGAGTTTTCTCTGGTGCAGTCAGTCTTGATCATGCCTATGCAGCCAAAGATATTGAAGGTAAAAATGTCAAAGAAGAATTGCTCCGCATTGGTTTCTTGGGAACTGAGAAACCGGGTGATCATCCTTGCGGCGCCTACTTTGAAGCTCATATAGAACAAGGGCCTGTCCTTGAAAACCAGAGCACTGTAATTGGGGTGGTACCAGCAGTCATGGGGCTGCGCTGGTTTGATTGCACTGTGCATGGTTTTGAAGCACATGCAGGACCAACACCAATGGATATTCGAATGGATGCCCTACAAAATTCCCTTGGAATAATGCAGTATGTTGTGGAGATCGCTGGGCAGCATTCCCCACACGGCAGAGGAACAGTGGGAATGATTCAAGTGTTTCCTAATAGTCGAAATGTCATCCCAGGGCAAGTACAGTTTTCGATTGATATTCGTCACCCAGATCACAACATATTGGACTTGATGACATCAAAACTTAAAGAATATATTGCGCAAGTTTCAGCAGATAAATCCATCGCCATTGATTTAAAAGAAGTGTCGTACTTTCCACCGTGCAACTTTGATGCAAGATGTATTGAAACCATTCGTAAAGCCGCTAACGATTTAGGATATTCCAATATGGATGTTGTGTCGGGAGCTGGCCATGATGCTATTTATATGAAGCGCTTAGCTCCAACCGGAATGATCTTCATCCCCTGTAAGGATGGTGTTAGTCATAATGAAATTGAAGATGCAAAAGTTGAACATTTAGAGGCTGGTGCTAATGTACTGCTACATTCCATTCTGGCATTTGCTGGGCAGCATCAATAACTCAATAAAAAATGATAGAGAAAAAAAGTTTGGGCAAGTGGGTCATCGCACGTTTTCAACATGAGACCAATACCTTCTCGCCTATTCCCACGCCACTAGCAGCCTTTAATCCGCTCTGGGATCAAGATGCTTACCGGGATCAAGAAAATGCTCGGACAGCGATGGGTGCTTTTATTCAAATTGCCAAACAAGAGAATGTAGAAATCGTTACGCCTGTTTGTGCATTTTCCAACCCCAGTGGCACGGTTTGTGCAAAAGCATATGAGCGCATCTGTAATAGTATCTTAAAGGTAGTACAGCAGGGGTGTGACGCAGTTCTCTTAGATCTTCATGGTGCCATGGTTTCAGAGGATGCTGTCGATGGAGAAGGTAGTCTTCTTAAAAGGATTAAATCAATTACGCCCAATATTCCGATTGCGGTGGCCTTAGATCTTCATGCAAACGTGACACCAATGATGATTGAGCACAGTGATGTGATGCTGAGCTTTAAAACCTACCCTCACATTGATATGTATGAAACTGGCATTCATATAGGGGGGCTGTTACGGGATATGCTGAAGGGAAAAATACGCCCTACTGTGGCTTATCGTCAAATTCCCCTGCTATCGCACACTCTACGCAGCAATACGAATGAAGGCGCCATGAAGCTTGCAGTAGAAGCGGCTATTGAGTTAGAAAAAAAACCTGGTGTATTGGCAGCATCTATTTTGGCAGGATTTAGTCTTGCAGACTTTAAAGACGCTGGCATGTCCGTGATCGTCATTGTTGACGAACTGAGCCCATCCTC
>CAMBBT010000108.1 GCA_945864455.1 Polynucleobacter meluiroseus | reverse complement strand
ATATCGGGATTGGTGACCTTGCGCTTAATCTCAGCATACAAAATGCAACCCGAAAACTCAGAAGTAATCGAGCTAATTAAGAAATCAACGAACTCATCGTATAAGGCTGGATGAAGATTGGAATAATCCTTATCCATATCCGCAGGACGTTGAAAGTGATCCGCATTAATGTCGCTAGCATACTCGGCCATCAATGCATCCCATTCTGGGCGCAAGGAATCAATACTGATGCGATCCATCTCTTTAAAATCGGTCGTATAAAAGCGCGGGCTTAACACCGCATCTTCCAACGCCATCTTGGTGGAATCATTAATTGAACCCTTTGCAGGGATCTGACTTTGCAACATGGTTTCTGCACTATCTAAATTCATTTCCAGCTCCAATAAAGATTTATGACTTACTCACTACAACTACTTTTGACTCATTCAATAACTTAAAAAATGTACTCGCATTGGTGGGCCCAAAAGACTCCAAATCTACCAGACGACCGGTTGCAGTATCCGATAGAGTTAAGCGGCCATCGGCACGATAAATTAACTCAAATGGAGGCCCACCATCTAAGCCTCTACGTTTTCTTTCTTGCGCAAGACCACGCAAAGTACCCCTTACAAAGCCTGCTTCACCTTGCACGGTATCAATTTGCTTGCCTGTTTTGTAATCAATGACTGCAATCGATCCATCAGGACGATCCTCAAAACTCAGCTGTAACACTTTTACTGGGGATGCGTCGGGCTCACGCACTGTACTCAGGTCGCGACTATTAATAAATACCAATAGCAACACAATGCTAATGCCAGCAGCCACCAGTATCTTGGCCACAGGCGATAAAAAATCCTTGTTTTCTGGAATGCTCATACCGTCTGTACTCCCGCTTGCTCAACTTGAATTTCTTGTGCTACTTTTTTGCTCAAGCCAGTTGATGCAGCCCAGGCTTCTGTCAGGATGGCTGCCACTTTTTTTGCCTCTGGAACACAACGCATCATTGGCTCTGGGGTGGCTAAGCGCCATGGACGTGCATGAGGCCATAAATGAAAGTAGGCAATCTTATCCTCGGTGGCAATTTGCATTGGAATGTCTCCTGTGCCGTCTTTATATAACTTAAGACCAGCACTGCCCAGGGTTTTATACGGGAGATTAAATGTCACAGTCAAAACAATACCGACTCGCATCACGATACGACGGTTCGTTAGGGTGTACAGAGCTTCAGTGGCAGACCAATAAGCCATTAGACCAACCAATATCAACCCAATTACAGCTAGAGCAAAGGCAAGCGCTACGCTACTCCATCCAGCGGCTAAGCCACCCTCACTACCGGCTACAGTAATCATTTGCCAAATCACAATTACAGCAAAGTACAAGCCGAGCCATTGCAAACGAAATACATGCTTTGCCATCGAGATCCAATTGGGAGCTCCTTGCCACAAGATGATTTCATCTTGTGGCAATGGTTCGGGCAACCCTAAGGCCGCCTCAAACTCATACTCTGCTGATTGATAAGGTTGTTGACTCACAAAAAATACTTTCTACTTTCAATTTATAGCGGTTTAAATTAAAGGTTCTTGACGCTCAGGGGTTGCATACAGAGTGCCTCCGCCGTAGTAAGCCATGATCTTCTCTTCTTCTAACAGGGTAATTTGATCTTGACTCTTTAAACCTGGCACCAAAGCAAATTGATTGCCAAGAATTGATTTCACCTTGATAGCCTCTTTGCCGATTTTGGAAAAATTCATCGGTAGCAATACTCTTCTTCCGCCAAACTCTGACAAGGTTTCAATTTCAAAATAGCGGATCACCACTTCAGCCTGATCAATCCATAACTCTTTCACAGTGCCAGCTATCACACCATCATCACCCATGACCTGCATGCCAATCGGATTTCGATCTTGTTTGGCGACACTAAATTGACCAAGTAAGCGCCCTGGCAGAATGCGTTTTTGACCTTCTGATGTCATATCAGGAATATCTGCGCGCTTCGTAAAGGCACCTGGCCCCACTCCATCCAACATCGGATTTCCGGTTGGGATTAAAGGGGCGCCGTTTAAATAGCTTGAAGGTCGAGCGGCCACTTTTTCAAGGGGCTCATCTTTTGGCTGGGTCACATCACCAAAATACTCCGTATGAAAAGTCTTTGGTGCAGGCATACCGACTATTCCGATCGCTCGTCGCGTTTCTCCACGAATGTCGTACTCCAGCGGAAAACCTTCACGCTTACCCTCTAAAGTGAGGTAATACACTAGACCGAAAAAAAATACCCAAAATGCATATAGAACCAATTGCGCAACATCTATATATTCTGTAATTGCTCCGGTTGCCATCTTGCTCTCCCTTTTAACAATAATACTTATTGAGAAAAAAACATACTTTACTACTAGTTAACTTGGTAATTCATCTAAACCAAACTTCTTCGAAACATTCATTACCGCATGCTTATTTATCGCAACTAAAGGCCCAATGGCAATCAATGTAGCAAACAGTAAATAAAATTCAATGTGATACACAAAGCTATAACCTGTAGCAGTAGAAATGAGGCCATCTCCTAAGAGACCACTAGTCGCTAGACTAGAAATGACATCCCGTATCACTCCACCAGCTGCAATCGCAATACCAGTTGCAGTAGCGTGTACTGCACCCCAAGCACCCAGGACTAAACCATTCATTCCGCCTGACTCAAAACTCATTGCGGCAGTTAATGTACTGACAGCAAATAATCCGCCTCCAAAGCCAATCAAAAATGCGCCACAACGAAATAGCAAAGGAGAGAGTAATGGTTCGGAAAAAATCACGCAGCTAAATGCCGCAATGCCAAATAATGCACCTATGGAAGCTAGACGATATGGATCAATGGTGCGATTTAAATAGCGAGCAGCCACTCCAAAAGCCAGCAGCGCACCTAAAGAAGAAAGACTAGTCAATACTGTCGTGGCACTAACTGATAGGCCCAATACTTCAGCACCATAAGGCTCCAAAATAATGTCTTGCATACTAAATGCGGCAGTACCTAAGCCTAAGGCCACCAAGAAGCGCATCACTTTGCCCTGCTGCGAAAAGGTGGCCCAGGTTTCTTTAAAGCTTGGCGTTGGAATGGAGTGGGATGTTAAATGCGGTTGGCGAGGCTCTTGCTTCCAAGCTGCAATTAAATTGAGCACTAAGGTCGTTGCTGCAACCCCCTGCACTACCCGAATCAACAGAATCGGTGTGATATCAATCAGCAAATAGCCAAAGATGGCGCTACTCACTGCCATACCAACTAACAGCATCATGTACATCATCGCAACTACTCTTGGTCTAGCCTCTGGCTCAGCTAGGTCCGATGCTAAAGCGAGGCCAGCAGTTTGAGTAGTCTGCATGCCAGCGCCCACCAATAGGAAGGCAAGTCCAGTTGCAGCTTGCGCAAACCAAGCGGGCCAGGTGGTATCACCGGATAGGAGAATTAATGCAAAAGGCATGATTGCAAAGCCGCCAAATTGCAACCATGAGCCAATCCAGATATACGGCACCCTGCGCCATCCTAGAAATGACTTATGACTATCACTCTTAAATCCAATTAATGCTCTAAAGGGAGCAAACAGCAGCGGCAAGGCCACCATAATGGAAACTAAAGCAGCGCTCACTTGCAACTCAACAATCATGACGCGATTGAGGGTGCCAATCAGCATCACCATCGCCATACCTACAGAGACCTGAAATAGTGAGAGTCGTAAGAGACGACTTAATGGCAACTCTTTAGTGGCGATATCAGCAAAAGGTAAGAACCTTGGACTCACTCTCTTCCAATTTTCAAATAACTCTTTGCCACGCCAGGTCAGAGTAAACATTTTCATTATTATCGCGCTTTATTCTGATCAGATGGCTTTTTGCTTAAACGCATAGCCTGTGAAAAGTAAAAAGCGCGTTGCACTTTTTGCGTACTCACTGGTGCCCAATCTGCCAAACCATCATGCTTGCTAAAGGTTCTCGTAAGGGAGTCCATTGAAATTGGCTGAATAAAGGGTGATCGATCGCTTCTCGGAAATAAGCTGCCGATAGTCAATAAGGTACTCAAAGCTGCGTTATTGGGGGCAAAGGTAAAGGCAATATTGGCCCGGGTCCGATCAGCAAGCTTGGCCATCGCATCAGCAATATCCAAATGGTGATAGTGAATCATCGAATCCATACAAACCACGTGATCAAACTCACCCAGGGACGGATCTAACATATCGCCAGAGCGAAACTCAATCGAGCCAGAGCCAACATCATTACCAATTCTTTCGCGCGCTAAATCGACTAAAGTTGGCGATAAATCGATCGCGACGACATTAGCCCCCCGCTTTGCTAAATCAGCTGCTAAGACTCCAGTGCCACAGCCAGCATCTAAAACACGCTGGCCAGTCAAATCACTCGGCAAATAACTAAGCAACACATGGCGCATCTCTTCGCGCCCAGCACGAACCTTGGCACGTATACCACTCACCTTGGCAGTGGATGTGAGCTTAGCCCAAGCATCTACTGCAGTGCGATCGAAATACTCTTGGAGCTGACTGCGCTTTTGAGTGTAAGAATTTTCAAGCATCAAATCATCG
>CAMBBT010000107.1 GCA_945864455.1 Polynucleobacter meluiroseus | reverse complement strand
ATGATGGTGTTGATGCTTGCGTTTCTAGAGTCCGCAGCTCGCGCTTTTGGCAACAAGGCGGCATCTTAGGCATGAATATTGGTAAGAATGCCAGCACACCGATTGAAGATGCTGCCAGCGATTACATTTTGGCAATGGAGGCTGTTTATGAAATCGCCTCCTACATTACTGTGAACATCTCCTCCCCAAATACCCAAAACCTACGGGCTCTACAGGGTGAAGCAATGTTGCGCTCACTACTAAGTAGTTTGGACGAAGCCAGGAAACGTTTGAGTGATCGCTATAGCGTTCGTAAACCACTCTTCTTAAAAATTGCACCTGACTTAGAGTCTGTAGATATTCATTTGATTGCAGACCTATCAATGGAGTTTGGTATCGATGCCATCATCGCTACCAATACAACGATTGCACGTGATGCAGTGCAAGGCATGCAACACAGTGATGAAGCTGGTGGATTATCGGGTGCCCCAGTGCGCGCTGCCTCAACTCAAGTCATCAAAACACTCAAAGCCAGACTAGGAAATACGCTAGCCATCATCGGCGTTGGTGGGATTTTGTCAGGGGCTGATGCAAAAGAAAAAATGATGGCTGGTGCCAGCCTAGTCCAGATTTATAGTGGGCTCATCTACAAAGGCCCAGATCTCGTGAGTGAGTGCGCCAAAGCCCTCAGACAACCCTAGACCTAGCCCTAAAAACAGGGCTTTGCAGGCTGGATCTCTATAAAACAGCGTTTCACAATATGCAATTGGGGCTGAAATCGCTACAATAGAGCCCATGAGCACGAGTAAAACTGTCAAAAATGCCAGAAGTACTGGGGAAGTTGCTAAAACAGCCATTCAGGTAGTCGAGCGGATGATGAATCTGCTCGATGCCTTAGCTGAGAAAGAAGAATCTAGCAGTCTCAAAAATTTAGCAGCGCAAACTAGCCTTCACCCTTCTACTGCCCACCGTATTCTGAATGATATGGTTGCCTGCCGTTTGGTTGAACGGGGTGATGGTGGCACTTATCGCCTTGGCTTAAAACTCCTAGAACTCGGTAACTTAGTGAAGGCAAGACTCTCTGTTCGCGAGGCAGCGCAAGCTCCCATGCGCTCTTTACATAAACTCACTGGTGAGACTGTCAATCTGTCGGTCCGTCAAGGTGATGAAATCGTTTATATCGATCGCGCCTATAGCGAACGTTCTGGCATGCAAGTGGTTCGGGCGATTGGTGGTCGGGCCCCACTCCACCTCACTTCAGTTGGTAAATTATTTTTATCCAGTGATGATGCCAATCAAGTCCGCGCCTATGTCACCCGAACTGGCTTATCAGGACATACTCGCAATAGCATTACTGATGCAGCAAAATTAGAAGCCGCTCTGAATCAAGTTCGGAAAGATGGCAATGCACGCGATGATGAAGAGTTAGAGCTCGGTGTCAGTTGTTTCGCTGCTGCTATTTTGGACGATGCTGGAAAATTGGTGGCAGGCTTATCACTCAGCTCACCTACAGATCGCATGCAAGCAGACTGGCTCAAATCCTTACAGGATACCGCCCTGCAGATTTCTAAAGGGCTGGGCTACAAACCTAAAACGACCGAGCCAGGCTCTGCAGCCTAGCTTAAAGCGATTACATCAAGCGACGAATCGGTTGCGTGCCTAAGGGCATGCGCTCATACCAGTCCCGCACGCGGACTGCATCTGCAAAACGTGATTGGGTGCCAACAGAATCTAAGAACACTAACAGTAACGGTGTGTTGTTCACTCTGGCTTGCATTACTAAGCACTTTCCGGCTGCGTTAATGAACCCTGTTTTTTGTAGGCCGATATTCATATCACCGGAGCGTACTAAACGATTGGTATTTAAAAACTTCTGCGGCCGATTGGCGATGATCATGGTTAAATCTGGCCAAGTTGAAAACTCACGGATCATTTTGTACTGATAGGCAGCACTCAGCATACGGGCTAGATCTTCAGCAGAGGCAACGTTCTCGCTCATCAAGCCGGTAGGATCAGCAAAACGAGAATGCTCCATTCCCAACTCTCTAGCCTTATGGTTCATGGCATCTACAAAGCCTGAAACACCCCCTGGATAGTTTCTACCTAAGGTATATGCAGCACGGTTCTCAGAGGACATCAAGGAAAGCAATAAAGCCTCTTCACGCGTCATCACCGTGCCCCCAGCAATACGAGATTTAGCATAGCTACCCACATCCTCTGCATTAATCACAATAGTCTCATCCAAGGACAGCTTGGAATCTAAAACAACCATGGCAGTCATTAACTTCGTAATAGAGGCGATTGGCAAGCTCACCGAAGAATTTTTTTCAAAATATACTTCATTGGTGTCTTGATTAACCACCATGGCTACACTCGACTTTAAGCTCAGCTCATCATGTTGGCCGCGTAAACCCAGTGCTGTTGCAAATGAAGGCTTGGAGGGAACGGGCTCAGATGAACGAGTGACAGTAACGCGAACCGCTTTTTGCTGTTTAGTTGATTTAGTGGTTTTAGTAGTTTTAGTAGTTTTAACAACTGCTTTACTAGTCTTGGTTTTTTTATCTTTATCTTCGCCAGCGGCGATGGCCGGCGCATTCAGAGAAGCGCCGCACGCAAATATCGCAGTCAATATCAAGATCGAAAATCGATTCAGATGCATCCCAAAAATACCTTCCAAAACTTTCAACATACGGAATGATAATTAATTTCACGGCTCAGGATGGATTTATTAGTCCCATCTTGGACATTTGATAGCACCCTACTCAGCAATGGTCGCCGCCGTGTTGGTTTGGCGGGTATTTACCAATACTACCCCTGTCATCGTCAAACCCAGCCCTAGCGCCATCATTAGCGTAAATAGCTCACCAAAGAAGAACCAGGCCATCAGCGCTGTTGTCGGAGGGGTGAGGTAAAGAAAGCTGGTCACTTTGGTTGCAGCACCCTTACGAATCATCATAAATAGCAAACTAATTGAGCCAATCGATAGCGGAAAAATGGCCCATAACAAGGCGCCAATGACCGGTGCATTCCAGACCATCACGCCCGTTTCAAAGAAATACATACAAATAAAGCAAAGAACGGCAGAGACACTGAACTGAATCGAGGAACCTGCTCTTAGATCGAATACCGGACAATATTTTTTCTGATACAGCGTACCAAAAGTAATTGAGAGCAATGCAATAAATGCCAAGACATAACTCTCAAATGGAATATGGGCAAAGCTAATTTTTGCCATCACTACCAGCGCAACGCCCGCAAAGCCAAAGCCTAAGCCAATCCACTGACGTGGTGAGACTTGTTCTGATACCCATGCTGCAAACCAAGCAGTCAAAATCGGTTGTAAACCGACAATGATGGCTACTAAGCCTGCTGTCATACCGAGGTGGACAGCAAACCAAACCCCAAATAAATACCCAAACTGGAGCAAGATGCCAGCAACAGCAATATGCTTCATTTGCGACCAACTTGGCCAAGTAATACGCCAGATCAGACTCAGCGCCGCCATGGCTGCTAGGACACCCGCAAAACGCCAAAATAAGAAGGTTGCTGGCTCGACATAGGGCATCGCTAGACGAGCAATCACAAAGCCTGTGCTCCAAATCAGCACAAATAGCGGTGCAATGGCGTTATCTAGGCTGAGCTTCATGAGTAACTTACTGAAAATAGGAGCATTTTTTATTCAACCATTGATTTTAGGCTCTTTTTAAATCCCTTCCTACACCACAAATTCATAGCCTTGAATTATTCTTCATACTATGCCGCAATATATACGTTGTTAAAACCAGTAAAAGACTACAGTGAGTACAAAAAGCCTGAATCCATCTGAAGGGGATTGAAATGAACTTAACACCAGAACAGCTTGCGGCGGCGCAAAAGGCCAATTTAGAAACTTTGAGTAGTTTGACAAATCAAGCGCTCCAAAGTATTGAAAAATTAATTGAGCTCAATATACATATTGCAAAACAAAGCTTGAGTGACAGCATGACGAGTGCCAAGAAAGCATTGGAGGTAAAAGATATTCAGCAACTCCTCGCACATCAAGCTGAGGCTGTTCAGCCAATGGCCGAAAAGATCATGGCTTACAGTCGTCACCTATATGACTTAGCTCATGAAACTCAAAATAACTTCACCAAATCTGCTGAAAAAGAGTTTCAGGCGGGTCAGCAAAAGATCAATACTTTAGTGGAAGAGTGGACGCAGAATGCTCCTGCTGGTTCTGATGCGGCCGTTGACGCAATGAAGCATGCTATTGCTTCTGCAAACACCGTATATGAAAGTAGTCAAAAGGCTGTGAAGCATGCAGTCAATGTTGCGCAGACTAATCTGAATAACGCTGCTAATACTGTTAAAGCTACTAAGAAGAAATCGTAAACAAATCATCCATGTGTTTGTAATGCAAAAACCCCGATTACTCGGGGTTTTTTCTTTTGCAGCATCTCAGAAGCTCGGTTCTTTGTTAAGACTTCTTCTTTACCGGTGGTAAATCAGTGCAATGGCCGTGGGCCGCTTCTGCAGCCAAACCTACTGACTCACCCAAAGTTGGATGCGGATGAATGGTCTTGCCAATATCAAGGGCATCAGC
>CAMBBT010000106.1 GCA_945864455.1 Polynucleobacter meluiroseus | reverse complement strand
AAAGTGAATGGTATATCCATCAGGATTAGCTTTGGCTGCGGCAGTCATGCCAATCATTCCGCCTGCACCTGGTTTGTTTTCAATTACCACTGCCTGACCCAATGCCTCACCTAGTGGAACTGCGATGCTGCGAGCAAAAATATCAGTTGAGCCTCCTGCAGGAAAGGAGAGAATCATTTGGATTGGTTTTTTGGGCCAATCAGTATCAGGCGCCGCTATGCTGGCGTTCACCAAACCCAGGGAGAGGGCGGCGCTGAAGACGATGCGATGAATGAGATTCATGGGAGCCTTTGTAGTAAATGAATTGAAGTCTTGTTGGATATGTTTATTTCTCATCTTTAAACCAATACCACTTATAAAGAATACTTTGTCCTAATCTTCTAAAGGGAGCAAGCGCTTCTGAGCGTACCTGACCAAATAGATTAGGAAATTCGAGAGGGGAGTTATAAATTGGTAGCTTGAAAACTTCTGCATTTAGTTTACTTCCTGCAACAAGTTCTGCTAAACGCTTGCCAGCCCAGGTAGAAAAGGAAACGCCATTACCTCCATAGCCTAATGCATGCCATACCATTTGCTTGGGATCGGGCTGGGTAATACGGGGCATCATGTCATGACTGACATCCACCCATCCCCACCAAGAGTAATCGATCTCAATACCTGCTAAAGGCGGAAACTTTCTAGCAATACCATCAGTCAATAACTTTAAATGTTGAGGTGAGTTGGCATCGGCACCACCAATAGAGCTACGGCTGCCAATTTGTAAGCGCTTATCTTTTAAGAGGCGATAGTAAAAACGTAGCGTACGAGTATCGGTTAAAAAGGTATACGAACGAAAATTGCAGGCTGCTATCTCTGCATCCGTCAGCGGTCTTGTTACCACTGAATTAGACAAAATAGGCAAGATCTTATTTTTGATTGGCTTTAGGCCTTGCATGCCATATCCGCCAGTACAAATAGCAATCCGCTTGGCGCGGACAACTCCGCCAGGAGTCTGGATGTGATGAACCCCGTTAATCGTCTCCCATCCCTGCACAGGACTACCAGTGTAAATTTTGACTCCAAGACTCTGGGCTTTTTTCAGCAGACCAAAAGTAAATTTTAGCGGATGAATGCCAACACCCTCACGCTCTAGTAGGGCGCCGGCAGCATCATGATCATCACAATATTGCTCTCTGAGCTCTTGGGCAATCATGAGCAGCGGATCATATCCAAATACATCTTTACGGACTCGCGCTTCATTCTGAAGATAGACCATCTTCTCTGGGCGATGTGCAATATAGAGATGCCCGCCATCGGTGGCATCACAGTCAATTTCACTTACCAACCCTTTGAAATTCTCAAAGCCAGTATAAATTTCTCGATCTAATTTCTTCGCGACATCCAAACCCCAACGTTCAATCCATTGAGACCGAGATAGCCTGCCGCTGGCATTTTGACCTTGTCCGCCACTGCGACTAGAGCAGCCCCAAGCAGTTTGGTTGGCCTCTAATATAACGGCCTTGATTCCGTGCTCTTGCGCTAAATACAGCGCGGTAGAAACGCCGGTTGAACCTGAGCCAATCACAACAACATCAGCATCGATATCTTGGCTTACCGGCCCATCAGTTGGCGGTGGCGTTCCTGCGCTAGCAACCCAATAACTGGGGGCATAGTCTTTACCCGTCCCAGGATTTTGGGATGTTAGAGGGTCATAAAGCGGGTCGTATTTCATGGAGATTGAGTCTAGAGTATTCCTAATTACTTGGCTGCGGGCAAATTTGGACGATTTTTACGGAAGACATTTTTCATCTGAATCTTGCCGTCCTTAAAAGTAAAAATATCAACCCCATCTGTTTCAATACGACTTCCATCGGCGGCAGTTCCTACAAAAGTCCATTCCGATACTCCAAAATCTCCATCAACAAAATGCCGATCATTTAACCACTGCGCATCTGGCACATTAATCCAGGCGCTTTCAAAGGCAGCCCTAACCGCATCAATCCCTGCATGACGTGTACCATATGCATCAGGTCCTACTGCAGTCTGAAAAACACAGTCATCACACATAAAGCCCATTAAGCCATCAATATCATGTCGATTCCATGCCGCACTAAATTGAGCTAAGAGGTCGGTAGTCATGTGTTTTTTACTATTTTGCATTTTAGGTAAGGATTTTTTAATAAATAGCGGGTAGATAGAAGGATAGTGAGTAATTTTCTATAGTGTTAGGCGCTGATAACTTCTATTTTGACTCGATCCTCTAATCTATACCGAATTCTATTTTTATTTTCAAGATGAGTAGAGGCGAAGACTATGCTGATAGATACAAAACTCTTTTTACAGTCATGCCAATCTGAGTCAAACTTAAAAGAGAATTACAGAGCTTATCGCCGCGTACACGAATATCGCACATCACATTGATATCCCCCATAATTAAAATGCTTTCTGAAGAACCTTGCCAAAGGTCTCTAAGAAAGATTCAACTTCAGATGGTGTTGCAACAAAAGGAGGGCCCATTGCAATCGTGTCACCAGTAATGCGGACCAGGATGCCACTCTCAATACAACTTTCTAGAACTTGCATGCCGCGTAATCCTGGTTTACCAGCAATCGGTTCCAAATCTATACCCGCTGATACACCACAGTTACGGATGTCGATTACGCCATTCATTCCTTTGTAAGAATGAACACCCTCTTCTAGTACTTTTTCTAACACCTTGGTTTTTTCCATGATGCCATCAGTCTCAAAAATATCCAGAGAGGCGTGTGCTGCGGCGGTAGCGATTGGGTGTCCAGAGTAGGTAAAGCCATGAAAGAATTCAATTGCTTGCTCTTGGCCGCCGACATTGACGATCGTGTCATAAATATCTTGACGCACAATCACGCCACCCATTGGAATGACGCCATTTGTGATGGCTTTAGCAAAGTTAATCATGTCGGGTTTAACGCCGAAACGATCGGCCCCAAAATTTGCAGCCAAGCGTCCAAAGCCGGTAATCACTTCATCAAAAATCAGCAGGATGCCATGCTTATCGCAAATTTCCCGAATCTTTTGTAAGTAACCCACAGGAGGAACGATCACGCCAGTTGAGCCTTGGACGGGCTCAAGAATGACCGCCGCAATATTGCTAGCGTCATGCAACAAAACAATCCGCTCTAAGTCATCAGCTAAGTGAGCTCCCCAGGTTGGCATTCCTTTCGAAAAAGCCATTTGAGATAAATTCAGCGTGTGGGGAAGATGATCTACCCCTGGAATCATCATCGAGCCAAATGATTTTCGGTTCATAGGTATTCCGCCAACTGAGATTCCACCCACACACCCGCCGTGATAGGCGCGCTCTCTACCGATAAAGCGAATTCGACTGGCTTCACCTTTTGCGCGGTGATAGGCGAGGGCAATCTTTAACGAAGTATCTACTGCTTCGGATCCAGAGTTCACAAAAAAGACTTTATTTAAACCTGGGGGAGCGTATTTGACAATTCTTTCTGCTAGACGAAAGGTTTCTGGCCCTGCCATCTGAAAGGCAGGTACGTAATCCATTTTTTGATATTGTTTCTGAATCGCCTCAATGATGCGGGGATCACCATGCCCCAATGGGGAGGTCCAGAGCCCAGATGCCCCATCGAACAACTTGCGACCATGGTCATCTGTGTAATAAACCCCTTTGGCGCCAACCATGATTTTGGGCTTATTTTTAAAATAACGGTTAGGTGTGTAGGGAAGCCAATAGGCATCCATATTTGCCACATAATTATCGGGGTCTACCTCCTTAAATGGGGAGCTCTCAATTTTCATTTCGCTTATACCTCTTCATGTGATCCGTTGTTCTGCCAATCCATGATAAGCCTTTCAAACAAGGTCGTAGATTGTGTAATTTTCTGGCTACACCAGCTATCCGCCCAACAATACTTCTACGTCGAGGAGCAAAGTCTACGTCCATGCATTCAAAGCCCGCTGACTCTAGTAACTCAGTTAAATAGTTACCAAGCTCATCTTCATTACCAGGAGGGTTGATCGTATTAAAACGTATCAAACCTTGAGATAACTTGATTGGATCTGAAATATTTATGGAGCCAGAGATCATGATTTGATCTTATAGGTCTGAATTTATATTGCATTGCAATATATTTATTCTTGTTTAATATAAGCACAATGTCAGTAGGGTGTAAAAAAGCTGGAATTCATCGTCATACGGAGAATTCCTCAATATTAGAAAAACGATAGGGGAGCAAACATGGCTGAGTTAAATGTCAACGGCAAAAAATATAAGGTGGACGTAGATCCAGATACCCCAATACTGTGGGTGATTCGTGAGCAGGTTGGTCTGACTGGCACTAAATATGGTTGCGGTATTGGTGTCTGTGGTGCTTGTACTGTTTTATTTGACGGTCAAGCAATCCGTAGTTGCACATTGCCAGTATCTGCGGCTGCAGGTAAAAAAATTGAGACCATTGAAGGCCTAGAAAAGAATGGTCAACTCTCTAAAGTCCAAAAAGCATGGATTGATAATCAAGTGCCCCAGTGTGGCTACTGCCAATCTGGCATGGTGATGTCAACCACTGCACTCCTGCGCAGCAATCCAAAACCAACTGACGCTCAAATTGATGCGGCGGTTACTAATATCTGCCGTTGTGGCACCTTCCAAGAAGTTCG
>CAMBBT010000105.1 GCA_945864455.1 Polynucleobacter meluiroseus | reverse complement strand
TCCAATCTTCATTACTAGCAAGATTGCCATTCATTTTCCAGTTACCGATGATGATGAGGGGTCGCATTTTGATGTGATAGCTCTAGACTGTTAAAACAATCTTGCCAACATGCTCTGATGATTCCATCAAGCTATGGGCATCTGCTGCCTGATCTAGGTTGAAGGTTTTATAGATGACTGGCTTCATTTGACCTGCGTTAAGTAATGGCCAGACATTGTCATACAGCTGTTTTGTAATCTGCTTCTTAAAGGAGATTGGACGAGGACGTAAGGTTGAACCAGTAATAGTTAAACGACGACGCAAGATTTGGTTAGTGCTAACCTCTGCCTTTGATCCGCCCTGAATCGCAATAATCACAATGCGCCCATCATCAGCCAAACAATCAATTTCACGTTGGACGTAAGCACCAGTCACCATATCCAAAATGACATTAACACCTTTGCCATCAGTCGCCTTCTTAATCTCTTCCACAAAATCTTGGGTTTTGTAGTTCACAGCCAAATCGGCGCCTAACTTAACGCATGCTGCACATTTTTCATCCGTGCCCGCAGTTACAAATACTTTGTGACCTAAAGCCTTAGCAATCAGAATGGCAGTAACCCCAATACCGCTAGAACCACCTTGTACTAATAGGGTCTCGCCCTCTGCCAGTTGGCCACGCATGAAGACATTACTCCATACGGTATAGAAAGTTTCCGGTAAGGCAGCAGCCTCTTGATCAGTAAAGCCTTTGGGGTATGGCAAGCACTGGGCAACTGGTGCTGTGCAGAGCTCAGCATAGCCACCGCCCTGTACCAAAGCGCAGACCTTATCGCCAATCTTCAGGCCAAACTGATTATCTGCGTGCGCTAAGTCACCGCCAATAATCTCTCCAGCAACCTCAAGACCAGGAATATCAGATGCACCTGCAGGCACAGGATAAAAACCCTTACGCTGCAGAACATCTGGTCGGTTAATGCCGGCAGCAATCACCTTAATCAAAATCTCGCCCGAACCAGCATGAGGAACAGCTGGATCCGAACGAGTGGCTGGCACCAACATTTCTGGTGCGCCAAATTCTTTGATTTCCATTACGCGCATAAGAGCTTCTCGCAGCAGTAGATGTAAATGGCTTAAGCTGTTTCGTCAGCGGATGGAGCCACTTCAGCAGTCGCGTCAGCGCCAGCCAAAGGAGCAATCGTGCCACCCTCTTCTGCCATTGCAGCTTTCAGTGATAAACGCAAACGACCACGCTCATCTGCAGCCAGCAACTTCACGCGCACAACTTGACCTTCTTGCAAATAATCTTTGACTTCTTTAACGCGCTCGTTAGAGATTTCAGAGATATGCAATAGACCATCTTTACCTGGAAGAATGTTTACCAAAGCACCGAACTCAAGTAACTTCACTACTGGGCCTTCGTAGATTTTGCCTACTTCAGCTTCTGCAGTAATGCCTTCGATGCGTGCTTTTGCTTCTGCCATGCCTTCAGCGCTAGTAGATGCAATCGTGACAGTGCCGTCATCTTTAATATCGATACTGCAACCAGTTTCTTTGGTCAAGGCTTGGATAGTTGCACCGCCCTTACCAATCACTTCACGAATCTTATCTGGATGGATCTTAAATGAGACCATGCGTGGAGCATGCGCTGATAATTCTGTGCGAACTGAGCCCATCGCTTCTTGCATTTTGCTCAAGATGTGCAAACGGCCTTCTTTAGCTTGTGCTAAAGCCACTTGCATAATTTCTTTAGTAATGCCCTGAACCTTAATGTCCATTTGCAAGGCAGTAATGCCATTTGCAGTACCAGCTACTTTGAAGTCCATATCGCCTAAGTGATCTTCATCACCCAAGATATCGGTCAAGACAGCAAAACGGTTGCCATCCAAAATCAGGCCCATCGCTACACCAGCAACGTGCGCTTTTATTGGAACACCAGCATCCATCATTGCCAAACAGCCGCCGCAAACAGAAGCCATTGAAGATGATCCGTTTGACTCAGTAATTTCTGAAACTACCCGAATGCTGTATGCAAAATCTTCTGCACTTGGCAATACTGGAATCAATGCGCGCTTAGCCAAACGGCCGTGACCAATTTCACGACGCTTAGGGCTACCTACACGACCAGTTTCACCAGTAGCAAATGGAGGCATGTTGTAGTGGAACATGAAACGGTCGCGGTATTCACCTTCGAGCGCATCAATGATTTGCTCATCACGTGCAGTACCTAAAGTAGCTACAACGAGAGCCTGTGTTTCACCACGGGTAAATAAGGCAGAACCGTGGGTACGTGGCAATACGCCATTACGAATTTCAATTGGACGAACAGTGCGTGTATCACGGCCATCAATGCGTGGCTCGCCATTCAAAATCTGGCTACGGACAATCTTCGCCTCGATTTCAAACATGATGTCACTTACAGCAACAGCGTCAACATCACCCTCTTGGGCTAACTTAGCTAAAACGGTTCTAGAGATTTCTTTGAGCTTGTCTGAACGAGCGCCTTTTTGACGAATCTGATAAGCCTCACGCAATGGCGCTTCAGCCAAAGCAGTAATCTTAGCAATGAATGGTTCATCTTTAGGAGCAGCAGTCCAATCCCACTCTGGCTTGCCAGCTTCACGCACTAATTCATTAATGGCATTAATGGCAGTTTGCATTTGGTCATGACCATATACAACAGCGCCCAACATGATTTCTTCAGAAAGTTGGTTTGCTTCTGACTCCACCATTAATACAGCAGCTTGTGTACCAGCAACAATTAAATCAAGTTCACTAGTCGCTTGCTCTGTACGAGTTGGGTTGAGGAGGTACTGGCCATTTGTATAACCAACACGAGCTGCGCCAACTGGGCCAGCAAAAGGAATGCCTGAAATAGCTAAGGCTGCAGAGGCAGCGATCAAAGCAGGGATATCAGCAGAAACATCTGGGTTAATAGACAGCACATGGATCACCACTTGAACTTCATTCAAGAAGCCTTCTGGGAATAAAGGACGCAATGGACGATCGATCAAACGGGAGATCAATGTCTCACCTTCTGATGGACGGCCTTCACGACGGAAGAAACCACCAGGGATCTTGCCTGCTGCGTAAGTCTTTTCTAAATAATCAACCGTTAATGGGAAAAAGGATTGGCCTGGTTTTGCAGACTTAGAGGCAACTACAGTACCCATGACTACAGTGTCATCCACGTTAACAATAACGGCACCACCAGATTGGCGAGCGATCTCACCTGTTTCCATGGTTACTTGATGGTTGCCCCACTGAAAACTCTTTACTGCTTTTTTAAACATTGTCATTCTGATCTTCTCCAAATTGTTCACACAAAACTCACATGAGTATTGCGCTTGTCGTGGGATAAAGCAGTGTCACGACAACACTGGAGCGATTGATGATCAAAAGGGATGCCATTCCAATGAGACTCTGCGGGGCATTCAGAAACTCATTGGAATGACACGATCCCCTACACAAATGATCGAAAAGCGCCCAAAAAACATGCCATCTGCTCAAGACTGGTTCTGCAAAGAAACAACCCTAAGAAAGATGGCATTGCATACCGATAAAAATTACTTACGGAGACCTAATTTGTCGATTAGCGAGCGATAGCGATCCAAATCTTTGCCCTTGAGGTAATCCAAGAGGCGACGGCGACGTGAAACCATCTTCAACAAGCCACGACGGCTGTGATGATCTTTAGCGTTAGCCTTGAAATGGGGGGTTAATTCATTGATGCGGGCTGTTAGCAATGAAACTTGAACTTCAGGGCTACCCGTATCGTTTGCGCTACGCGCGTTCTCTTTGACGATTTCCGCCGTTTTAATATCAGCAACTGCCATTTTCATACTCCTTACTTGCGAACACTTGAGCTTTCACCCAGTTTGTGTCGTGCGTTATTAACAAATAAAACAAAAAAGCTTTATAAATCAAAGCACTCGAATTGTAGCAGATCCAGGCACCTAGGCATTGGATGGTCAAAAGCCCCTTTATGACCTGCTTTTGGATAATTATCAGTACAAATCAATGACTTGTATCGATTTATGGGGTCATTTGAGCGTTTAATTTGGCCTGACTAGGATCGTGCAATTTATTCAAGGCTGATAAATAGGCCTTTGCAGAGGCTGCAATGATGTCAGGATCTGTACCAACGCCATTCACAATCCGACCGCCTTTAGCCAAGCGAACTGTGACCTCACCCTGGGATTGCGTACCGGAAGTAATGGCATTGACTGAATAGAGTAACTGTTCTGCCCCACTCTTTGCGATTCCTTCGATGGCATTTAAGCTGGCATCCACTGGGCCATTACCCTCAGCCTCCGAGCTCACCTCTTTATCCCCCATGCGGAAGGTAACGCGTGATTTAGGACGCTCACCTGTTTCAGAATGCTGACTCAAAGAGATAAAGTGGTAATGCTCGCCCGCTTCTGCAGCTGCAGAATCAGACATGATGGCAATGATGTCTTCATCAAAGATCTCTGACTTTTGATCAGCTAAGGCTTTGAAACGTGCGAATGCTTCATTGAGATCCTTTTCAGCTTCAACTGTGATGCCCAATTCTTGTAAGCGTTGCTTAAAAGCATTGCGGCCTGATAACTTACCTAAAACAATCTTATTAGTAGACCAGCCCACATCTTCTGCGCGCATGATTTCATAGGTCTCACGATTCTTTAAAAC
>CAMBBT010000104.1 GCA_945864455.1 Polynucleobacter meluiroseus | reverse complement strand
ACTTTCATGAAGTAATTTAGATTGGGGCCATGCCCGGATTCTTGCTAACGCCCTTGATGATTGGTTCATTGAGTTTGACGGCCTTGACAACCTTAACATCTCTTAAATGCCTCTCCATCAGATCCCAAATAGCTTCGCCACCAGCATTCTTAGCCTCTTCACTCACTGGCGCCCATCCTGCCACCTTGTAAGTTTTGCTTGCTTCAATTGCTTTGCCATTTAAGCGCATGTCAGTAATACGCTTACCGGCAGTTTGCACTGGATCAATGGTGTATTGCATACCGCCGACACGAACCATATCGCCACCTTGCTGGTAGTAAGGGTCAGGATTAAACAAATTATCCGCGACATCTTCCAGAATGGTTTTAATTGTCTCGCCAGTCATGTTCGTGACCGAAGTGTATGGATAAGTAATTGCTGTTTGGTCCAAGAGGTTCTCTCGAGTGATCGCTTGTCCTGGTAAAAGACTGGTGCCCCAGCGGAAGCCTGGAGAGAAGGCGATTTCGGCATTCTTCTGCGCCATCAAACCATCAAGAATGAGTTGATCAAAGCTACCATTGAAGTTACCGCGACGGTACAAAAGACCTTCGGTAGTTGCTAGCTTCTCATTGAGCTTTGCCTCATAAGGAGATCTCATCTTCGTAATTAACTTACTCATGGTTGGATCAGCAGGAATCATGCTTGAGAAGATTGGGAAAAGCTTGTAGCGGAAATCTACTGGCTTACCACCCTTCACATCAAAATCCAATACACCTAAGAACTTACTATTAGATCCAGCATTCGTAACCAGTGTTATGCCACCGGCATTCTTCACCTTCACCGGAATAGGCACGCCATCGTGAGTATGTCCACCCAAGATTGCATCTAAACCTCTAACACGTGATGCCATCTTCAAGTCGACATCCATGCCATTGTGAGACAGCAGCACAACTACCTTTGCTCCTTTTGCTCTCACCTCATCAATGGTCTTTTGCATATTCTCTTCTTGAATACCAAAGGTCCAATCAGGCGTGAAGTAACGGGGGTTTGCAATCGGCGTATAGGGGAAGGCTTGGCCAATGATGGCCACTTGAATGCCATTCTGCACTTTCATGACATAAGGGTTAAATACCATGTCACCGAAGTCTGCTGTCTTAATGTTTTGTGCAATGAAGGAGATCTTGTCCTTGAAATCCTTGTTCACAATTTCCATCACGCGCTTCTCGCCCAGAGTCATCTCCCAATGAGCGGTCATCACATCAACGCCTAAAGCAAGAGCGGCATCAACCATATCTTGACCATTGGTCCATAAGGCCGTGCCAGAGCCTTGCCAAGTATCACCACCATCAAGTAAAAGCGCGCCTGGACGATTGGCTTTCATTTGTTTAATCAGCGTAGCCATATGCGCAAAGCCACCCATCTTGCCGTAGTTCTGAGCCGCTGCCACATAGTCTAAGTAGGTAAATGCATGCGCATCGCGAGAGCCTGCAGCAATACCATTGGCTTTTAGGAAATATTCGCCCACCAAGTGTGGAGTCTTACCCTCTTGCGCGCCAATACCGAGGTTTACATTCGGTTCGCGAAAGTAAATTGGTAATAACTGGGCATGACAGTCTGTGTAATGTAAGAAATGTACATTACCGAACTTCGGTAAGTCATAAAACTTTTGTGCTGTACTTTGCGCATTAGCAAAGTTGGATTGCAAACTCATTCCGCCAGCCGAAGCGATAGCTAAAGCCTGCAAAAACTCGCGACGATTTAAAGACATAGTGATTCCCTTAAGAAAACAGGCCTGTCGGCCTGTTTAGATCTGTTATTTATTGACTGGTGATTCAGGATCAAGCAATAAAGCCATCACATCCTGAATTTGTTTTTCATTTAACAGTTTGAAGTGGGCAAAACGGGGCATGTTGCTACAAGCGTTGTATGCCTTTGAGTTATTAATCCGGTTCCAGGTATAGGTAATCACCTCAGGAGAATAACCGCGTAACTTGCCATAGCCCGTCAGAGATGGGCCAATATTTCCATGAGAAATCTCTTTTGGATCAATCTGATGGCAGTTGTAACAACCGCCCCCGACTTGGGCATCTGCCTTATCAGACCAGGTCGCACCACGGCCACTCTGTGCAATTCTTTCACCACTCTTCCAGTCACCAATATATTTACCATCAGCTGGCTGCAAAATACCGGCCATATTGATTTTCTGAATCTTGTCACGCATAGCCTCACCTTTTTTGCTTTCAGAAAATGCAATATCTGAGCAAAATTTTTGTGTCGCATCCTGTTCTACGCGATCAAGACCAGCTATACCTTCAGCTCTAAAGCTGTCCTGCATCATCTTGTTATATTTTGGGTCATTCTTTTGCTGCGCCATTGCTGTGTTCTGCATCAGGCATGTCGCTAGAATGAATCCAGAAACTGTTAAGAGTTTTTTGATGTGGGTAATTTTCATGTTCTCTATCTCTTATCTCTTAACGCTTTAGTCCAGGAGTCTCTACGGTGCCGCCGTTACCAGTCATAGCCATATACATGGACAAGGCAATGGTGACATCTGACCCGTAAATTGGAAAGGCGAGACGTTGTTGACGATAGCAGTCATTTAAGCGCTGCTGCATCGTCCAGAACTGTCCACTAGATACGCGATAGGCTGGCCAATAACCCCAACCCATAGCTGCACCTTTTTGCTCAGTAATATTGGGTAAATCCTGCAGGCGAATACGTTTGCCATTTTCAGCATGGCAAGATGCGCAGGAAAAGTCCATTGGTCCGCCTTGAGCAAAGAAAGCGCGCTTTCCTAGGTCAAACATTTCTTTTTCTTTTGGATGCGCTGTGCTGACTTTAATTTTGTCACCCTTAGATAAAGTAACCACATAGGCTACGATCGCCTCCATATCCTTTTTAGGACCCTTCTGAAACGGAGAATCAATCATCTCTTGCGGATCACGACCTTGCAGTACTTGCATACAGGTCATCAAGCGTGATTCCAGATCTTGTACCCTGTTGGTATCTTTAAAGTAGCGAGGCAACTGCGCTGCGGCTCCTTTGACAACACCAGGCCCTAGCCCTAAGTTACATTGCTCTAAAGTGGCGTTTTTAGGTCCAGCAGGTTTTTTCCATAATTCTTCACCAGCCGCTTCGTAGAGCTCAGCGGGGTTACCATCTGCAATCATCTCGCGATATTTAGCAATATCGTCCGTAGCACTTTTTTGCGCGAATACCGAAGATGTGATTGTTAATAAAGCTGCTGCTAAAGTTGTAGCCAGCCCTAGAGTCAATTTACGCTGCATTTTCTACCCTTTCAAGGATACGAAGGCGGTGAAGATAAATTTAAAAAACAATCAAGAAGCAGTTGCTTCATCAGTACGTTTGTCGCCCTTATTATCATTCCAAGTCACAGCAATTTTGTCGCCCTTAGCACCTTTGTACTTAAAGTTCAAAAAAGGATCCTTAGAAACTGCAGGGCCAAATTCGCCAGTAAATACTTTTTTTCCGTTAGCTGTGACATTAATGATGCTGATGAACCACTGAGGAATAGTTTTGCCAGCAGCATCTTTACGCTGGCCAGATTCCATATCGTGCTTCATCAAAATTTTTACATCCACAACTCCACCGTTCTCAGCAGCTCTAACGCGCATTGGATCAGCCATGTTTTCCTCTTGTAATCTAGTAATTAATTAATGGTATTTGCTTGGGCCTGGGGTCATTAACCGCCACAACCGCCCAAAGTCACTTTTACTTCCTTCACTGCCATGCTCCACTTACCGTCAGCTTTTACTAAGCCATAGACGTTAGAGGTTTGACCCATCTTGATACGAGAAGTAACAAATGGTTCCGTGCCGGCAGGAATAAAAAATTGTGCAGCTAAGGCGCTTGGATTTTTCTCAACCAAGATGGCCATCTGCTCTGCCTTCAGAGTGGTCGTAATTCCAACGGGAACTACTGCACCATTTTCTGCAATATCGGGAGCGTTTAAAGTGATGGCGCCTGATTTGTCTGGGGTACCTGCACCCAAGATTTTGAATACGTCATCAAGGCTCTTGCCTTCGAATGCCGCCTTATTCCACTCTTGCGCCTGCGCTAGGCTAATAAGTCCAGTTGAGGCCATCAGACCAAATACTGCTGAGTACTTCAATAGACTACGACGTTGATCATTCATAAAAACTCCTTTATTAATCTATGCTTTTATTAACTTAATTTAATCTATGCTTTTATTAACTTATTAGCTATTTTGCATTAAAACCGTTAATTTATTACTAATTCATCCTTTATTTACCGCCTGATAGCATCCAAACCACCAAAGTCTTGCGATCTTCATCAGAAAGCTGAGCCTGCGCCGGCATCGGAATCGCTCCCCAGACACCCGCACCGCCCACTTTTACCTTGAGCATGAGTTTGTCAAAGGCGGTACTTTGCCCCTCATACTTTTTAGCAACATCGGCTATCGATGGGCCTAAAAGCTTGGCATTCGGTGCATGACAAGCAGAGCAGTTCTCGCTCTTAAATAATACTGCGGGTCCTTTTGTAATAGCAGCATGGGTCTCTGAAGCACGCGCTAAACCCTCACCAGTTGCGCCTGGTAACTTGGCAATGGGTGGCTTTGTCGAATCTGAACCACGATATGGCCCATAGAGACGATTTTGCTCCGCAATATTGCCATGGGCATTTCTGGCGAAATCAGGTAATTCAGAGCCAATTTGCAC
>CAMBBT010000103.1 GCA_945864455.1 Polynucleobacter meluiroseus | reverse complement strand
TTTTTTCAATCTCCAGCCATCAATAATGTCACCCACTAAATAAATCTTGTCGGCTTCATTGTGCTTTAAGAAATCTAAGAGGTAGTTTGCCTGACACCCTGATGTTCCTAGGTGTACGTCTGAAATCCAGATGGCTCTGTAATGCATCATGAATCAGCATTAAGCCAATACACTATGTAAGCTTCATGACATTTTTAAGACACTTTTATGACTATGCCTTTATGATTTAGCATATCCCATAAAAATACCATTTATGACTAGCCAAAAACAATCCTCACATATCAATACCCCAACTTCTCTTTACATAGCACTTTGGTTTTTAGTCTGGCTACATGTCAGCAGAGGTGTCATCACACTGCTTATCTTATTTCCTTTTCTGAGTACAAACTCAAAAAATCATCATATTCAGAGTTGGTCAAAGCGACTGCTAGAGATTTTTGGAATTGAGTTAAATGTTAACCATGCCAACTCACTCCCACAATCATCCTATTTACTGGCCTCAAATCATGTGTCCTGGTTGGATATTCATGCTATCAACGCATTTAAGCCAGTTCGGTTCGTAGCAAAGTCTGAAGTAGCCAGCTGGCCAATCTTTGGTTGGATGGCAAAGCAATTAGGCACTGTATTTATTAGAAGAGATAGCTCAAGGAATGCTCGGCAGGTAGTTGATCACATGGCAGCAATATTAAAAACACAATCGATTTGTATTTTTCCTGAAGGCACCTCAACCATTGGTAAAAGCGTTCAGACTTTTAAGCCCAATTTATTTGAGGCCGCAGCAATCTCAGAAGTCCCAGTATGTGCTCTGGCCCTCGCTTATTTTGATCGATCTACAGGCAAACATTCTGAGGTTCCCGCGTTTATCGGGGATATGGGCTTAATTGGCTCCATGGCCGGCATACTAAAAAACCGTAGGCTGAGAGTGGAGTTAACTGTTTTTGCAGCTGCTAAAGCCACCCCTGGCTTACCCATTGACCGGAAAGCGCTTGCTTCGCAAAGCCAGGAGCAAATCGCCCAATACCTTGCAAAACATTGTAATTAGGACAGTTGTAATAAATATGTCATATATATAATCTAAAACTGTATATCTAAAAATAGCATAAAACAAATGACATCAAAGCATCAAGAGATGAACGAGTGGTACAGGCGTGCCCGGGAAGAAATTCTGGATAGCATGGATGAAGAGCTTGAGATGGAGCTCGATGATGGCCGCCTTGCTCAAGATGGCGAAGTGGGGTCTTCCATACCCCGCAATGTCTACTTTAAAGAATTGTTCCGACTACAGGCAGAGCTTGTAAAGCTGCAAGATTGGGTTGTTGCTAACAAGGTTAAAGTCGCTGTTCTGTTTGAAGGCCGAGATTCAGCTGGTAAGGGCGGCGCCATTAAGCGCATTTCCCAACGTTTAAATCCACGAGTCTGTAAAGTAGTTGCATTGCCAGCGCCTAATGAGCGCGAAAGAACGCAGTGGTATTTTCAGCGCTATATTTCACAGCTACCCGCAGGTGGTGAGATCGCCTTATTTGATCGCAGTTGGTATAACCGTGCCGGCGTTGAAAAGGTGATGGGATTTTGTACCAAGAAAGAATATGAAGAGTTTCTGAGAACCGTTCCAGATTTAGAGCGGATGATGATCAACTCCGGAGTCATCCTGATTAAGTATTGGTTCTCGATTTCAGATGATGAGCAGTACAACCGCTTCATGATGCGTATTCATGATCCATTAAAGCAGTGGAAGCTTAGCCCCATGGACCTAGAGGCTCGACGTTTGTGGGAGTCCTATACCAAGGCTAAAGAGACTATGCTTGAGCGTACCTCCATTCCAGAAGCGCCTTGGTGGGTTGTAGCGGCAAACGATAAGAAAAAAGCGCGCCTGAACTGTATTAGCCACTTGTTGACACAAATTCCCTATAAAGAAATAGGGCACCCGGTCATAAAACTGCCTGCCCGAGTGCATAACCCAGATTACTTGCGTGGCCCCGTGCCTCCAGAGATGTACGTCCCAGATCTGTATTAAAACGTTCCCCGCAGTCCCAGCATCAAACTTCTTCCAGGCTGTGGCGCATACAGTCTGACTGCCATTGGAGTAGTGGCATAACGAATCTGCTCATTGAGTAAATTCTTCAGATTCAAATACACCGTCCAATTCACATCCCGTACTCGCTCTGTATAGGAGATTCCAGCATTGAGTAAGTTGTAGCTTGGGGCTGGACCTTGTTCCCAGCTAGCCAAGCGATTTTGTTGATAGCTGTAGATATAAGTGGCATTCGTTAACCAGCCATTGCGTTGATGAGCTAGCTCAGCGCCAAGTCTGGGTGCTGGTTGTAAGGGCAAATTACCACCCGCATCAAAGCTGCCTTGCGAGGCATCACCAAATATGCGACCACCAACACCATGCTGTCGCCAGTTATAAGTTAATTCACCTTCAACACCCTTAATGGTTGCTGCTGCTTGTTGAGCAACTACTACAGAAAAATCGTCAGCATCCGGAACAGATTGACCAGTGTAATAACCATAGATGTAATTATTAAAGCGATTGGCATAGACGCTAGCCTTACCACGCAATAAGCCAATTGTCCTTTGGATATTGAACTCTAGATTGTGTGATGTTTCCTTATTGAGATTGGGATTGCCAATATCAAAGGTAGCAGTAGACTCATGAGCGCCATAGGAGTAGAGCTCTTGCGCACTAGGCGCGCGTTGTGAAACTGTATATGCAATTCCGGCGCCATGACCTTGCATAAAGTTCCATAGACCTCCTGCAGAGTAGGACATCAGATTAAAAGTGCGGTTCTGTAAGTTAATACTTGGGGTATTACCACCTACATTCATCGCTTGTACCTCTAGCTCAGTACCTAAGTTAGGCTTTTGGGCGACATTGTTGTAACGTAACCCTAAATTCCCTTGAAGTGAATTCCATTGACCTTCCTCAATCCAAAATAAGGCATTGGAATTAGTCTTGGTTGGTGGAACGATGGCATAGCTTCCTGTGCCTACCTCTGTTGCATTAAGGGAGGCTGTGGATACTTGAGCCCCAAAGATGCCTTTCCAGCCAGCAATAGGATTGTGGGCTAATTCAAAACGGGCCTCATTGGCAATGTTCTTCCACAGAGATGCCGCTTCACCCACATTATTAAATTCAGTATGGTTGTAATTCGAGTTAGCTGCACTAAACTTGAAGGATGAGAAGCCAGCAAAAGGATCTCGAGTTTGATGTTGTAAGTCATAACGATTCTGTGACTGATTAATTGAGCCACCTTCTGGTGTCGGAATGCCATAGTTGTTATTTAAGCGCTCAACCGAAATACCGGTATATCCAGATTGACCGATATAAGACACTCCGACACCTAAATTGTTTTGATTACTAAAGGTATTAGGCAGCTTTCCGGTGTAGTTATTGCCGCCATTTCCACCCGGAGGTACCGTCCAGCCACCAATGGGTTCACCTTGTGACTGTGTAGCGCTGCCAGGGATGCGGTAGTTATTGGCATTGTTGATTGCAGTATCGATATGCACTGCTAGTGAGCCAAAGCCTCCATCTACTTCAAGTGATCCAGCGCGGCCATTATTCACAGTTTCATAACTGGTATTGATTGCGCCTGTCGGTCTATCGGGAAGATTGGTCAAAATACGATCATTCACCACATTGACTAGGCCACCACTAGAGCCTGAACCATAAAGTAGGGCAGCTGCACCACGAAGTATTTCTACTTGATGTGCATTTTGCATATTGTTACCAACAGCATGGTCTTGCGAGATGTTAGAAACATCGCCAACAGATAAACCATTTTGCAAAATTTGTACCCGTGAACCTTCAAGTCCACGTATTACTGGACGAGAAGAGCCAGCCCCATAACCTGTAGCAGAAACACCTAATTCATTGGCAAGGGTTGCACCAAGTGTTGAGCCGAGCTTATTTAATAATTCATCGCCTTGTAACACCTTGGTCGGTGTCAAGATACTTTGGGTAGCCTCTTGTGAGCCAGTGGCAGTAATTTCTAGTGAGGGCTGAGATTGCGCGAAGGCGGTAGTGCCAATGAGTCCTGAAACCAGAACATAGATTAGCTTTTTCTCAGCCAAGGGCTGATTACTTTGATACATGATATTTCCTTCATTCCAATAGCGCCAACCCAAAGAGGTAGACGCAATAAATCAAACATCCAAACAAAGTGTTTGGCTAGCTCAATGATTTACAGAATGAAAGTAGGCGGAGCTCTAGATTGATATAGCCCAATATGAATCTGGGCCACAGGAGAATTGCTTGATGCTTTGAATACTGCAATAGATGAAGCAATATTTGATTGAGTAGCGGTATCGGATGCAATAAAACCCGCAAGTGTCAGCGCATCATATAAATGGCAGGCATCTGAGCCATGAGTAACGCCAGTAGCGGAATCGGCATCAGTAGCGGAGCATTGTTCAATATTCTGACTATGCAAACCAGAATGCGAAATGCCATGGGCAAAGCCAACCCAGTGGGTTCCCAATAAGCTGATAAGCAGAAAACTCAGGGCGATCCAGTCCCGGATTTGCTTATTTAATTTGCTTAAAAATAGGGCGCTCATGCCCCAAATCTTACAGGATTTGCCCCTAATGGCCCTGTCAGTGTAGAATATCGATTCCGTCGGAGTGTAGCGCAGCCTGGTAGCGCACCTGCGTTGGGAGCAGGGGGTCCAAGGTTCGAATCCTTGTACTCCGACCACTTTCCCTGATTGTTCTAGTTACACCCAGCATATAACTGCCCATAGCTCAGCTGGATAGAGCAACGCCCTTCTAAGGCGTAGGTCGCACGTTCGAATCGTGCTGGG
>CAMBBT010000102.1 GCA_945864455.1 Polynucleobacter meluiroseus | reverse complement strand
TCTGGTGGAGAACGCCAACGTGTAGCGGTTGCAAGGGCTCTAGTAGGTAATCCTGCCTGTGTATTGGCAGATGAGCCCACCGGTAACCTAGATACCGAAACAGCTGATGGTGTATTTGATTTAATGTTAGATATTGCTCGCGATCAGGGTACTGCCTTTGTGATTGTGACGCATGATCCAATTCGTGCCAAACGTTGTGATCGCATTTTGCATTTAGAGCGCGGAGTATTAAAGACTTTCTCGCAATGATCATGGCAGCATCCCATCCCATGTGGATCGATACCCATTGCCATCTAGATGCCCCTGAGTTTGAACGTACCTTGCCCGAAGTCATTCAGACTGCGGTCGACAAAAATGTACAAGCCATTTTGTTGCCTGCAGTAAAAGCAGGTGATTGCCAGCATGTTCGTGAACTTGCCAAGCAATATAGTCAATTGATGCCCGGTTTGGTGTATACGCTGGGGATTCATCCTCTGTATACCAATCAAGCGCAAGAGATTGATCTTACTATTCTTGAAAAAGAGATTTCTCAATCGCTTTCTGATCCACGCTTTGTTGGTATCGGTGAGATTGGCCTGGATTATTTTGTGGAAGGCTTAGATCCACATCAGCAAGAGTATTTTTTTAATGCGCAGTTGGATTTAGCGCAAAAGTTTCAGCTGCCAGTCATTTTGCATGTGCGCCGCTCTCAAGATGCTATTTTGAAAGCCTTACGCCGTCACAACATTCCTGGTGGCATTGCACATGCTTTTAATGGTAGCTTTCAACAGGCCGAACAATTTATTGAGTTGGGCTTTAAGTTAGGATTTGGTGGCGCCGCTACTTATGAGCGTGCCCTTCAAATACGGCGGCTCTTAACGGAGCTCCCGATCGATAGCATCGTCACAGAAACGGATGCACCTGATATTCCACCGGCATGGTTGAGGGAAGAAGGACTTGCATTTAATGAACCAGCCTTCTTGCCTCGGGTTGCTAGGACTTTGGCATCTATTCGTGGTGTGAATGAGACTGACTTTGCCTTAGCAGTATGGCGCAATGCCATGCAGGTATTGCCCCGTTGGTCAGCGCTCTGCGCTGATCTCTCAAACCCCAAGCTAGCTTCTTAAGCTCTTGCGCTTTGCGATTACGGCGTTTATCGCCGGGGGATCATTTCTTTTCTTTTTGCCAACAGTTCCGCTTTATTGGATGTCAGGATGTTTTCTGCTTGGCATGATTTTTTTATCTTTGGCTTGTATTGGTAAACCACTCAGTCAGGTTCGTAAATTAGCCATTGTTGCTTTCATATTCGTGCTGGGCTTTGCTTGGAATGCACGCTATGCTGAGAATCGATTACACAATATCCTTTCTCTAGAAATGGAAGGCAAGGAATTAACAATAGAAGGGCGCGTAGCTGCATTGCCTCAAGGGAATTCAGAGGGTGCTAAGTTTGCATTTGAGGTAGATGACGCCACAGGGGCGCTTCCTCCACGTATCTATTTAAATTGGCAGCCTGCTTGGAGAAATCCGCAGGCAATTCCTGAGATTGTTCCAGGTCAACGCTGGGAGTTCAAAGTAAAACTCAAGCGTCCTTACGGATCTCTTAATCCCTACACCTTTGATTTTGAGCGGTGGTCCTTTCATCAGGACTTTGGGGCAAGTGGCTCAGTACGATCAGGAGAATTGATATCAGCTAGAGATATTAGGTTCACAGACTTTGAGCTGCGCATGGAATTAGCGCGTTGGGGGTTACGTAAAAAGATTCAATCTATGTTGCCAGCAGATGCTCGCTATGCAGGCGTGATGATTGCCCTGGTAATGGGCGATCAAAATGCGATTGAACAAGATGACTGGCGGGTATTTAATGCCACTGGTATTGGTCATTTGATTTCTATATCAGGGCTACATGTGACGATGTTGGCTGGCGTTGGGGCATCTATAGCGGCGTTTATTTGGCGACGCCGGTCTTGGCCACTGCTCATCCCTGTTGGCAAGGTGGCTGCAATCGTTGGATTTCTGACGGCATTTATTTACGCATGGTTGGCAGGCTTTCAGATACCTGCGCAAAGAACAATGTATATGGTTGGTGTAGTGGCATATGCGCTATGGTCTGGCAGAAACCCGAGATCCTTTGATATTTGGTGGTGGGCATTAGCATTTGTTTTATTGATAGATCCAATGGCGCCGTATACCCCGGGATTTTGGTTATCGTTTGGCGCGGTTGCTGCCATCCTATTTGCGATGGGGAATTCATCTGGCTTACTCGGTATACCCACCGGTAAGGAATTAGAAGTCCATTGGATTTATCGTATTACTCAAGCCTTACGGGAAGCCTGTCGAGTACAAGCGGTTGTGACCATTGCATTACTCCCATTGACCTTATATTGGTTCTATCAAGTATCGGTAGTCTCACCATTAGCCAATGCCTTTGCAATTCCCTTAGTGAGTTATGTTGTGACACCCCTAGCCATAGCTGGAGCATTGTTACCGGAATTTATTGGGAAGTGGCTTGTATTACTAGCCCATATGGCAATGGAATATCTCGCAATCGCATTAGATTGGATGGCTAGCTGGAATTGGTCGGTAGTATGGGCGCCTCAGCCAGAGTGGTGGATTTTATGTTTATCTAGCATTGGAATTATCTATGCCATTCGCCCAGGAAGTTTGGTCGATAACTGGAGAATGCGTACTTTAGCGCTATCTCTATCCATCCCTTTATTCATTCCAGTCCTCAGCTTTTCGAGTCCCACTACTTTAGCTGTCGGGGAATTCAGGGCAACCGTTTTGGATATTGGCCAAGGTACGGCAGTCTTACTTGAGACAGCAAATAAGAGACTGCTTTATGACACTGGACCCATTCAAGGTAAAAAGGATGACGCGGGGCAGCGCGTGATTCTGCCGTATTTGCGCGGGAGAGGTATTGATCAAATAGATCGCATGGTGATTAGTCATAGTGATAGCGATCATGTAGGTGGTGCTGCTACGCTGCTAAAGCAGATTCAGTTTGATTCCATGATGGGTTCATTACCCAGTAGTAATCCTTTACTCCAAAATCTTCAGGCTAGAAAAGTTCAAAGCATCCCTTGTCGGTTTGGACAACGTTGGATTTGGGATGGTGTTGAATTCTTAGTGTGGCACCCAAACGAAGATACACTTTTTGAGGACCAATATTCTAGGAAGCCAAATGAAATGAGTTGCGTGCTTGAAGTTCGCAACAAACAAGCTTCATTTTGGTTAACTGGTGATGTAGAAAAGCAGGGGGAGGCTGAGATGGTGGAGCGGCTTAATCAATCAAGACTTGCAGAGATAGGTGATAGACAACTTATTTTCATGGCACCACACCATGGTAGCAAAACCTCTTCATCCCTCGACTTACTTCAGAGTTTGAATCCTGATCAGGCTTTTGCGCAAAATGGCTATCGTAATCGCTATGGCCATCCACACCCTACTGTGAGTGCACGTTACCGAGATTTAAACATTCCGTTTTACCAAACGCCCATAACGGGCGCCCAAATCTGGACTTTTAAAGACCATACTAAGGCTTCGACACAATTTTGGCGACGTGATATAAATCGTCTATGGCATCGGAGTGTTCAGGAATAATCCTCAAACCCTAGGTTCATTTAGCAAAAAGGTACTGAATATGAATAAGCTACTTACATTATGTTCTTTAGTGGTCATTACAGCGGTCGGCTGTGCTGGTGCCGATGTTCGCCCAATTGTGGATATGAAGGGTGTTAATGAAGCCGCCTATGAGAAGGATTTGCAAGAATGTCAGGCATACGCTAAAGAGCAGTCCGGTATGGGTGGGACTGCCGCAAAAACTGCTGGTGCAGGCGCTGTGGTTGGTGGCTTACTAGGGCTTGTTATAGGTGGCAATACGACTGGTATCGTTCAAGCTGCTGGTGCTGGTGCAGTAATTGGTGGTGCTGGTGGTGCATTTAGCGGCAACCAAGCTCAAGAGGCTGTTGTTAAGCGGTGTTTGGGTGGTAGGGGTTATAAGGTTTTGAATTAAGCTTTTAATATAGAGTAGAGCTAAATATGGAAATGCTTACCGCTAGTGCATCCGGTGGTAATAGGCCCTCTTTAGTTGGTCGATAGTATGATTTCCAGACTTAAGGGGATTTAGATATGTACAGAATAATTGTTTTACTCATTGTTAGTCTTGGTTTAATGGCCTGTAGAAGTAACGATAGAGTCGTTAGTGCTTGGGAAATTAACGATGTTTCTCGTTCCACCATTATTAGCGCCAACGCCACTACTGGCGCAAAAATTTACCAAGGCCCTCCGATCAATACGATGGATGATGCCAATACTTTTGAGATGTTTAGTCTCAGAGGAGAGAAAAGCACTCAGGGCTCTAAAACATACGAACTCCTTGTTCATCTGACTTACTTCGCTCCTTGGCGTTATTACGAATCAGCAAACTTACTGAATAAGCCCGCGAGTACTTTCAAGGTTGTGTCCAGAGAAGCTGGTGTGTGTGAGGCGCAAGGTTGCGTATTTAAAGAGTTGATGTCCATTCAAATGACAGATGCTTTTTTACGGGAGCAAATGAATAAAGGATTTCAGGTGACGATTTCCTCAAAAACTGGGGTAAGTAGTAACCTATTTGTGCCGGCTCAATACCTTAAGGGCTACTTGCAGGCAGTTGACGGGCCAAAGAACTAGTTTATTAAACAGCTTCTCATGTTTTAGTTATCGCTAAAAAGCAAAAAGCCCTTATTAAATAAGGGCTTAGTACTGAATTACTGGTTGCGGGGGCAGGATTTGAACCTACGACCTTCGGGTTATGAGCCCGACGAGCTGCCAGACTGCTCCACCCCGCGTCTGAAGCTGAAATTCTACCATTTTTTGGGGGTCTCTGTCGAGGTTTTCCTGCAATTGGTATATAAAAA
>CAMBBT010000101.1 GCA_945864455.1 Polynucleobacter meluiroseus | reverse complement strand
ATCCAGCCATACTTTACTACTTGGACTAATGGCTCAGTGTCAACCCACCACCATTTAGTGGGAATAGCACTTTAGTTTGCATACTAGATGCCAGAGTTACGTCAAACCGCCCTTGAATTATTAGCAATTACCGATCCAAAAACTAAGGTAGATCGGGTAAAGCAATTATTTGATGAGTATCAACAGCAACATATCGATCTAGATATATCAAGTGTTTTGAATTCAGAGGGGCTTACGCTTCCTGGACGTCCACCAAAGCCTGAGTTGGTTCTACCATTAACTGTTCCCAAAAGAAAAATGGATACCCTTGAGGGTAGACTCTCTTTGCTGCACTCTCTTGTCCATATTGAATTTAATGCTATGAATCTTGCGCTGGATGCAATCTGGCGATTTGCTGATATGCCTGTGCAATATTATGTGGATTGGCTAAAGGTTGCTAAAGAAGAGGCTTACCATTTCAGTTTGATTGAGGCCCATCTTCAATCTGCTGGTATTGCTTATGGCGATTATCCGGCTCACAATAGCTTGTGGGAGATGGTTGAGAGAACCTCGGATGCAGTCATTGCCAGAATGGCCCTGGTGCCTCGCACTATGGAGGCTAGAGGTTTGGACGCCGTTCCTGCAATTCGGGATCGGTTTAAGCAAATCAAAGATGACCAAGTGGTCGAGATACTAGAAATCATTCTGAGGGATGAAGTGGGGCATGTGCTGATTGGCAATCAATGGTTCAATTTTTTATGCGCCAAAGAGAACTTGTCTCCCATTAAGACTTATAAAGAATTAGCTAGAGCATATTGCGCTCCGACATTAAGAGGCCCATTCAATTTAGAGGCTCGTAAACAAGCAGGATTTACTGCTGAGGAGTTAAGTCTGCTTGGAGCATAATTATTAAATATCTGGGGAATATATGAATCTATCTCGTCGAACATTTATTACATCTGCCGCCCTTGCTCCTGTCGCTTGCGGCATACCACTCTCTTATGAGCGTGGAATTCCAGTTGCAGCCCCCAAGCCAACGCCTTCGATTCGACCACCTCAGATTGGCCAAGAGTGGTCGTATATCAAAAAAGATGTCTTCAATGGCAAAACGCTTGGCTTAATCACTGAGCGTATTTCTAAGATAGGATCGAGCATTGTGATTGATCGTAGCTCTGAAGATGGTGGAATACTGCCTAGTGAGATTCAAACTTCTTGGGGTATGGTCGCGACTGATACCCAATGGCCTCGTTTGCTGAACTTCAGCCCTTCGCTACCCTTATGGCCACTCGAGCTCTCTACTAGCTGGAGCAAGCAATTTAACACTAAGTACAGTGTTGCCGGTTACTCTGACTCCCGTTTAAATTGGCAGGAATATATGAGTGTGCAGGGCTGGGAAAAAATTACTGTCCCCGCAGGAGAGTTTGTTTCGCTACGCTTTCAGAATCTCATCAATTATGAGAATTCAGATTCCAATATAGTGGATTGCATCCGCAAAGAAACAGTTTGGTTTGCTCCACAAATTGGTCGGTGGGTAGCTCGAGAAGCGTCTGGCTCATATCAAATTCAAGGTCAGATTGGTGCAGTCATCTTAGAGGGAAGTTACCAATGGCAGCTCACCTCTTATAAGTAATTCTTATGCGTAGATTATTTTTATGGCTACCGCTAGCATTGTTCGTATTTACTCTGCTTGGGTGTATTGCTTCTCAGCCTTATCCTATCGGAGTAGTTTTACCTCCACCGGAAGTCGCTCCTAAGATCAGGGCGCCAAAAGTAGGGCAGGAGTGGGTATATACAGTTCGGAATGTTTTTAATCAGGCCGTAGTCGATACGGTCACCGAAAGAGTTGTGGCAGTTGATAAAGAGGTACGCATAGAGCGAACTAGTGCAAAAGTCGGTCGACTACCAGATGAGATTCAATCTCCTTGGGGCTTTATTTTGCAAGATCCCCACTGGAGTCCTCCGCAGTTATTTCAACAGGCACTACCTTCATGGCCTGAACAATTCACTCCTAAATGGACAGGCTTTTATCGAACCCGATATCAAGTTCCTGGCTACCCTAACTCTACTTACTACTGGGGGCTAGATGTCACTGCAGTGCAGTGGGAGCGTTTGTCGGTCCCTGCGGGCCAATTTTTGACGCTTAAATATCAAAATGTCGCTCCTTATTTTGAGAGTAATGACTACTTTAGGGTGATGAATTATCGTCAGGAGGATGTATGGCTGGCACCAGAAGTCGGGCGGTGGGTTATACGCAGAGGATTTGGACGCTATATCACCCCTGGAGTATTTTGGATCAATGCTTACTGGGAAGACTATCTTGAGTGGGAGCTTATCTCCTGGAAGTAATCAAAGCGCTTAAAATAGGCGCACTCTTATGTATACCGTTAAAGAACTCTTTCCTACGCTGCAAGGTGAAGGCGCCCATACTGGACGAGCCGCAGTCTTTTGTCGTTTTGCCGGCTGTAATTTATGGAGTGGTCGCGAGGAAGATCGAGCAACTGCTGTTTGTAAATTTTGCGATACCGATTTTGTTGGCAGCGATGGCGATGGTGGTGGCAAGTTTGAAACCGCTCAAGATTTAGCAAATGCTATTGAGTCTTCATGGAGAAGTACTTCTGCTGGACCACAACAGCGCTATGTAGTTTTTACGGGCGGCGAGCCACTATTACAGCTAGATGAACAGCTTATTGAAAAGCTGCATCAAAAAGGTTTCGAAGTTGCGATTGAAACAAATGGCACCATCAAAGTTCCCAAAGACGTTGATTGGGTTTGTGTCAGCCCTAAAGCAGGCTCTGATTTAATTGTTCTCCAGGCAAATGAGCTCAAGTTGGTAATACCTCAAGAAGGACAAGACTCCTTAGAGAAGTTATTGGCACGTTTTGAGAAGATGGATTATCGCAATCGCTTCTTGCAACCAATGGATGGGCCAAACCTTAAAATCAATACTGAATTAGCGATCAGCTTGTGCCAAAAACGCCCACTTTGGAGATTAAGCCTCCAATCTCATAAACTCATAGGTATTCGATAAGGTATTCGATAATCTGACTAAGCCCAGCAATGCTAATAATTAGATCTAAATGACAAGTAAACAACCCGCAATTTCTATCACCCGTCGTCTTGAATTTGATTCAGGACACCGCATTCCCAATCATGATGGGCAGTGTAAACATTTACATGGGCATCGTTACGCCCTTGAAGTCACCTTGATTGGCGAAGTCGCACACCACCCTGGTAAAGCTGACGATGGTATGGTGCTTGACTTTGGAGATATCAAGCGTCTAACAAATCAGTATGTGGTTGATCTTTGGGATCATGCATTCTTAGTGGCCAAAGAGGATGAAGGTTTAGTTGCTTTCTTAGCAACGCTACCCAATCACAAAACAGTAGTGATGGAGCATGTACCTACTGTTGAGAATTTAGCCAAGGCTGCCTTTGCTATTTTGCAGCCAGTATTTAGTAAATCCTTTGGTGGACGTCTTGAGCTTTCTGCTCTGCGTTTATATGAAACACCCAATTGTTGGGCTGACGTACATCATTCCTAATGAAGCAAGTGGAGCTTGATCGCCAGTTCATGCAGCAGGCTCTAGAGCAAGCTGGGCTCGCTGCTCTTGCGGGTGAGGTTCCAGTGGGTGCTGTGATAGTACGTAATGGTGAAGTAGTTGCTAGGGCGTTTAATCAGCCTATTACCAAACATGATCCTAGTGCCCATGCCGAAATGCTGGCACTAAGACAAGCCGCCTTATCTGCAGAAAATTACCGTTTACCAAGCACTACGCTGTATGTCACTTTAGAGCCTTGCACAATGTGCGCCGGTGCAATGCTACACGCTAGAGTCGATCGGATTGTTTATGGGGCTGCAGATCCAAAAACAGGTGCTGCTGGTAGTGTTTTAGATGTATTCTCCTCAAAACAAATAAATCATCAGACCGTTGTTGAGGGTGGGGTGATGGCACAAGAGTGCGGTCAATTGTTACGTGATTTTTTTAAGGAGCGACGTTGAAATCCATTCACTTGATTGCTCCTTCCGGGGCAACTCTAGACGATAAAAGTCCCTTAGCTGGAATTGATTGGCTAAAGAGTCAAGGCATTGCGATTCAGAATTCAGAATGCGTGAAGCGTGTTCATGAACGTTTTTCTGGAAATGATGAAGTACGCTTAAATGAGCTAAATAGCTTAGCGACCCTCGACCCTGAGACTGTAGTCATGGCCATGCGGGGTGGTTATGGCATTTATCGTTTACTACCGAAGATCGATTGGGTCGGCATTGCTAAAGCTATCGGCAATGGTTTGCAAATTTCTGGCCATAGCGATTTCACAGCATTTCAATTAGGCTTATTAGCTAAGACGGGCGCCATCACTTTATCTGGGCCAATGCTGAACTACGATTTTGGCAAGTTTGATAACAGTGGTAAAGCAATTACTCCCGATGAATTTATGTGGAGTCATTTTCAGACCGCTATTCAAGAACGAAAACTAGATTGCAGCGTATCAACAGCCCAATCCTTTTTGGCCAAGGCAAGTGGCAGCGAAGCCAAAGGAATTTTATGGGGTGGTAACTTAACTGTCCTAGCAGGCTTAGTCGGAACTCCATACTTACCATCTCTGCAGCAAACCCAAAATGGCATCTTATTTTTGGAAGATGTGAATGAGCATCCTTATCGTTTAGAGCGAATGTTGATGCAATTACTAGATGCAGCCATTCTGAATAACCAGTCCGCAATTCTGCTAGGAGGTTTTTCTGCCTATCGGCTTTACGATAACGACAAAGGTTATACCTTGGAGCGGGCGATTGAGGCCATCCGTCAACGTTTACCAGATACCATTCCTATTTTGACAGGCCTGCCATTTGGTCATCAAGCTAATAAGCTAACGCTACCTGTGGGTGCTCAGGCGACTTTAGATTACAACGGCGCCGGCTTTCACCTTAAGGCAAATTGGTAGATGCGTTTAAAGCAGTTTCTAGCAAGAATTATTCTGCTTGTGATTACGCT
>CAMBBT010000100.1 GCA_945864455.1 Polynucleobacter meluiroseus | reverse complement strand
GTCTCATTAAACGGAATGGTCTCCGCAAAGATTGCACCTTCGGTGGGGCTTGTTAATTTTTCACGCCATGCTTTTGAGCGAGAGGGCCCAGCATTATAGGCAGCAGATGCCAGCACCCAAGAACCATCTAGGTCAACTAAGACCATATTGAGGTAATTACTGCCCAAAGTTAAATTCGTATTGGTATCAGTTAGCTTGTCATTAGTGTAGTTGAGCATGCCAATCTTTTTGGCAACATACTTTGCTGTATTAGGCATTACTTGCATTAGGCCTGAAGCGCCCACTGAAGAAGATGCATTCATGATGAAGCGGGACTCCTGACGAATGAGTCCATAAGCCCATGCAAGATTCAAATCAATTTGTCTTGCAATTGGTGAAAGCTCATCTCTAAATGGTGTTGGATAACGCAAACTAAAGTCATGCTCTTGCTTCGTGCGATCAGCAGTATTGACAACTCGGTCATACAAATGAATGCGCTTAGCGTATTCGGCAGCAGCCAGCAACTGCCTGTCTGTCATGTTGCGTAGCTCCCAATTCCACTCGCGATTACCTTCAAAGCGAAGGTTCATAGCATATAAACGCTCGCCTCTCACAAACCCCTTACGACTGGCCATTGCATCAATTTCTGGTTCAGTCACCTTAGTGCGAGATGGTGCATGATTTGACTTGCCCAACTCTTCGCGAGCCAGTTGTCCATAAAAATTATATTGCTCATCAATCAACTCATAGCTCTCTTTAGCCTTTACATCTTGACCTTCGGCCTTTAAGGCGCGGCCATACCAATAAGTCCAAGCAGGATCTTTGCTACGAACTACCGGTTTCATACCCTCTATCGCATTTTTTACCAAGTCCCAATCTTTAGCGCGTAAGCCTGCGCGTACCTTCCATTCTTGTGACTCAACTGAGAGTAGCTCGTTGTAACCAAGCTCTTGCTGCAAGCGATAAGCATCATCCGCATTGGGATCTAATTTCTTTGCCAGAAATTGACCAATCACAGCCCAAGCCACTGCTTGATTTTCTTTGCTATAGCGCGCTGATGTCTGTAAAAAGTCTCGATAGGCTTTCGCTGGATCAGCCTTTGCAGCTTTTACAATTTCCCCAATGGGGTCTTCGCCACCTAAGCGACGTGCCATGGTCTCAAAGCCTCTTTCACTAGCTGCACGACCGATCGCCTTGGCCTCGCTTGGCGTCATTCCACCAGCAGCAACCAAGGAAGGCACTAACTCTTGGCAAGCTTGCCCAAAGTGGCTTGGGTCTAGCAGAACCGACCGGGTGTCGATTGATAATTTAGTGGGGTTCTCGCCTTGTGATAATTTTGACAGTAAGGAATAGCACTTCACCTGAGTGTCATCATCTAACACAAACTTGGCATACTCCAGATCAAAGCGCGCCCAGTCTTTTCGCTTACCTAATACCAATAACCAATCGTTACGCATCCGATCAGCTAAAGCCGTTCCTTGATACTGATTTAAAAATGCAACGACCTGGGCATCAGCGCTGTAGTCGCTTCGTGGTCCGCCACCACTCTCAAATAATTGCGGCTTAATACGAAAGTAAGTCACATAATCATCGAATGGATAAGCCGCTAGATTCGATGAAAGCTGTTGTGTGCGGAAAACATCATTCTTTCTGGCTGCTTCACGCAAATCAATAAACATCCGATCTGCATCCGTGATCTCGGCAGGAGCAATCTTGCTTTCATAGGATTTAGGCAAACTTGATTTTTTAGGCTTTTCAGCAAAAGCACTGGGTATAGATAAGGCTAGCCCCAGGATCAAAATCTTGGTCCAGCGGAACTGATTACCTTTGAGAATTTCAGACTTCTTTTTCACTATCTAATCCTGTACATATTTGCCAGTATTGCCGTGGTATTAAGTTGTTTACTATATCTTCTAATTTTCGCCTGATAATGGATGATATGCACGGTAATTCGCCAAAAACTCTTCGTCAAGATTTATTAAAGCAACGCAAAGAATTTGCTGCTGGGCAAACTTACGCTCAAGTCCAGGATCGGCTCATTGCCAATCTAAATCAGTTTTTGGTAAAAGATGGTAATTCACTTCAGACTATCGCGCTTTATTGGCCTATCCAAGATGAGCTTGATTTACGTCCGGCATTAATTGCCTGGGCAAATCAAAGCCCTAGACGTCGTCTGGCACTTCCATATGCTCGATCTGATAAACACCTCGACTTCTATGAATGGCAAGATGGTGATGTTTTAATTCCAAGTCAATACGGTGTACCCGAACCAAGCCCGAAAAATCTTTTAAGGCCCGCAATTACACCCGATTGCATTCTCATTCCCTGTGTTGGCTGGTCCAGCTCAAGCGTAAACGGCAAAATACATTATTGGCGCTTGGGTTACGGTGGTGGATATTTTGATCGCACCCTTGCCGATCTGAGACAAAAAAATCCCAAGCTGATTTGCATTGGGATTGGATTTGATTGGCAAAGACTCAATGATGCCAAATGGGCAGCTCAAACACATGATGAGCCTTTAGATCTCCTGCTTACGGAGTCTGGTTTATTACCTTGACTTACCGAGATCTAAGTTATCAGCAATAGTCAGAACCGCATCTGCCTGATTTAAAGAATAGAAATGTAAGCCTGGTGCACCTGCAGTTAATAACTGATCGCATAGATCGGTTACCACTTCTTCACCAAATGCACGGATCGAAGCAATGTCGTCACCGTAAGACTGAAGACGTAAACGAATCCAACGTGGGATCTCAGCCCCACAGGCATCAGAGAAGCGCAATAGCTGAGTGCTATTCGTAATCGGCATGATTCCAGCAATGACCGGCTCTGTTACGCCTAAGTCATAAGCTTCATCGACAAAGCGGAAGTAGGCATCCGTGTTATAAAAATACTGAGTAATTGCAGAATTGGCCCCTGCTTTCATTTTCTGCACAAAGAATTGGACATCACTAGCGGGGGACTTGGCCTGGGGATGCGTCTCCGGATAAGCAGCTACATCAATATGAAACCAATCACCGGTTTCAGCACGAATAAATTCCACTAACTCATTAGCATGATGAAACTCGCCATACTGACCCATGCCCGATGGCAAGTCGCCCCGCAAAGCCACAATGCGTTTGATACCTAAAGCTTGATATTGCTTAAGCATCTCACGCACGCTTTCACGTGAGCTACCAACACAAGATAAGTGGGGAGCAACTGCTGCGCCAGCAGCATGAATATCGCTCACTACTTTCAAGGTACCGGACTGCGTAGAGCCACCGGCACCAAAGGTCACAGAATAAAACGCGGGCTTCAGAGTTTCACTAAAGCGCTCGCGCACAAGCTGCAGTTTCTTTTCACCTTCAGGTGTTTTTGGAGGAAAAAATTCGACGCTTAATTCCATGATTTTGGGCCTAGGTATCTGTATCTATTAAACAGTTAGATTAATAACGGTAGTGGTCAGTCTTGTACGGACCTTCCTTCGTTACACCAATATAGGAAGCCTGCTGATCACTCAATACCGTTAACTGAGCATTCAATGTCTTGAGCTGCAAGCGTGCAACCTTCTCATCCAAATGCTTAGGCAATGTGTAAACACCGATTGGATATTTATTCGTACCAACTGCATTCCAGAGCTCAATTTGTGCAATCACTTGGTTTGCAAATGAAGAGCTCATCACATAGGAAGGGTGGCCTGTACCGCAACCTAAGTTAACCAAGCGGCCTTTAGCCAAGATGATGATGCGCTTTTCTGGTTTGCCATTGGCAGCCGGGAAAATCACATGATCTACTTGTGGCTTGATCTCTTCCCATTTGTATTTCTCAATACCAGCAACATCGATCTCATTATCAAAGTGGCCGATGTTACAAACGATCGCCTGATTCTTCATCTTGGCCATATGATCATGTGTAATCACGTGGTAGTTACCAGTTGCAGACACAAAGATATCTGCTTTATCAGCAGCGTAATCCATCGTTACAACACGGTAACCCTCCATCGCCGCTTGCAATGCACAGATTGGATCTACTTCAGTAACCCAAACTTGAGCAGATAGGGCACGCAAGGCTTGGGCTGAACCCTTACCCACATCGCCATAGCCACAAACTACCGCAACCTTACCGGCAATCATAACGTCTGTTGCGCGCTTAATGGCATCAACCAAAGACTCACGGCAACCATAGAGGTTATCAAACTTACTCTTAGTAACAGAGTCATTGACATTAATTGCTGGGAATTTCAATTCACCTTTAGCAAACATTTGATACAGGCGATGAACACCAGTAGTAGTTTCTTCTGTAACACCCTTCACTTTTTCCAAACGTATGGAATACCAAGTTGGGTCTTGTGCTAATTTTTTCTTAATAGCAGAAAATAAAATGGTTTCTTCTTCACTAGTTGGGTGATTCAAGCAAGCTTGGTCTTTTTCAGCACGGGAACCAAGATGCAAAAGCAAAGTGGCATCACCACCGTCATCCAAAATCATATTGGTGAAACCGCCATCAGCCCACTCAAAAATACAGTGCGTGAAATCCCAGTACTGCTCAAGAGTCTCGCCCTTAATGGCATACACAGGCGTGCCATTAGCAGCAATGGCTGCAGCGGCATGGTCTTGTGTAGAGAAAATATTGCAAGATGCCCATTGAACTTCTGCGCCGAGCGCCTCAAGGGTCTCAATCAACACTGCAGTTTGAATAGTCATGTGCAGCGAACCCGTGATTCGCGCTCCACGCAACGGCTGTTTAGCAGCAAACTCATCGCGAATTGCAATCAAGCCAGGCATCTCAGTTTCAGCAATCGCAATTTCTTTGCGACCAAAATCAGACAAAGAAATATCGGCAATTGCGCAACGAGTGGCAACAAAGTTGTTTAAATCAGTAACGGTATTCATTAATGCTCCAGCTAAATACGATCCAATGCTGGAGTGCAAACTCGCTAGCCGTTGAATCATGGGTTAGCGAGCGCGGTTGCAATTAGCAGAAACTGTTTAAGAATCTACTCCCTTCAAGCCTGGGGAAATGCTGGGTCTCAGCATTCCTTGCAACGCTCCTTGAAGGTATGGAGAAATTGTAATCAATTTCTCCATA
>CAMBBT010000099.1 GCA_945864455.1 Polynucleobacter meluiroseus | reverse complement strand
GTTACGATCGTATTGCATCGCAATCAGTCGCATCAAAATATCGCGTTGACTCATCTTGTCACCAGGACGCAATGTCATCACCATACTGTGATAGTCGCCAGGATTACCAATACCGTAAATTGCAGAAACAGTTGCAACGATAATGACATCACGTCGCTCTAACAAACTCTTGGTTGCGGACAGTCGCATCTGCTCAATGTGCTCATTAATGGATGAGTCTTTTTCAATGAAAAGATCACGCTGAGGAACATAAGCCTCAGGTTGTTAATAGTCGTAGTAACTCACGAAGTACTCAACCGCATTTTTGGGGAAAAACTCTCTAAATTCACTATAGAGTTGAGCAGCTAAGGTCTTGTTCGGGGCAAAAATAATGGCTGGGCGCCCCGTTCTGGCGATCACATTGGCCATGGTGAAGGTCTTTCCAGATCCCGTAACCCCGAGAAGGGTCTGAAAAGTGAGTCCGTCCTCAATGCCTTCAACTAAGGCTTCAATCGCCTCAGGTTGATCACCAGCAGGGGTAAACGGCTGATAAAGATGATAGGGAGAATCTGGGAAGCTAACAAATTTAGAAGGATCTAAATCATGACCGACCTCGCCTAATGGGTCAGCAACCGGTTTTTTGATATCTTCTTTAGCTGTGGAATTCGAGGTAGTTTTGGGGGACTTAGGGGGCATCTCAGCTATCATTTGATCTGTGAGTTTTCTTCACAGCGAATTTTGTACAAACAATGATTTTGCCGTTTTTATTTGGAAATAGTTCATTCTGGCCTCTAAAACCATTAATTAAGCTCAATTGAGCGGTGATTACTAGCAAAGCTACCTTTAAACCATCATTTTTGACCTCCAATGACCCTTTTTGCCTCAGTCCAATTAGCCCCTAAAGATCCTATTTTTGGCCTCACAGAAGCCTACGTTGCAGATCAACGTTCTGACAAAGTTAACCTGGGTGTGGGTGTGTATTACACAGACGAAGGCAAGGTGCCTCTTCTTAAAGCAGTGATCAAGGCTGAAGAAGCGATCGTTGCCAAACAGTCCCCACGCAGCTACATTCCAATTGAAGGTCCAAACCCCTACAACAGTGCAGTGCAAACTTTATTATTTGGTACTGACTCAGCACTGATTAAAGATGGCCGCGTGGTAACTGCAGAATGTTTGGGTGGCACTGGTGCGCTGCGTGTTGGTGCTGATTTCATTAAGCGCCTTAATTTAAATGCGCCATGCACTATTAGTAACCCAACCTGGGAAAACCATCGCGGTATTTTTGAATCTGCTGGCTTTGAGGTTGTTGAATATAACTACTTCGATGGCAAAACTCGGGGTGTTGATTTTGCTGGCATGGTGAAATCCTTAGAGTCATTCCCAAAGAACACGACCGTACTTCTACATGCATGTTGCCACAACCCAACTGGCGCAGACGTTACTGAAGCCCAATGGCATCAAGTAATCGATATCTGCAAGAATAAGGGTTTAATTCCCTTTCTAGACGTCGCTTACCAAGGCTTTGCAACTGGGATTGAACAGGACGGTATCGCCGTTCGTCTCTTTGCGCAGTCTGGCATGTCCTTCTTCGTGTCGAGCTCTTTCTCTAAATCATTTTCACTCTACGGTGAGCGTGTAGGCGCCTTGTCCATCGTGACACAAAGCAAAGATGAATCTACTCGCGTTCTCTCACAATTGAAGCGTGTGATTCGTACTAACTATTCCAACCCTCCAACTCACGGCGCTGCCATTGCTGCTGCTGTTTTGAATTCTCCTGAGTTGCGTAAGCTTTGGGAAGACGAGTTAGCAGAAATGCGTGATCGTATTAAGTCAATGCGTCATGGTCTGGTTGAAAAACTGGCTGCTGCTGGTGTGAAACAAGATTTTTCTTTTATCGAACAGCAACGTGGCATGTTTTCTTACTCAGGCTTAACGGCCGAGCAAGTTGAACGCTTACAGAAAGAAGATGGTATTTATGCCCTCTCCACTGGACGCATTTGTGTTGCAGCGCTCAATACCAAAAATATTGATAAAGTAGCCAAAGCAATCGCCCGCGTTTTAGGATAACAAGCGGATATAGTGAATTACAGGAGCTAGAATGTTATATCAGTTACACGAGTTCCAAAAAGCCTTACTTCAACCCATGAGTTCATGGGCACGAGCAGCCTCTGAGGCTTTTATTAATGCTTCTAATCCAGCATCGAAGGTTCCTGGATCCGAGCGTTTAGCTGCCAGCTATGAACTCCTTTACCGCTTAGGTAAAGACTATAAAAAACCTGAATTTGGGATTCGTTCGGTACAAGCACATGGTCAAGAAGTTGCGATTCATGAGAGAACGATCATTGCAAAACCTTTTTGCAATTTGGTTCGCTTCAAGCGTTTTTCAGATGATGTAGAAACTATTAAGCGCCTCAAGAATGATCCTGTTGTATTGGTGGTTGCCCCCATGTCCGGGCACCATGCGACACTATTGCGCGATACCGTTCGCACCCTGCTGCAAGACCACAAGGTTTACATTACCGACTGGATTGATGCGCGTAATATTCCGGTTGAAGATGGTGAGTTTGGCTTAGATGACTATGTTCACTACGTCCAAGAATTTATTCGTACGATTGGCGCAAAAGATTTGCATGTAATTTCAGTGTGTCAGCCTACTGTGCCAACCTTAGGCGCCGTCTCTTTAATGGCTTCTGCTGGCGAAGTAACTCCAGCATCCATGATCATGATGGGCGGCCCAATTGATGCCCGCAAATCACCGACTGCTGTAAATAATCTGGCCGAACACAAGTCTTTTAATTGGTTCGAAAGTCACGTTATTTACAAAGTACCGCCAACCTATCCTGGCGTGGGTCGCAAAGTTTATCCAGGATTCTTGCAACACACTGGTTTTCTTGCGATGAACCCGCAGAACCATCTGCAAAGTCATTGGGACTTTTTCCAAAACCTCGTGCGTGGCGACGAACAAGATACTGATGCGCATATTCGTTTTTATGATGAGTACAACGCGGTATTAGACTTAGACGCCAAGTTCTACTTAGATACTATTAAGACTGTTTTCCAAGATTACGCTCTACCTAACGGCACTTGGGAAGTAGCTGGTGATCTAGTAAAGCCTGAAGATATTAAAAAGACTGCGCTGCTTACTATCGAGGGTGAGCTTGACGATATCTCCGGAAGCGGACAAACCCGCTCGGCGCATGGCTTGTGTATTGGTATTCCAAAAGAAGATAAAGCTCACTACGAAGTTGCTGGCGCAGGTCACTACGGCATCTTTGCTGGTCGACGTTGGCGTGATAAGGTTTATCCAAAGATTAAATCTTTCATTCGTGATCACCAAAGCGTCCACACAGGAACTAAAGCACGGCCTCCTAAATTAGAAAGCTCTAACTAAGTATTAATGAGTGGGGGCCAAGGCCCTCACTTTTTTAGCCTACTATCAAGCAATGAAAACTACTCAAGCGAACCAACTTGCTGATCGCTTAGAGGACACGCTTCCTCAAACCCAATGCACTAAATGCGGTTACCCAGATTGTCGAGGCTACGCAGAAGCGATGGCTAGTGGTGAGGCTTTACCCAATCGTTGCCCGCCAGGTGGTGTCGATGGAATTACGCGTCTCAGCAAAATCCTGGTTCCCATTTATCCACAAGATGCTTTCGATTTACACCCCACGATTGATGCCGATTGCGGTATTGAGCGCCCCAGACCAGTAGCTTTCATTGATCCACAAAAATGTATCGGCTGTACCTTATGTATTCAGGCATGCCCTGTCGATGCCATTGTGGGCGCATCCAAACAAATGCATATTGTCTTAACTGAATGGTGCACTGGTTGCGATCTTTGCATTCCACCATGTCCAGTGGATTGCATTAGCATGATCGATGTCACGGCTAACCAAACAGGATGGAACGCTTGGTCACCAGACCTGGCAGATATTTCGCGTCAGCGTTATCACGATCGGGAACAACGTCTTGATAGAGAGCAAAAAGACAATGATGAACGATTAGCCAAAAAAGCGGCGGCTAAGTTAATTGCGGTTAACGCCGATAGCCCAACATCAGATGAGCAGAAGAAAGAGCAAGAGCGTAAACGCGCCATCATTGCTGCTGCAATTGCACGCTCCCAGCAACAGAAATGATGAACCCTGAAAAACGGCGCGCTTTTTTTGAGCAACTCAAGGCTAATAATCCCAAACCGACAACTGAACTAGAGTACAGCTCGCCATTTGAGTTGCTCATCGCAGTATTGCTATCAGCACAAGCGACTGACGTATCAGTCAATAAAGGTACCCGAAAACTCTTTAAGATCGCTAGTACACCAAAGGCCCTATTAGATCTTGGTGAAGAAGGTGTCAAACCCTATATTCAGCACATTGGATTATTTAATTCCAAAGGTAGGCATATACAAGAGACTTGTAGTCTCTTGCTAGAGAAACATCAAGGCCAAGTTCCACAAACTCGTGAAGAACTAGAAGCTTTGCCAGGGGTTGGTAGAAAAACTGCCAACGTAATTCTGAATACTGCCTTTGGGCAAGCCACTATTGCGGTTGATACCCATATCTTTAGAGTTTCTAATCGCACTGGCTTGGCACCTGGTAAAGATGTGGTGAAAGTAGAAGAGCAATTACTCAAACGCGTACCCAAAGAGTATTTACTAGACGCGCATCATTGGCTTATCCTGCATGGTAGATACACTTGCAAGGCGCGTAACCCAGATTGCATCCAATGCATTGTTGAGCCTTTGTGTAGCTTTAAACAAAAAACTGGTAAAGGAAAAGTGCGTGGCGTTATTTAATCCAACTCGAGAAGAAGTTCGTCGCTTTTTCTGTGATACCTGGAAGAAGAAAAGTGATTGCCATATCTTAGATCCAATGGAAACTCTGGCAAGTGATTGGATGGTGGATCACCCTGAGTATCACGGTCTACTGACAGATCCTGAGAGTGCCTTAGCCCAAGACTTCACGCCAGAACGCGGCGAGACCAATCCCTTCCTCCACCTCTCCATGCATCTATCGATTAGTGAGCAGATCTCGATTAATCAGCCGCCGGGTATTAAAGAAATTGCAGATAAGTTATCGCAGAAGCTAGGCTCGATGCATGAAGCGCAGCACCTCATTATGGAATGCCTGGGACAG
>CAMBBT010000098.1 GCA_945864455.1 Polynucleobacter meluiroseus | reverse complement strand
GTTAGTAATATCCAAGTCAATATTGATGCTGATGCCAGAGCGCCACATCAAGCCGTCATGAGCGCTCTAGAGGCTGCGCGTGATGCCAATCTGTCCAATATTGTTTTTAGTAGCCAAACTAAAAAGTAAGCCTCGAGAAAAATACTTTTTATGGCACTTTCTTTTTTCCGTAAAGCTCCCCAATTTTGGGAAAGACGTGGGCCAACTGCTCTCATACTTTGGCCGCTCTCTTGGGTTTATGGTTTGGTCTTGCGAATTCGCAAACTGATTCACGACTTAGGCTTTACCAATCACCAGCATGTACTAGTACCTATCATCATCGTTGGCAATATTCGGGTAGGTGGCACCGGTAAGACGCCGATTGTGATTGCACTAGCCCAGCGTCTATCGAAATTAGGATGGAAGCCCGGCATCATCAGCCGGGGTTATGGGTCTTCACAAATATCACCTACTCAAGTGCGAAGTGACTCCGACCCTAGCATCGTCGGTGATGAACCCGTGCTCATTGCAAAGCGTACCGATAATCAATTTCCGATTTGGGTATATCCAAAACGTGAGCAAAGTATTAAGGCCTTACTGAAACACTCACCTGATGTCAACCTGATCATTAGCGATGATGGCTTGCAACATAGCGGTCTGCCACGTTGGCCTGCACGTGAAGGTGGCCGTGATATTGAATTTGTTGTGCGTGATGGTCGTGGTGAAGGTAATGGATTTTTACTACCAGCTGGCCCCCTTCGTGAATTAGCCGATCGCGGACGGGATGCCACTCTGCTTACCGAATCCGTGAATAACCACAAGAGTGGTTTGCTAGATGAATACTTTAAAGGTCGACGTGCGTTCACCTTACTAGGTACTTTAGGCAATCCATACCAACTCATCAATGCTGATAACACCCAAACCTTTGCGCAGATTAGTGGACAGTTTTTGCCTGCTCAGATTGCCGCGGTAGCTGCTCTTGGAAACCCAAAACGTTTTTTCAATGCCCTCCAAAAACAAGGTATTACTGGCAAATGGATTGCATTACCAGATCACGCAAGCTATACCCCAGAGTTTTTTAGCGGTATTAAAGCGCAATGCATTCTGATTACCGAAAAAGATGCCGTGAAATGCTCCGCCATTAGCGATGAGCGTATTTGGGTAGTACCAATGAACCTCAATTTGCCGGATAACTTGGTAGACTGGGTGCAATCCATTTTGCAACGACCTGACCCGCATCGCTATAACTTATAAAGCACTAAACTTAGAAAATCATGGATAAACGCCTACTCGAAATTTTGGTTTGCCCTTTATGCAAAAGCCCTTTGCATCTAGATAGCGCCAAGCATGAACTCATTTGCAAAGCGGATCGCTTGGCTTACCCCATTCGTGATGATGTTCCTGTCATGTTAGTAGATGAAGCGCGCGCTCTTGGCGCCGATGAAGTGCTCTAAGCAATGTATTCAATATCTTTTGCATGAGCGATCATCAAACTCCAGACTTCTTGGTAGTCATACCAGCAAGACTGGGTTCTACCCGATTGCCACGTAAACCATTGGCCGATATCGGTGGTAAACCGATGGTCGTTCGCGTAGCAGAACGAGCCAAACAATCTCTTGCTCAAAGCGTAGTGGTGGCAACAGATTCACCAGAGATTGAGGCGGCTTGTAATGCTCATCGTATTGAGTGCTTGCTCACCAGCCCTGATCATCCTACTGGCACCGACCGCCTTGCCGAAGTGGCGCGATTACTTAAACTACCAGCCAATACTTTGCTTGTGAATGTGCAGGGTGATGAGCCACTCATGCCACCAGACCTGATTAATCAAGTTGCCCAAATTTTGGCCAACAATCCCCAGTGCGCGATCTCTACCATTGCGGTGCCTATCACTGAAAAATCAGAGATTGATAATCCCAATGTTGTTAAGGTAGCTCTCAATCACGCTAACGAAGCAATGTATTTTTCAAGAGCGCCAATTCCCTTTATGAGAGATGCGCAGAGCGCCCAAAAAATAGAGCACCTACGCCATTTGGGTATTTATGCCTATCGGGCTGACTTTTTGCAGGCCTACACTACGCTAGAACCCGCGCCCCCAGAACAAGCAGAGGCGCTAGAGCAACTGCGTGCCCTCTGGAACGGCTATCGTATTGCAGTGCATATTGCTTTAGAGGCGCCTCCTGCAGGTGTAGACACCCCAGAGGACCTAGAGCGGGTAAGACGACTACTTGGTGCTTAATGAAGCAACCCAAGCTCAGCCACCATCTTCTGAAGGCTTCTCGGGGATAATCCTAGTCATCAGAGATAAAAGATCCCGACAAAACACGGGACAATGACAGATCTTGTAAGGGGAAAAGAATGCGGTTAATCCTGCTCGGAGCACCAGGCGCTGGAAAAGGCACCCAAGCTCAGTTTATTTGTGAAAAATTTGCTATTCCACAAATTTCCACAGGCGACATGTTGCGCGCTGCGGTTAAAGCGGGAACAGAGCTAGGCATTGCAGCTAAAAAAATTATGGATGCTGGTGGTCTGGTATCAGATGACATCATCATTGGACTGGTAAAAGATCGCTTAACTCAGCCTGATTGCAGCAAGGGTTATCTGTTTGATGGTTTCCCCAGAACCATTCCACAAGCTCAAGCGATGAAAGATGCAGGTGTACCCATTGATTACGTTTTAGAAATCGATGTGCCATTTGATGCCATTATTTATCGTATGAGCGGTCGTCGTGTGCACCCCGCTTCAGGTCGTACTTATCACATTAAGTTCAACCCACCAAAAGTAGCTGGTAAAGATGATGTAACGGGCGATGATTTAATTCAGCGTGATGATGATAAAGAAGAAACTGTTCGTAAACGTCTACAGGTCTATGACGATCAGACTCGTCCTTTAATTGAGTACTACTCTTCCTGGGCTAATCAAGCCAGTGCAAGCGACAAAGTAAAAGCTCCCGCGTATCGCAAAGTCAGTGGTACTGGTAATGTAGATGACATTACTATTTCAATATTTGCAGTTTTAAAATAAGCTCAATCCATTGGCAACCAAAAAAGTATTAATCATCGGTATTACTGGGCAAGATGGTGCTTACTTAGCAAAGCACCTCTTATCCAAGGGATATGAAGTCACAGGCTCATCACGGGATGTGATGGCCTCGTCTTTTAATAACCTCAATACCGTTGGCATCCGCAATCAAGTCAAATTAATTTCTGTTTCCATTAATGACTTTCGCAGCGTCTTTAATGCAATTCAGCAAGCAGATCCAGACGAGATTTATAACCTAGCAGGTCAAACCTCGGTAGGCCTCTCATTTGAGCAGCCAGTTGAAGCGATTGAGAGTATTGCGATTGGCACACTCAATATTTTGGAAGTGATTCGCCTTCTGAATAAACCAGTACGTTTTTACAATGCTGGCTCAAGCGAGTGCTTTGGTGATACGGGCGATACGCCCGCTAATGAGCAAACTCCATTTGCACCACGCAGTCCTTATGCAGTAGCTAAATCTACTGCCAAGTGGTTAATTAATAGCTATCGAGAATCCTACGGTCTTTATGCATGTACTGGAATCTTGTTTAACCATGAGTCACCATTACGTCCTGAGCGTTTTGTGACCCAAAAAATTATTGCCGGCACAGCTAAGATTAAAGCTGGCCAGCTCGATAAGCTGCAATTGGGTAATTTAGATATCTCGCGTGACTGGGGCTGGGCACCAGAATACGTTGAAGCAATGTGGCTCATGATGCAACTAGATAAACCAGATGACTTTGTTATTGCCACCGGCAGAAAAGAATCACTGAAATACTTTGTTGCCAAATCTTTTGAGTATTTTGATTTGGATTGGCAAAAATACGTTGAGATTGAACCGAGCTTCTTTCGCCCCAATGAAATTATTTCAAGCATGGGTAACCCTGAAAAAGCAATTCAGGTATTAGGCTGGAAAAAACCTACAGATATTGATGGCGTCATTAAGATGATGTGCGCTGAAAAGGCAAAGTCGATCTAGTTTTCATTAAGCATGTACGCTTAGCTTCATACCAAGTGCATGAATTACTTTTGCCACCGTCTCAAAACGAGGTCGAGCCTCTATCTTTAAAGCTCTATATAGAGATTCTCGGGTAACACCGCTCTTTTTAGCGATTTCAGTCATGCCTTTTGCTCTAGCAATATCGCCAATCGCAGCAACAAATAAGGCGGGGTCTCCATCCTCTAATACAGCAGAGAGATATCCTGCGATATCCTTTTCTGTCTTCAGATAGTCGACGACATCAAATTTTGGCAAATTTTTTATTTTTGTCTTTTTTTTACTTTTCATTTAATCCTCCAAAGTCGGAAGCAATTTCTTAACCCTATTTATATCGGCTACTTGTGTAGATTTACAACCGCCACCCAGCATTAGGATGACCGTCTTTTTGCGTTGTACGTAGTACATTCTCCAACCAGCTCCAAAATGCTCACGCATTTCCCATATCCCATTAACAATAGGGGCCACATCCCCAACGCTACCTAGCGATACTTTGCGCAGCCTTGAGAGCAAACGACCGCGTGTTAAAGGATCGCGAATAGCGACAAACCAAGATTCAAATTCATCTGTTTTTTTAATTTCATACATGCATCAATTGTAATCAATTGGTTACAGTATACAGAAAAACCGCTTCATGTAAGTAGTCTTTTTTATTTAAAACTGAAAGTGTGCGATGGGCACAAGATTGAGGCTGCCCTGGACTTACTTCAACTCTTTAAGTGCACTTTCAAAAGACTCAATGTCGGCAAAGCTTCTGTAGACTGAAGCAAATCGGATGTAGGCAACCTTATCTAAGCGCTTGAGCTCACGCATCACAAGTTCTCCCACACGCTCGCTCGGAATCTCCTTTTCACCAAGGCTCATAAGCTTCTCTTCGATTCTGGCAATGGCTTCATCTACAGAGTCTGATGACACTGGGCGTTTTCTCAGGGCCAGTTTGAGAGAGCCTGCCAACTTGTCATGACTATATTCAACCCGGCTACCATTCTTTTTCACAATGGCAGGTAAAACTAACTCAACGCGCTCATACGTTGTGAAGCGCTTGTCACATTTAGCACAACGCCGACGCCTGCGAATGGTATCGCCTTCATCTGATACCCGGGTATCGAGAACCTGGGTATCGTCGTTATG
>CAMBBT010000097.1 GCA_945864455.1 Polynucleobacter meluiroseus | reverse complement strand
AGGGCTTCAGTAATCTTGGGGCCAAATTGCCAAGAGATCCACTCGCCACGACATAGGCCATCACCATGCTCACCGCTATAAGCACCTTTGTACTTGCGTACTAGCTCTGATGCTTCTTCTGCTACAGCGCGCATCTTCTGGGCGCCATCTCTGCGCATATCCAAAATAGGGCGCACATGCAAAGTGCCTACAGAGGCATGGGCATACCAAGTGCCTCTTGATCCATGCTTAGAGAACACTTCGGTTAATGCTTGGGTGTAATCAGCCAAACTTTCTAGTGGTACAGCGCAGTCCTCAATAAAGCTCACTGGCTTACCATCACCTTTAAGACTCATCATGATGTTCAGACCTGCTTTACGGACTTCCCACAAATTCTTTTGTAAGGAGGCATCAGGCATAGTGACCACTGAGCCTAGGAGACCTAAATCACTCATCAGTTCTTGTAAGGCTTTGAGTTTCTCTAATAGAGGCGCATGCGCCTCACCAGAAAATTCCACCAACAGAATCGCTTCTGGCGTTTGTGCAGTGTGATCAATAAGTGCGGTCTCAATCGTCTTCTGAAAACTGGGATTGCTGCGCGCTAAATCAATCATGGTACGATCAACCAACTCAACTGCAGTAGGCCCCAGTTTGACAATATGCTGGGCGCTATCCATTGCTTTGTAGAAACTGGCAAAGTTCACAATACCCAGTACTTTGTGCTGGGGCAATGGAGCTAATTTGAGTTTGAGTGATTTGAAGTAGGCTAGCGTACCTTCGCTACCGACGAGTAGGTGTGACAAATTGACGCTGGCGTCTTGGGTATAAGGTAATTCACTTTGAGGATGGAAGATATCGAGGTTGTAACCTGCAACCCGTCGTAATACTTTAGGGAAACGCGCCTCAATCTCAGGTTGTAGAGTGCTAGCTAAGCCTTTAACAAAGTCACCAAGCTCTTTAGCAACCCCAGAGCTATTTGTATAGTTGCTAAATTCACCGACTGTGCCATCGGCCAACCAAGCATCAATGCCTAAAACGTTATGCACCATATTGCCGTAAGCAATCGAGCGACTGCCGCAAGAGTTATTGCCTGCCATGCCGCCAATGGTTGCTTGTCCTCCAGTGGAAACGTCTACTGGATACCACAGACCATGTTTTTTGAGTGAGCTATTGAGATGATCAAGCACCATCCCGGGCTCTACTTCTGCATAGCCCTTATCAATATTGATATCAAGCGCATTTCTGAAGTATTTGCTGTTGTCGATGACCAATGCTGCACCAGTGGTTTGACCGCACTGACTGGTGCCACCGCCACGGGGAAGAACAGGCACGCCAAGTTCTGCTGCAATCTGAATCGCGCTGGCAATATCTTGTGCAGTCTTGGGAATAAATACTGCCACTGGCATCGCTTGATAAATAGAAGCATCGGTAGCGTAGCGCCCACGACTCGCGCTATCGGTCATGACATCGCCTGAAGTGTCTTGACGTAATCGTTTGGCTAATTGTGCCTGATCTACCATCAGCTCTTTGAGATCGAGTGGTTTATTCATTTGACTGTCTCTGCTAGTTTTGATTCAGCCTTGAGTAACTGCACTACAACATCACGTTTGTTTTGGACGTGCTGAATCATGATTCTCCGCATACGGGCGCTGTCTCTAGCCTTGAGGGCATCGAGCATTTCTTGATGTTCTTCTACTGCTTTTTCCCATTTAACTCCGTCTTGATTAGATCTAAAGCGCAAGGCTTCAATACGGGCATTCACTTGTGAGAACAGCTGAGCAAGCACAGGATTATTCGCTGCCTGATTAATCAGCTGATGAATGTGCAGGTTTAACTTGTAATAAGTCGATAAATCACGGCGCGCATACGAAGCCATCATTTCATATTGGAGGGCTTCTAGTTCAGAGAGGGTGGCATCACTAATGTTATTTGCGGCTAACTCTCCCGAGAAACCTTCCAAGTCTGCAATTACATTAAAGGTATTAATTACATCCTCAAGACTGAGTTGCACAGCAATCGCACCACGGTTAGCTATCAGCTCAACTAAACCATCTGCAGCGAGGCGACGAATCGCTTCCCGAATCGGGGTGCGAGAAACGTTCAAGCTCTCGGCTAATTCTCGTTCATTGAGTTTGCTGCCAGGGACAATCTTGCCTTCCACCAACAGTAGTCTGAGCTTTTGGAAGATGGCCTCATGTAAGTTCTGCGAATTCGGTTGTTCTATTACCTTCATGGTATCCGTTTCCTAGACTCTAAATTTGTATACAAAAATATCATTCAGACATCATAAAGCATAAATATACGCTTTAAACGCTAAATAATCGCTTTATTTTAAGGTTTTTTATAAATGGCTTGTATACAAAATATAAAATTGGCAAAAATTGTCATACAATAGGGGATTATTCAACCTAAAACCCGTGAGACAAAACATGCTCAAACTCGATAACCACGCATCTGGACGCCATTTCTTACACATTCCTGGCCCAAGTCCAGTTCCGCCGCGGGTATTGCGTGCGATTAGCTATCAAACCATCGACCATCGTGGTCCTGAGTTTGGTGTTTTTGGTTTGAAAGTATTGGAAGGCATTAAAAAGATTTTTAAGACCGAGCAGCCCGTGATCATTTATTCCGCATCTGGAACCGGTGCTTGGGAAGGTGCATTAGTCAATGTCCTGAGTCCCGGTGACAAAGTGCTCTTTTATGAAACCGGTCAATTTGCAAACTTATGGCGTGCACTAGGTAAACGTCTTGGCCTTGATGTTGAAGTAATCGGCAAGACTGGACAAGATTCTTGGCGTTGGGGTGTAGATGCTGCTGTGATTGAAGAGCGCTTGCGCAAAGATACTGGGCATGAGATCAAAGCAGTTTGTGTGGTGCATAACGAAACATCTACTGGCGTTACATCCAACATTGCTGCAGTTCGTAAGGCGATTGATTCAGTCAAGCATCCAGCTTTGTTGCTGGTGGATACTGTATCTGGCCTGGGTTCAGCAGAATTCGAGCATGACAAGTGGGGCGCTGATGTCACTATTTCTGGTTCACAAAAAGGCTTGATGTTGCCGCCTGGCCTGGGCTTTAACGCTTTATCAGCAAAGGCAATTGATGTTAGCAAGAACAATAAAATGCATAAGGCCTATTGGGCTTGGGATGAAATTCTTGAATCGAATAAAAATGGTTTCTGGCCAACGACACCAAGTACTAACCTGATGTATGGATTGCACGAGGCCATGGATATGATGATGGCTGAAGGTCTTGATATGATTTTTGCACGTCATCAACGTTTAGCTGCAGCTTGTCGTGAAGCAGTCAAAGCTTGGGGTCTTGAGATTCAGTGTCAGGACACCGATTGCTATTCACCGGTACTCACTTGTATTGCGACGCCTGAAGGCATGGATGCCGATGTCCTGCGTAAACATGCTTTAGAGAAGTTCAATCTCTCTTTGGGTACTGGCCTTGGCAAGATCAAAGGTAAGGCATTCCGCATTGGACATTTGGGCGACTGTAATGAGCTCAACCTCATGGCTGCCTTAAGTGGCGTAGAGATGAGTCTAGGTTCTATGGGCTTTAAGCCCAAGGCAAGCGGGGTAATTGCCGCCCAAGAGTTCCTGAAATAATCCATTTTTAGCATTAAGAGCAGGGTAGAGCCAGATCCTCAGGGTTAATCGGGCTGCACCCCTTATAATTCAAGTGCTTATAAAGAAGTGCATAGATTCGATACACCATATTCGAGACAGAAAGATCAAACATGTTAGCTACTAAACATTACTTAACTCAAGCTGATGTTCAAAAGATTTTGAATGCAGCCGATCAACATGCTGCTAAAAATAATTTTGCAGTGACGATTGCCGTATGTGATGAGGGTGGTCATATGTTGGGTTTAATTCGTCGCGACGGTTGCGCTCCTTTGTCTGCTTATATCGCTCAAGAAAAAGCGCGTACCGCTGCAATGGGCAAACGCGAGACTCGTGTTTACGAAGAAATTATTAACAATGGTCGCCATGCTTTTTTATCTGCCCCGCACATATCGGGCATGTTAGAGGGTGGCGTCAATATCGAGGTAGACGGGCATACTATCGGCGCAGTCGGCGTTTCCGGCGTTAAATCGGCGGAGGATGCTGAAACCGCTAAGGCCGGCATTGCCGCCATTCTGTAAGTTACCTTGATAAATACTGATACTGAAATAACTTCTACTACAGGGGCTGACAACACAGTCGCCTCTAGTGCCGCTAGTGTTACTGACACTGCCCCTCCGGCAACAATCACTTTTGCTGATTTTGGTTTAGACCCACAGATTCAAAAGGCGGTATCTGACCAGGGCTATACTATTCCTACACCGATTCAAGCGCAAGCTATTCCGCATGTTCTAGCGGGTAGAGACCTCATGGGTGCAGCACAAACTGGGACTGGTAAGACAGCCGCCTTTGTATTGCCAATCATTCAACAGATTTTGCGTCACGCGAGTAATAGTGCATCACCAGCGCGCCATCCGATTCGCGCTGTAGTGCTCACGCCTACTAGAGAGTTAGCGGTGCAAGTGGCTGAAAATGCCGCAAGCTACTCCAAACATACCGATTTGCGCGCCGCTGTGGTCTACGGTGGCGTGGATATGAAGGAACAAGTTGCCATTTTGCGTAACGGTATTGAAATCTTAATTGCAACACCAGGCCGCTTGCTTGACCATATTGGCTCAAAAGTAGCGAACTTATCCCAAGTAGAAATTCTGGTTTTGGATGAAGCTGATCGCATGCTCGATATGGGTTTCTTACCCGATCTACAGCGCATTATTAATTTGATCCCTGCGCAAAGGCAAACCTTGCTGTTCTCAGCAACTTTCTCACCCGAAATTAAAAGGCTGGCGCAAAGCTATTTACGTACTCCGGTAACAGTAGAGGTAGCACGTCAGAACGCTGCTGCTGATACTGTCAAGCAAGTAGTGCATATGGTGGCCTCGGCTGATAAGCAAAACGCTATTGTTAGAGTATTGGAAGAGCGCACGCGCCAAGGTTTATCGCGTCAATGCATTATTTTTACCAATAGTCGTCTGGGTTGTGCCAGGTTGTCTCGGGCACTTGAGCGCGATGGTATCAAAGCGGGCGCGATTCATGGTGACAAGAGTCAGGGTGAACGGACTTTGACATTGGATGCATTTAAATCAGGCA
>CAMBBT010000096.1 GCA_945864455.1 Polynucleobacter meluiroseus | reverse complement strand
TGAACCTGAACCGGGTCTTTTTGTTTTGAGGCTAGCAATTGATTGAGGCTATGCAGACAAGCGTCATCAGGATAAATGCGTAACTCTTCTGGAAATTGCATTAAGCAAGCCCCGCCACTAGTAGTTACGGCAGCAGTTAGCATCAAACCCTTAACGGCATCATTAGAGCCGGGCATTACTGGTCGAGTAGGGCTCAACTTTGGGTCTCTGACACGATTAGCCATTAAGTAAGGTCCAATTTGACTACGGAGCATCTTTAGGTCAATTGCAGAATCAATACAGACATGGACATTGCGGGCAAAGCGCATACGTGCGCCGGTAATATCCATCACTGCTTCTGAAACTACCCGCATACCGCCCGAGAATTTATCTGGCGTGACGTTAACCTTGGCAACCAACATCTCATCTTCTTTGAGCCAGGAACGATTGGGTTCATACACTTCGCTATAAAGAGTCACCTCAATAGCGGCGCTACCATCATCAATCGTGGCAATCATCATACGGCCCCGTTGACCTGTGAGCATTCGAGCCGAAGTAATGATGCCTGCAATCAATTGATCCTTACCTTCAGCTACTTTAGCTAAAGGTTGGCGAATGAAGTGCGCTGTCTCATCACGATAGGCATCAAACATATGCCCTGTTAAGCAAAGTCCTAAAGCAGTCTTTTCTTCTTGCAGGCGTTTTTTCTCAGACCATATTGGCTCACGAACTAACTCTGGAAGATGACGATCTTCCTCTCCAGCAGCCTCAAACAAACTCACTTGATGAATAGAAGCTTCAGCCTGCTCAGCAGCTTCAATGGCTCTTGCCAAAGAGGCTAGCAAGGTAGAGCGGATGTCATAGAGATTACCGCCCACAGGAACTAAATCACGATAGAGACTATCAAATGCACCAGCGCGCATCAGCGCTTCAATGGCACGGCGATTCACTTGCCTGCGATCTACTCGGGCACAGAAATCAAATAAGTCCATAAATAGTCCGCCGGTCTCGCGTGCTTTGATGATTGCTTCAATTGCAGCCGCGCCCGTTCCTCTGACAGCGCCTAAGCCATAGCGAATATGACTAATTAAGCTATCAGGCGTTGCATCAGGAGCGCGCAATGGGGTGAACTCATACGCCCCTGTATTGATATCAGGCGAGAACACCCGAATCTGATTTACTAAGCAATCGTCATATAAAATCTTCACCTTATCAGTGTCGTCCATCGCAAGCGATAAGTTAGCTGCCATAAATTCAGCTGGGTAATAGGCTTTGAGCCAAGCTGTTTGATAAGCCAAGAGCGCATAAGCAGCAGCATGGGATTTATTAAATCCATAGCCCGCAAAACGCTCCATTAAGTCATAGATCTCGTTTGCTTTACCTTCACTAATGCCGCCTGCTTTTGCACCATCACTAAAGATCTTACGATGCTGAGCCATCTCTTCTGGCTTTTTCTTACCCATAGCACGGCGCAACATATCGGCGCCACCCAGTGAGTAACCACCAATCATCTGCGCCATCTGCATCACCTGCTCTTGATAGACCATGATGCCGTAGGTCTCACGCAGTACTGATTCAATACGCGGATCTGGATACTCTACTTTTTGACGACCATGCTTACGCTCAATAAAATCCGGAATCAGATCCATTGGGCCAGGTCGATACAAAGCCACTAAGGCAATAATGTCCTCAAAGCGGTCAGGTTTAGCTTCACGAAGCAAGCTTTGCATGCCGCGGCTTTCTAGCTGGAAGACAGCAACGGTATTGGCTTTTTTAAGAGCATCAAATGCTTTTTCATCATCGAGCAAAATGTCACTGATGCTCCAATCTTTGCGATCGGCATGAAGCGTTTTAATCCAGCGCTCGGCCGCCGCTAAGATCGTCAGCGTAGTCAAGCCTAAGAAGTCGAACTTTACTAAGCCAATCGCTTCTACATCATCTTTATCAAACTGACTAATCACAGAGTTGCTATCTTGATCCTTGCTCTCTTGCGTATAAAGTGGGCAAAAATCCGTCAGGCGTCCAGGGGCAATTAATACACCACCAGCATGCATACCGACGTTGCGAGTCATACCCTCTAATTGCTGCGCAAGTGATAGAAGTTGCCGAACCTCATCTTCATTCTTCTCGCGTTCAGCTAATTGCTTCTCCTCTTTCTTGGCCATTTCAATTGTCATATATTGACCTGGCTTATTCGGGATCAGCTTCGCAATACCATCGACGAAGTTATAGCCCTGCTCTAATACGCGACCCACATCCCGAATAGCCGCGCGCGCTGCCATCGTTCCAAAGGTAGCAATTTGACTCACTGCATCCTTGCCATATTTATCTTTGACGTACTGAATCACACGATCACGACCATGCTGGCAGAAGTCGATATCAAAGTCGGGCATCGATACCCGCTCTGGGTTTAAGAAGCGTTCAAAGAGTAAGTTGTAACGCAGTGGATCAAGGTCTGTAATGCCCAGGGAGTAAGCCACTAAGGAGCCTGCACCGGATCCGCGGCCGGGCCCTACGGGCACGCCATTATTTTTTGCCCAGTTAATGAAGTCCGCCACGATCAAGAAGTAGCCTGGGAATCCCATTTGAGAAATCGTCTTCACCTCAAACACTAAACGCTCGTGATAGCGTGGCATTTCTTTGGCACGTACTTCTGCGTCCGGGAAATTACGTTCCATATGACGCTCAAGCCCAACTTCAGATTGGGCAAGCAAATATTCATCGAGCGTAATTCCGGGAGGTGTCGGAAAATCTGGTAAGCGTGGCTGACCGAGCACGAGTGACAAATTGCAACGCTTCGCAATTTCAACGGAGTTTGCTAATGCAGCAGGCAAATCTGCAAAACGCTTTTCCATTTCTGCTTGCGTTAAGAAATATTGCTCATCATTAAATTTCTTGGTACGCCGTGGGTTGCCCAATAACTCCCCCTCAGCAATACAGACCCTGGCCTCATGGGCTATGAAATCAGTTTTTTTCATGAACTGCACTGGGTGAGTTGCCACCACTGGCAGATTGAGCCCAGCAGCTAAATGACAGGCTAGCTGGAGCTGCTTTTCGTCCTGCTGATGTCCCCCACGTTGGACCTCAATATAAAAAGACTTAGGGAACAGTTTTTCATAGCGTTTTGCAGCAATTTTAGCTTGATCTTCTTGACCTAATAATAAAGCAGCTCCTATCTCACCTTGGCGCGCACCTGACAGAGCAATCAATCCATAAGTCAGAGTTTTTTTAGCACTCTTATCTTCAGGTTTAGCAGTGGGCTCACTAAACCATGCAGAGTCTACTTCAGCGCGCCCACGCGATTGGTTCTCCAAAGAAGCTCTGCTGAGTAAATCACACAGATTGAGATAACCAGAATGGTTTTGCACTAAGAGTAATAAACGATGTGGTTGATCAGGGTCTTGGGGATTACTCACCCAAATATCGGCACCGGTAATCGGTTTAATGCCAGCAGCACGGGCTGCTGTATAGAAACGTACCAATCCAAATAAATTACTCAGATCAGTCAGGGCTAAGGCACCCATTTCATCTTTGACAGCGGCAGCTACCGCGTCGTCAATACGAACGACTCCATCCGTTATCGAAAACTCGGAATGAAGACGAAGATGTACAAAATGAGGTGAAGCCATGAGATGATTTTAGCTGTGTCTATATTGAAAAACCCCTCATCCCCAGCCGACGGCTACCGAGGGCGATTTGCCCCCTCTCCTACTGGCCCACTCCATGCGGGATCCTTGCTTGCCGCCCTGGGAAGCTGGTTAGATGCTCGTAAAAATGGGGGTCAATGGCTGCTCAGAATCGAGGATTTAGATACCCCTAGATGCATCCCTGGAGCTGAGCAACAGATTCAGGAGCAACTGCTTGACTGCGGCCTTGCTTGGGATGAAGAACTTACTTACCAATCTCAGCGCCAAGGGCTCTATCAGGAAGCTTTAGAGGGCCTAAATCAGCAGAAACTACTCTATTCCTGCACCTGCTCTCGGCAGACCATTGCCAATACCCTGGTAGAACTAGGCGTTCTCACTCCCCGCAATCAGGAGATTGTCTATCCGGGAACTTGCAAACCAGCTCAGTTAAAAATAAATACCCCAGATGAAATAGGATTACCTAAGGCTGCCTGGCGACTTGCCCTTCCCAAAAATTGCCAGATTGAGTTTGAGGATTTGGCGCTGGGCCATCAAAGCCAAAACCTCAATACAGAAGTGGGTGATTTTGTTCTGCGCAGAAACGATGGTTTATTTACTTATCAACTTGCAGTGGTAGTTGATGATGCTCAGCAAGGTATAACCCATATTGTGCGAGGCGAAGATTTGCTGAGCAATACGGCACGGCAAATCCATTTACAAAAGGTATTGGGGTATCACACACCACGATACTTACATCTCCCTCTAGTGCTTGATGAATATGGGGAGAAGTTGAGTAAGCAAACTTTAGCAACACAGATTAATACCCAAGATGAAAAGCACGCTCTTGCAGAACTACGCAAGGCAGCACAGTATTTAGGCTTGAGAAATTTGCCTGATGGTGAAAATATCACCATTGCAGAGTGGCTCTTAGCAGCCACTCATGCTTGGGGAAGTTAATGAACTACTTTATTTCTTTTTAAAGCCGCCCAGCAAAGCGCCAACAGTAGGCTTAGCAGGCACGATACCCACTTTTTTCTCTTCGGACTTGGCATCCTCTGCTGATTGTGGCGCGGCATTGGGTTCATAAGGCTTATAGAAAAATGGGTCTGACATTTTTGCTGGCGCTGCACTGTTAGATGATGCGCTGCCAGCCCTACTTGATGCAGGCCTATTTGAAGGTGTCCTACTTTGTGAGGGTGCGCCTTCTGGTAAAGGCTTGATCTCTAACTTACGCTTCATCAATTTTTCGATGTCATCGAGTAAGCGTTTCTCGCTAGCATCAACTAAGGCAATTGCATCACCTGTACTGCCGGCACGGCCAGTACGGCCAATACGGTGAATAAAATCTTCAGCGCTGTAAGGTAATTCGTGATTAATCACGCAGGGCATATCCGGAATATCTAGACCCCGAGCAGCAACATCAGTTGCGACTAAAGCTTCAATGTTGCCTGATTTAAATGCATCCAATGTCAAAGTCCGTTCACCCTGACTCTTGTCACCATGAATCGCGCCCGCTTTGATACCATCGCGCTCAAGTGCCCGAGACAACCTGGCACAACCCAGACGACTATTGGTAAAAATAATGCATTGACGC
>CAMBBT010000095.1 GCA_945864455.1 Polynucleobacter meluiroseus | reverse complement strand
CACCAGACGTAATGATGAGATCATGATCTTTACTTGCTTTACGTAACGCCGCTCTCGTTGCATCTAGCCGATCAGGAACAATTCCTAAATCCGTTGGATCACATCCCAGTGATTTGAGGCAAGCCAATAAAGTATCGCGATTGGAGTTGAAGATACCACCGGGTTTCAGCGGCTCGCCAGGAAGAGATAGTTCATCACCCGTGAAGAATGCAGCAACTTTGACTCTGCGTTTAACGTTGAGATGCGTTAAGCCAGCAGAGGCAGCAACACCCAGCTCTTGTGGGCGCAAGAATGTACCAGCAGTCAGTGCTGTTTTACCAGTCCTTAAATCTTCACCCCTACGACGAATCCATTGACCTGCTGTTGGTACTACATTGACCTGCACCTGATCAGTTGAACCATCAGGAGTACTACAATCTTCTTGCATGACTACCGCATCTGCACCTAGAGGAACAGGTGCACCAGTGAAAATACGGGCAGCAGTTCCTGCTTGGAGTTCTGTTCCAACTGAACCTGCTGGAATCCGTTGTGCAATCTTTAGGATACTTCCCGGATTTTGGGTATCTGCAGCCCTTACCGCATAACCATCCATTGAGGTGTTATCGAGTGGCGGCACATCTACAAGGCTATTCACATTTTCAGCAAGAACACGACCTAATGAAGCCTGCATTGGAATGCTTTCAGTCTCATCAACTGGCTTGGCGTGAGATAGTAAATGATCCAAGGCCTGCTGTGCAGTCAACATTGGAGGCTTAGTCATAGATGATTGATTGTGTTTTAACTGAGATGCGTGGTGATGAATGCTTTGATCTGATTAAGGTCAGCATCAATATTTTCTACACGCTGGGGTTTAGATTTGATATTTTTAAATACAGGTGGGCACTCTGCTGGACGACCCAAGGCTTCTTGAATCGTTTCTTCAAACTTAATTGGGAGTGCAGTCTCCAGTACTAGCATCGGAATACCCACTTGTAAATGCTCACGTGCAACCTTCACACCATCAGCGGTATGCGTATCGATCATCACGCCATATTGCTGATCAATATTACGAATGGTATCCAGACGATTCTGGTGGGTACTACGACCAGATTGGAATCCATATTGACCAAGTTCCTTAAAGACTACATCTTGAGAGATCTCAAAGCCGCCAGTCGTATCCACTTGCTTAAACATCGCAGCAGTTGCTTTACCGTCTTGGCCCATAAAGTCAAATACAAAGCGTTCAAAGTTACTCGCCTTGGAAATATCCATTGATGGACTAGAGGTATGGAGCGTCTCAGCAGCTTTACGGGCACGATATACGCCGGTGCGGAAAAACTCATCGAGTACATTATTCTCATTGGTTGCAACAATTAGGTGCGCAATCGGTAAACCCATCATGCGAGCAATATGACCAGCGCAGACGTTGCCAAAATTTCCTGAGGGCACAGTGAATGACATTTTCTCATTGCTCGACTTCGTAGCCAAGAGATAACCCTGGAAGTAATACACCACTTGAGCGACTACCCTACCCCAGTTAATCGAGTTCACAGTACCAATTTTGTTCTTAGCTTTAAAAGCATGGTCGTTACTGACTGCCTTAACAATATCCTGGCAATCATCAAAGACACCCGCTACTGCTAAATTGAAAATATTCGGGTCTTGTAAGGAATACATCTGTGCAGACTGGAAGGAACTCATCTTGCCGCGTGGCGAGAGCATAAATACCTTTACACCCTCTTTACCGCGCATTGCGTATTCAGCGGCGCTGCCAGTGTCGCCCGAAGTGGCGCCCAAGATATTGAGCTGCTGATCTTTTTTCTTGAGGGCATATTCAAAAAGATTACCCAACAATTGCATAGCCATATCTTTGAAGGCTAAGGTTGGACCATTCGAAAGACTTAAGAGCCCTAAACGAGTGCCATGCTCTTCACCTAACCAATGTATCGGCGTAATGTCTTTTGCATTATCGTGGGGGCGACCATTGCAATACACCCGCTCGGTATAGGTCTTACGTAAGATTGCACGTAAGTCTGCTTCAGGAATGTCATCGCAATACAAACTCAAGACTTCATAAGCAAGATCAGCATAAGACAAGCCGCGCCAAGAATCGAGTTGTGCTGCAGTCACTTTGGGGTACTGAGCTGGTAAGTACAAGCCACCATCTGGCGCCAATCCACCCAATAGAATTTCTAAGAAGGATTGTTGTGGACTATTGCCACGAGTAGATTGGTAACGCATGAATTTACTTAAGACAGATTTTCTAAACGAATCTTCACCACTTCGCCATCAACTGTTTTGAGGTTCTGGATTTCTTTGATGGCAGCAAGCATACTTTTCTCTTTAGTCTCGTGAGTTAAAGTCACTAAATCTGTTTGGCTCTCGCCCTCGTTGGCCTCTTTTTGCAAGAGGGCATCAATAGAGATAGTGTGTGAGGCCAAAATCTTGGTGATCTCAGCTAACACACCAGCTTGGTCAGCCACCCGCATCCGCAAATAGTAGCTAGTAGTAATCTCACCAATCGGTAAGACTGGCGTGTTTTGCACTGCATCTGGCTGAAATGCTAAATATGGAACACGATGCTCAGGATCGGCACTTAAGAGACGAGTGATATCTACTAAATCAGCAATCACTGCCGATGCGGTTGGCTCAGAGCCAGCACCCTTGCCGTAATACAAAGTGGTACCTACTGCATCACCAAATACTTGCACAGCATTCATGGCGCCTTCGACGTTAGCGATTAAACGCTTCGTCGGAATTAAAGTGGGATGTACACGTAACTCAACACCCGTTGACGTCTTCTTAGCGATACCTAGCAACTTGATACGGTAACCCAATTGCTCTGCATAACGAATATCAATAGCAGCTAGTTTAGTAATACCTTCTACATAGGCTTTATCAAATTGCATTGGAATACCAAAAGCAATCGCACTCATGATCGTTGCCTTATGAGCAGCATCAATGCCTTCAATATCAAAAGTTGGATCCGCTTCGGCGTAACCCAAGCGTTGGGCTTCTTTGAGAACAGTATCAAAGTCCAAACCTTTGTCACGCATCTCAGACAAAATGAAATTGGTTGTACCGTTGATGATGCCAGCGATCCATTCAATACGATTCGCTGTTAAGCCTTCACGCAAAGCTTTAATAATCGGAATACCACCAGCAACTGCGGCTTCAAACGCTACCATCACCCCTTTAGCATGGGCTGCTTTAAAAATCTCGTTGCCATGAACGGCGATCAGAGCTTTATTGGCTGTCACCACATGCTTGCCAGCGGCAATCGCCTCTAAAACCAAGTCTTTAGCGATGCCGTAGCCGCCAATGAGCTCAACGACGATGTCAATCTCAGGATTATTGATAACAGCGCGAGCATCACTGACAATCTGCGCACGATCTTTAACAATCTCTTTAGCGCGCTCTACATTGAGATCGGCAACAGTATGAATGCGAATACCGCGACCAGCACGACGCTGAATTTCATCTTGGTTGCGCTCGAGCACTGTGAACACGCCACCACCAACAGTGCCAATACCTAAGAGGCCCACTTGAATCGGTTTCATGATGTCTTTGCTGCAACTGAAGAAGCCTTGCGGCTGTGTTTATTACGGTAACGCTCCAGGAAGCGTGCAAGACGACCGATGGCCTCCTTGAGCACATCTTCGTGAGGAAGGAACACTATGCGGAAGTGATCAGGCTTACCCCAGTTAAAACCAGAGCCTTGCACTAGTAATACTTTCTCTTCTTTGAGAAGATCAGCAACAAACTGTTGATCATCCTCGATGGGATACATCTCAGAGTCTAACTTTGGAAATAAATACAAAGCAGATTTTGGTTTGACGCAAGTGACGCCCGGAATAGCAGTAATCAATTTCCAAGCGAGATCGCGTTGCATTGCTAGGCGACCGCCCTCAGCTACTAAATCATTAATACTTTGATAGCCACCAAGCGCAGTTTGAATTGCATACTGACCCGGTACGTTTGCACATAAGCGCATCGAGCAAAGCATGTTCAGGCCTTCGATGTAATCACGCACCATCTCTTTATCGCCTGAAACCACCATCCAGCCAGCACGGTAGCCGCATGAACGGTAATTCTTGGATAAGCCATTAAAGGTGATCGTCACTACATCAGTAGATAAAGATGCCAAGGAGATATGCTTTTCTGCGTCATACAACATCTTGTCGTAAATCTCATCAGCAAACAGAATCAAGCCATGTTCACGAGCAATTTTTACCATCTCGAGCAATACTTCTTTGGAATAAATGGCACCTGTTGGATTGTTTGGATTAATCACCACAATCGCTTTAGTACGTGGTGTAATTTTTTTACGCAGATCATTTAAGTCTGGTGCCCAATCTTTCGACTCATCGCAAAGATAGTGAACTGGAGTGCCGCTAGATAGACTCACTGCAGCAGTCCAAAGTGGATAGTCGGGCGCAGGCACCAACACTTCATCACCATCATTAAGTAAAGCATTCATTGACAGTACGATGAGTTCAGAAACGCCATTGCCGGTATAAACATCATCTAATGCCACTCCTTGAATACCTTTTTCTTGGCAATACTGCATGATGGCCTTACGAGCAGCAAAGATACCTTTGGAATCGGAATACGCTGAGGCATTGCTCAAATTACGAATCATGTCCAACTGAATTTCTTCAGGTGGATCAAAACCGAAAACCCCTACGTTTCCGATGTTTAATTTGATGATCTTGTGGCCCTCTTCCTCCATGCGCTGCGCGAGCTCGAGCACTGGCCCGCGGATGTCGTAGCAGACATCATTGAGTTTTAAGGACTTTAGGATGGGTTTCACAATAAATTAAAGGGTAAGTTCTTGAAATCTTGGAAAAAACAGCTGGCTATAATCCATATAATTATGACAGAGAGTCCACTTGAAGCTTCAATCTGACCCCCATTCTGGAGCCAACATGATCACCGGCTATGGTGAGGGCTATGTTGAGATCAACCAGACACCATATGCCCATGCCGTCTTATTGAGCTCTGATGGGGCAATCTCTGCGTGGCCAGCACAGTCATTCGATAGCCTAGAGGCATCCCATTTCGCCCAAATGGTTGAACTAAAGCCTGAATTAATCCTGATTGGTACAGGGAGCAAGCAGCGCTTTCCCAAGCCCGAGCTTCTGAAATCCCTCATTTTGGCCAAAATTGGCTTCGAAATCATGGACTCTCAAGCGGCCTGCCGTACCTACAATATTTTGGTGGGTGAAGGTCGTCAAGTTCTACTGGCCTTAATTGTGGAACCGATCTAATGCAATTTGGACAAATTCGGCAATCATCCGCCCTACATCCCGGCAAAATTTTATTACTGCTCATC
>CAMBBT010000094.1 GCA_945864455.1 Polynucleobacter meluiroseus | reverse complement strand
AAAAAAACCGCAAAGGGTAAAAAATAATGTGCGGTATTGTTGGTGCAGCATCTCATCAAAATATTGTTGATGTTCTGGTTGAGGGCTTACGTCGTCTTGAGTACCGTGGTTATGACTCCTGTGGATTTGCGGTAATTAATGGTGACGATGCTAAGCATCCAATCGAAAGGGCGCGCACTACAGATCGTGTTTCTGAATTAGCCGATCAGGGAAAAGAATTTATTGGCACCATTGGCATTGCCCATACACGCTGGGCCACACATGGCAAGCCAGATACGCAAAATGCGCATCCCCACATTTCTAATGGATTGATTGCAGTGGTACATAACGGCATTATTGAGAATTATGAAAATCTGCGGACAGAGTTAAAAGTCGCCGGCTATATTTTCACCTCTGAGACTGATACTGAAGTCATTGCGCATTTGATCCATCAGCAATACCTTACTAGTGGACAAAAGGATATAGCACAATCAGTCAGAGCAGTCTTACCTAAATTGCACGGAGCATATGCAATTGGTGTGATTGCTCAAGATAAGCCCACCACTTTAGTTGGTGCGCGCGCTGGTTCACCTCTGGTCGTTGCACTCGGTGAGCATGAAAACTTTTTAGCCTCAGATTCACTTGCCTTAGCTGGGCGCGCCAGTTCAATGATGTATTTGGAGGAAGGCGATGTTGCCATTCTGAAGTCTGATAGTGTGCAAGTAATCGACCAATCTGGAAATCCCGTACAAAGAGATCGTAAGCCGATGCCTACTCAGGCGGACTCTGTAGATCTTGGCCCTTATCAGCATTACATGCAAAAAGAGATCTTTGAGCAACCTAGAGCCATTGGCGATACATTGGCCAATATCGCTTCTTTTGGACCAGAGTTGTTTGGCGCTAATGCCAAAGATTGGAAGTCATTTGATCAAATCTTGATTCTGGCTTGTGGTACAAGCTATTACTCTGCATGTGTCGCTAAATATTGGCTTGAAGATATTGCTGGCGTTCCCACTCAGGTAGAGATTGCTAGTGAGTATCGTTATAGAAGCACAGTACCTAATCCAAAGACACTCATTATGGTGGTTTCTCAATCTGGAGAGACTGCAGATACTTTGGCGGCCCTTCGTCATGCAAAGAGCCTAGGACATCAGTTCACTCTTGCAATCTGTAACGTTGCTAGTAGTGCTATGATGCGCGAAACGGATTGGCATTTCTTGACCAAGGCGGGCACTGAGATTGGTGTTGCATCAACCAAGGCATTTACTACTCAATTATTAGCCCTATACCTCTTAGCGGTTTCTTTAGCAAAACGTGCAGGAAAAATTTCTACTGAAAAAGAAAAAGAGTTGCTTCGCGACTTGCGCCATTTACCAAAAGCTTTACATGCGGTATTGGCCCTCGAGCCACAAATCATCGCTTGGAGCACTACATTTTCTAAATGCGAAAATGCGCTTTTCTTAGGGCGCGGCTTGCACTATCCAATCGCTCTTGAAGGCGCGCTCAAGCTCAAAGAGATCTCTTATATTCATGCGGAAGCTTATCCGGCTGGTGAGTTAAAGCACGGCCCATTGGCATTGGTGACTGACAAGATGCCAGTTGTAACGGTTGCGCCAAATGATGTGCTCCTGGAGAAATTGAAATCTAATATGCAGGAAGTAAAGGCGCGTGGCGGTAAGCTCTATGTCTTTGCTGACCAGGATACAAATATCGTTAGCACTGAAGGTATTAATGTCATCCGCTTGCCTGAGCACTACGGCAATCTCTCACCGATTTTGCATGTCGTACCACTACAACTTTTGGCGTACCACACTGCTTGTGCACGTGGTACCGATGTTGATAAGCCAAGAAACCTTGCAAAGAGCGTTACTGTTGAATAATTTTCACGTTTGACATTGTTCCAAAGCTGTGAACAAATTTAAGTAGTTAAATCAGGGCTTTACAAAGCCCTGATTACATTTCTGTGTTCAAATAAGTCCTGTTTAAAAGGATATTTATTGCAATTCATGTTTCTGTCAAAAGTGCCGCCGTTCTCACATATATATTTGCTTCTGTTGATTTGCGCAGGGTTGTTGTCTGCTTGTGCGGTTGGGCCTGACTTCAAGCAGCCAGATGGCCCAAAGACTAAGTCTTATACAGAAAACCCTCTCTCTCAAAAATTAACTACTGCACCTGGCGTCCCTGGTGGAAGCCCACAAGAATTTGCCGAGGGTTCGGATATAGAAGCTCAATGGTGGAGACTTTATAAGTCTCCTGAGCTTGATGCTCTAATTAAAAAAGCCCTTGAGCAAAATCCAAACTTAGGCGCAGCAGATGCAGCATTGCGTGCAGCACAAGAAAATGTGAGCGCTCAAATTGGGGGCCAATATTTTCCAGCAGTCAGTGTTGGTGGCGCGGCTACTCGACAACTTCAGCCATCGGCAATCTATGGCCTGCCATACGGATCTGATACTTACAATCTTTACAACACTTCAGTAAACGTGACTTATAAGTTAGATGTGTTTGGTGGTGCGCGTCGTGCAGTAGAGGGTGCTAGAGCCAAAGCAGAGGTTGCTCAGTTTCAACTAGAGGGAGCTTACCTTTCATTAACTGCCAATGTGGTTACTGGTGCAGTCAAAGAAGCGGCCCTACGCGCGCAAATGCAGGCTACAGAAGAGATCTTAAAAGCGCAAACTAATTTAGCGGAAGTGACGGAAAAGCAGCTAAAGATCGGAACGGTTAATAAGGTTGATTTGACCTCCCAGCAAACTTTAGTGGCTAGTTCGCAAGTGGATTTATTTAACTATGAGCGTAATTTAGCCTTTGCTCGCAATCAGTTAGCCTTGCTAGTTGGCGAGCTACCTAGCAATGCCAATATTGCAAAGTTTGACCTCTCTAATTTGCGCTTGCCTGAAAAGTTACCGCTCTCTGTTCCATCAAGCCTGGTACGTCAGCGCCCCGATGTGCGTGCTGCTGAGGCACAACTTAAGGCACAGAATGCATTTGTTGGCGTGGCGACAGCCAACTTATTGCCTCAGTTTAATATCACTGGATCGATTGGTTCCGCTGCACTCACTTCTGCTGCATTATTTGGCCCTAACTCTGCCTTGTGGTCTATTGGCGGTGGAATTTTGCAGCCCCTATTTCAGGGTGGTCAGTTACTGGCACAACGTCGTGGCGCAATTGCAAATTATGAGCAAGCAGCTTTTCAGTATCAAGCAACAGTTTTGAATGCTTTTCAAGAAGTAGCTAATGCATTACGCGCTCTTGAAACTGGCGCCCAAGCCCTTAAAGCGGCATCTGATGCAGAGCGTTATGCCTATGAAACATTAGATCTGGTTCAACAACAATATAAATTAGGGACTGCAAGTTACTTGGCAGTCCTTTATTACCAAAATCAGTATCAACAAGCAAAAGTAAAATCAGTCGCGGCTCAAGCAACCCGTTTTTCTGATACCGCAGCATTATTTGCGGCATTAGGCGGTGGCTGGTGGAATCGTGAGGGCCCTGCCTTTAAACCAAAAGACATAGCGAATAAAGATCAAAATGAAACTTCTGGAACAAATTAAGAACAAACTCATGACCATGATTCTTGCCTTATGGGTATGGATGAGACTCAAGGCAGTTGAGTGGAAATTGCGTGAAAAAGTAATCTCACTCTGGGAAAAAGCTAAGGCTTTCTTTGCTCGTATCGGCCAGAAATGGCGTGGCACAAAAACGCATGCCAAGCTCATGGCTATGGAGCCTTTGCAGCGCCGAATGATCATCATGTTGTGCGGAGTATTTTTACTACTAGGCTTAATTTTTGCGTTCAATCAATTCAAGATGTTCATGCTTAAGTATTTCATTACCGGCATGGGCTTACCTCCAGCAACAGTCTCAACCATGGTTGTTGCCACCTCTGAATGGCAGCCTAAGCTCACTAGTGTTGGTAACGTTCGCGCCTTTAGGGGCGTGGAATTAAGCACTGAGATTGGGGGCTTGGTGCTGACAGTGCCCATTAAGTCAGGCCAAGATGTAAAAGAAGGTGAGTTATTAATTAAATTAAATGATGCGTCTGATGTTGCACAGTTGAAATCCTTAAAAGCAATGGCTGATCTTGCGAAGGTTATTAATGAGCGCGATAGTCAGCAGCTAGCGATTCAGGCGATCAGCAAAAATGTGTTTGATACTAGTGCGGCTGATGCTAAGTCTAAGCTTGCTCAAGTTGAATCGCAGACCGCTTTAGTCGCCAAAAAGAATTTAAAGGCTCCCTTTAGTGGTCGGGTTGGCATTGTCTCAATTAACCCTGGTCAGTACGTTAATTCAGGTGACAAACTTTTAACGCTGCAAACTTTGGACCCTATTTTTGTAGACTTTAATCTGCCACAAAATAATGCTGAGCAAATTCAGGTAGGTCAAGAAGTGGTTGTGACAACGGATGCATTTAAAGATGCAAGCTTTACCGGTAAGATTACAGCCGTCAGCCCAAAAGTCGATACTAATACTCGTAATATTCAGGTTGAGGCGAAACTTGCCAACCCAGATAAGAAGGTTCTTCCTGGAATGTTTGCCAATGTGAACATTAAAGTTGGCGAACAGGTAAAACTATTAACCTTGCCGCAAACAGCTGTGACTTACAACCCATATGGCTCAACAGTATTTGTGGCTAAACCCACTGGCAAGAAAGATAAGCAGGGTAAGCCGGTATTAGAGGCGCAACAAGTATTTGTTACTACTGGAGCAACACGAGGCGATCAAGTGGCAATCCTCAAGGGGATTGAAGAGGGCGCCACTGTAGTGACAAGTGGTCAATTAAAACTGAAGAATGGTACACCGCTCCTGATCAATAACACGGTGCAACCAGCTAATTCTCCTGACCCTAAGCCGCAGGAATAATTAGCCGATGAATTGGACTGACATCTTCATTCGTAGACCAGTGCTTTCGCTAGTGGTGAGTGCGATCGTATTGGTATTTGGTTTAAAGGCTATTGGCTCCTTGCCAGTCAATCAGTATCCACAAACGCAGAATGCGATAGTTACTATTACCACTGTCTACTATGGCGCAGATCCAGAGACAATTGCGGGTTTTATTACTCAGCCACTTGAAGCCTCTATTGCACAGGCACAAGGCATTGATTATTTATCTTCAGCGAGCATCAGTGGTGTATCCACAATTGTTGCTACCTTGAAGTTAAATTACGACTCTAATGCAGCCTTAACGCAAATTCAGACTCAAATTAGTGCGGTCAAGAATCAATTACCACCTCAGGCTCAGCAGCCCATATTGACTGTTCAGGTAGGTCAATCTACTGCAGCAATGTATATGGGTTTTTATAGTGATGAGATTCCGAATAATGCCATTACTGATTATTTGTTGCGCGTTGTAAAGCCTAAGTTAGATTCTGTTGAGGGTGTGCAGAATGCTGAGATTACAGGCGGCAGAAAATTTGCACTGCGAGCTTGGCTTGACCGTGAAAAAATGGCTGGACTTGGGGTTGGTGCTGATGATGTTTATAGCGCTATGTCTGC
>CAMBBT010000093.1 GCA_945864455.1 Polynucleobacter meluiroseus | reverse complement strand
ATCGTCACCATTAATTACCGCAAATCCACAGGAGTCATAACCACGGTACTCAAGACGACGTAAGCCCTCAACCAGAACATCAACAATATTTTGATGAGATGCTGCACCAACAATACCGCACATTATTTTTTACCCTTTGCGGTTTTTTTAACAGCAGCCTTCTTAGTGAGCACTTTCTTTGTAACTGATTTTTTTACCTGCTTTACAGGTCGCTTCCACTGTAAAGACACTTGCCGAGCTCGTGATACGGTCAACTGGTTTGCAGGCGCGTCTTTAGTAAGGGTAGTACCTGCACCTAATGTAGCACCACGACCAACACGAACTGGGGCAACCAACTGGGTATCTGACCCAATAAAGACGTCATCTTCAATAATGGTCTGATGTTTATTAACACCGTCATAGTTACAAGTAATCGTGCCAGCACCAATATTGACTCTGGATCCAACAATAGAATCACCTACGTAGGACAAATGGTTTGCCTTGCTATTAGCAGCAATCTTGCTGTTCTTGACTTCAACAAAGTTACCAATATGAACGTCATTGGATAAGTCAGCGCCTGGGCGTAAACGAGCATATGGACCAATCACCGATTGATTACCTACCTTAGCGCCATCAATATGACTGTATGCATGCACTGCTACTGCTTTACCAATCACGCTATTGCGAATCACGCAGTAAGGACCAATCTTTGTACCCGCCGCTAAAGTAACGCAGCCTTCAAATACGCAGCCCACGTCAATGAAAACATCGGTACCGCACTCAAGGGTGCCACGTACGTCAATACGCGCAGGATCTGCCAGTGATACACCAGCCTCCATTAACTGATGAGCAATATTGAGTTGATGGAATCGCTCTAGACTAGCCAACTGATCACGACTATTGATGCCGATAGCTTCAAACGCGTCATCTGCTTGTGCAGTGCGAATGGGCACTCCATCTTTCACCGCCATCGCAATCACATCAGTTAAATAATACTCACCCTGTGCATTGCTAGCACGTAAAGCTTTAAGCCAATTTTTTAATGCACTCGTTGGCAACACCATGATGCCGGTATTAATTTCGCAAATGGATTTTTGCGCAGCGCTTGCATCTTTTTCTTCAACGATCTCTTGAACGGAGCCATCCGTATCACGCACGATACGACCGTACCCTGTTGGATTACTCAGGTTTTGCGTTAATAATGCTAAAGCAGAATCTTGGCCACGCACACCATCAGCTAATTTAGCCAACTTACTTAAAGTCTTTTTACTAGTTAGGGGTACATCACCATACAAAACCAAAGTGGGCTCTTGCACATCTAGCTTTGGTAGCGCCTGCAAGAGAGCATGGCCTGTGCCCTTTTGTTCTGCCTGAAGGACAGTACTAACTTTGCTAAAACTAGGATCCTCTTTGCTTGTATTGGCTAAGAATTCTTTTACGTCAGCAGCGCCATGGCCAACCACCACAATCGGACCAGTTTTAGTCTGTTTACTTTGTAAAGATAGAGCAGTAATCAGAACGTGCTGAAGAAGTGGTTTACCCGCTAAAGTTTGCAGGACCTTGGGCAGCGCGGATTTCATCCGCTTTCCTTGCCCCGCAGCCAATATGACGATATTCATAAAGGGGAATTATAAGTCCCTTGAATGAGGGTCCCACAAGCCAATTCGTCCAATTCAGCCTCATCAATTGCCTTATCGCCAGGCGATCTAGCAGCAATGCCAGATAGCTCTGTAGAAATCTCTAAATTTTGGAAATCAAAAGCTTCTCCATCCATCAAATGGGATGGAACGATGTGGTGCATTGAACGAAATAGATTCTCTACACGGCCAGGGTGTTTTTTCTCCCAATCGCGCAACATTTCTTTCATAACTTGGCGCTGAAGATTGGGCTGACTACCGCACAGATCACACGGAATAATTGGGAAATTCATATCCTGCGCATAACGCTCTAATAATTTCTCGGGAACATAAGCCAAAGGACGAATAACAATATGTTTGCCATCATCAGAACGGAGCTTAGGCGGCATCGCTTTTAACTTGCCTGCATAAAACATATTGAGCATCAAAGTTTCTAAGATGTCATCGCGATGGTGTCCTAGGGCAATTTTGGTGGCGCCCAGTTCATCTGCGACACGATACAAAATCCCACGACGTAAGCGCGAGCACAAACCACAAGTCGTCTTCCCTTCTGGAATAACACGCTTCACAATGCTATAGGTATCTTGCTCTTCAATATGAAACTGAATGCCCAAGTTTTTTAAATAGCTAGGAAGAGTTTCTGCAGGAAAGTTAGGCTGCTTCTGATCGAGGTTAACGGCAACGATCTCAAAGTTGATCGGTGCGCGCTCACGTAACTTCATCAAAATATCTAGCATGGCATAACTGTCTTTGCCACCAGAAACACAGACCATTACTTTATCGCCGTCTTCGATCATGCCAAAGTCGCCAATAGCTTGCCCCACCAAGCGACAGAGTTTTTTCTCTAGCTTGTTTTCTTCGAAGATTACTTTACGAATATCACCCATAGCAACTCACTTACGCTGACTTGATCCGAAACACTTCAACACCAACAGAATGACAATCTGGATAAACGTCTGGTTTTGCAGTGCTAACGCATGCTGCCAATACCTTAGGATGGGCAAGCATTACTGTAACGATGTCGTCACAAAATGTTTCTTGAAGGTGGATATGGCCCTGAGAGGCGCGCGCCTTAATGGTTTCACGCATGAAGTCATAATCGACTACTTCATCTAATTGGTCATTTGTTGGCGTATTCTTGGCCAATGGAATGTAGAGGTCTACATTGAGAATGACACGTTGCTCTGCTTTTTTCTCAAAATCATGAACGCCAATGTTGATATAAATTTCATAGTCTCGTAAAAATAAACGGCGGCAATCAGCGAGCGCGGGATGGGAAAGAATGGTATGCATAAATAGTCTACTTAATTTGTCTTAAACATCACATCGCGTGATGAAGGTAATAAATGTTGGCCGCCATCAACGTATAAAGTGGTTCCAGTAATGGCATTAGCCTGAGCTAGAAAGACAGCTGCCTTAGCAACATCCTCAGGTGTTGAAGATTTTCCTAGGGGTGTCATTTGATGCGCTTTTGCAAAGCCATCCTTGGTTTGATCACCCGAGGGCAAAGAAATTCCGGGTGCTAAGCCAAGCACTCTGAGATGAGGAGCAAAATCTACGGCCAACATTTCTACTGAAGTTGCTAGCGCAGCTTTAGATAAGGTGTATGACAAATAATCTGGGTTGAGATTAATCAACTTTTGATCAAGTAGTTGAATGACAGATGGCAGATTCTCACTCCCCGTTTTATTTACAATGCTTTTTTGATACTCAAACATTAATTGAGATAGCAGAATCGGTGCGGTCAAATTCACCTGTATATGATTTTGCAAACTTAATACGCTTAGTGGTGAATTTGAATTAGCGCGATCATATTCAAAAATAGATGCGCTATTGACAAGGCAATGCAAGTTTGCAAATTTTTGACTGACTGTGGAAAACATTTTTTTGATAGCCGCTTCATCTGCTAAATCCGCCTGAAAAGTGTCGACCTTGACTCCCAACCCCTGAATCTGCTTCACAGTTTCCTGCGCCTCTTGCTCAGATCGCCCATAATGAACAGCAACGTCCCATCCCTGGCGTGCAAACTGCAAAGCAATTTCCCGACCAAGGCGCTTGGCAGCGCCGGTCACTAAAACTGCTTTTTGTTGCTGGGGTAAGGGTGAGTTCAATTAAATTCTCTTAGACTAGCGAGCTATGGATATTACCTTGACCAGCCTAGAAACGGAGCATAGCGAACTCCTTAAGGGCAAAATTGCCTCTGAGATAGCCTCCCAGGGCGGGTGGCTAGCATTTTCCAAGTATATGGGGATGGCCTTATATCAGCCTGGAATGGGCTATTACAGCGCTGGGGCTCATAAATTAGGTGCCGGTGGGGACTTCACCACGGCTCCTGAATTAAGCCCCCTGTTTGGCGCTGCTATTTGCTCCACCTTGTTGCCAGTCCTTGAGAGCCTCAAAGAAAAAGGCTTGCCCACCAAAATCCTTGAATTTGGGGCTGGTACCGGAAAGCTTGCTAGCTCTATTCTGAGTCGCTTACATAATCTTGGATTTAGCTTAGATCGATACGACATCATTGAGATTTCTCCAGACTTGGCACAGCGTCAGCAAGAATGCATAGGTAATATTGCTAAAGAATTGAAGCTATCCACTCAATGCCATTGGCTTAAGGAGTTGCCAAGAGACTTCAAGGGCATCATGCTTGCTAATGAAGTGATCGATGCTATTCCGTGTGATGTCATCATTTATCAAAATGGATTTTGGTATTGGTATGGCGTTGCCTTTCAGGATGGCAAGCTCCTTTGGAAAGTAGGCTCGCCTGTAAAACAAGATCTTTTACCAGAAAGTCTCTTGAGTGGAGACTTTTCTGAAGGCTATGTCACCGAACTTCATGCGCCTGCCAATGCATGGATGTGCCAAGTAGCAAAACAATTAGATACAGGTTTATTTTTAACTTTCGATTATGGCTTTCCAGAAAGCGAGTATTACCACCCGCAAAGGCTAGAAGGCACGCTGATGGCACACCATCGCCATCATGTAATTCAAGATCCATTTTATTTACCTGGTCTTTGTGACTTAACGACACATGTTGAGTGGTCACAAATTGCTCGTAGTGCACTCGAAGAAAATGCTGATGATGTTTACCTAACTAATCAAGCCGCTTATTTATTAGATGCCGGCATTGGCAATATTGCGCTCGAGATTGGCAATCCAAGTGATCCCGAAACTTTTTTGCCGATTTCAAACGCATTGCAAAAATTACTCTCTGAAGCAGAAATGGGCGAACTCTTTAAAGCATTTGCCTTCTCGAAGAATTTAGATACTTTATTGCCTGGAAGCACTCTAGAGGATCTGCCTGGACTACGAGGCAGAAATAGACTCTAAGTCTAAGGCAGCAGTGCGGCAGTAATTGCAGCAAGTCTTGCGGCTTCAAATGCACTGCCGATACGCTCACCATTAGATCGGTCTTGAGCCTCAACGCCAGCAACAATCTCTGCTGTATTTAATGCCTGAGCGTTACGCATGGCTACTACTAATACAGAAACATTCAACCCGATTTTTCCGGCAAGATTAAGCAATGCTTGGCCACGTTCTGGCTTGCGCCAAACATCTGCGCGATTAAACCAAGCCAAGACATCAACAGATTGATAAGTCGTTTCTACTTTCTTCTGAACCAACGCCCGCAACTCGCTAAAAATCTCACTAAAATCCCGCACTTCAATCGGCATGCGCACGCACTCAGCCCATGAACGAATTTCAGGGGCAGATAAATCCATCAAGGTAATGGCGCAACGCTCTTCTAAGCTATTTCCACTAGCCTCATAATGCTCAATCAATCCCTCACGAAATAGTTCTTCTGCAAGCTTGGCAGTGAGTGTGTTTGGCAATAAAGGTTTGGCAGCGCCAGTATTTAGTAAAACCTGGAGCATATGCATTGGCTTTGCAGCAACCAGACCTCTTGCTAGCTCCTGCCAAATCCGTTCTGCTGAGAGCGCATTT
>CAMBBT010000092.1 GCA_945864455.1 Polynucleobacter meluiroseus | reverse complement strand
ATAAACAGCCTCCATTGCCAAAATGTAATCGCTGGCAGCATCTTCAATCGGTGTGCTGGCATTCTTACCAATATTCATGCCTAAGATGCCGCCTTGTTGCCAAAAGCGCGAGCTGCGGACTCTAGAAACGCAAGCATCAACACCATCATAATTAAAACCCATGCGATTGATGAGGGCCTGCGCTTCTGAAAGCCTAAACATGCGAGGCTTAGGATTTCCTGGTTGAGGACGGGGTGTAACTGTGCCGATTTCTAAAAAACCAAATCCGAGAGCAGCCAGCGCATCGATGTGTTTGCCGTCTTTATCTAAGCCAGCAGCCAAACCGACTGGGTTCGCAAAGGTAATACCACAAATGGTGCGAGGGTCAGCTATCGGTTTACTCATGAGGCGTTCAAGCAAGCCCCAGCGCTGCGCACGATCTAAATTACTGAGAGTGAGGTCATGGGCTTTTTCGGGATCTAAGCAAAAGAGCCAGGGGCGCAAAAGAGAATAACGGTCAATCATGGGTAGATATTATGACCCACCTAACCCAGATAGCTCCTGCCAATGATCATCAATCAAACCTTCCATCGGCTGATAGTTTGCTTTATAGGACATTTTTTCACTCTCTCGAATGAAGTAGCCGAGGTAGAGGTAAGGAAGCTCTAGTATTTTGGCCTGGTCGATTTGCCACAGGATGCTGTAACTACCGAAGCTAGATGCATGCACCGAGGTATCGAAGAAGGTATATACCGAAGAAATGCCCTGATTCAAGATATCAATCATGCTGACCATGCGCAGGCGCCCTGGGTGAGAGCCATGCGGACCATCTCTGAACTCCACAATGCGCGAGTTTACGCGGCTCTGTAACAGGAACTGCATATATTGGTCTTGATCATCGCTATCCATTTCTCCGCCAGCATGTCTCTCATTTTGATAGCGCTGATATAGCTGATAGTGCTCATCTTGATAACCTAAGTTCAGAACAGATACCTCTAGGCCAACATGTTTTTTCCAGGCCCGACGTTGACTGCGAGTGGGTATAAATTGATCCACTAAAATTCGGGTGGCAATGCAGGCTTTGCATTCATCACAATAAGGGCGATAGGTATACAGACCACTGCGACGAAAGCCAGCATTCAAAAGCTCACTGTAAGTATCCGCATGAATTAAATGAGATGGTGTAGCTACTTGTGAGCGCGCCATTCGATTAGGCAAATAAGAGCAAGGGTAGGGTGCCGTTGCATAAAACTGTAATGCGGTGAGTGGAAGTTCTTTAAGCCGAGTCATAGCCAGTGGGTCAAAATTGTTTTGTCAAAAGTCCAAGATGATTCAATCTTAGTTTGATTCACAGATATTTGCAGTTGTTCCAGAAATTCACGTCGGGAGATGGGGGCTGCACCCAAGGAATGAAGGTGAGAGGTCTCTTGTTGACAATCAATCATGGAAATTCCATTGTGAAGGCACCAGGCGCTTAAGGCAGCTAAGGCAATCTTAGAGGTATCAGGCTTACGGCTAAACATCGATTCCCCAAAAATCATAGAACCAAACGATACGCAATACAGGCCGCCGATGATCTGACCTCCTTCGGTCACTGCGATGCTATGGGCATGCCCTTCTTCATGCAGTGCAGTGTAGGCATCCATGATTTCATGGGTGATCCAAGTACCATCTTGATCTTTGCGGGCGCTGGTAGCGCAAGAACGAATCACTGCCCCAAAATCTTCATCTACTACGATTTGTGAATGAGCGTCTTGACAGAAAAGACGAATATTTTTTTTCAGAGAGTCGCTACATTTAAATTCTGTAGGCTTGAGAGTCATACGGGGATCTGGTGACCACCATAAGACGGGTTGATTATCGGAGTACCAGGGAAAGATCCCCAGTTGGTAGGCTTGAGATAACTGCCCTGGATAAATGCGTTCGCTCACTGCAATCAGTCCTGGAACACTGGGATCTGGATCGGGTTCAAGCAGTGGATTTGGAAAGGAATCCTGTGGTCCTAGCCAAGTAATTTGACTCATACCTTAAGCCACGTCAGACACTAAATTCTTTCGGATGGCAGCACATCACGACTGCGCACGTGAAACTCTTTACCATCCTCAAAAATACCAGCAGCGCGATCAGCAAAGAACCATTCCAGTGTTTGTTTCACCGTTGGGAAGGCTAACTCTGCCCAAGGAATTTCATGTTCATGAAAGAGAGCAACCTCGAGACTTTCTTCGCCAGCATAGAAGTCTGGAGTGTTCATTTTGGCTAAGTGGAACAGATGCACTTGTTGTGCATGAGGAACATTTAATAAGGAGTAGAGCGGACCCATTTCAACGTGAGCGCCTGCCTCTTCAAAAGTTTCTCTAGCGGCACCTTGACTGGTGCTTTCACCAAGCTCCATAAAACCTGCGGGTAGTGTCCAGTAGCCATGACGCGGTTCAATAGCACGACGGCAAAGTAAAACTTGTTTTTCATAGACAGGAATGCTCCCCACAACATTACGGGGGTTTTGGTAATGAATAGTCCCACAGGCTTCGCAAACATGACGTTCACGAGAATCACCTGGCGGAATCTTGATTGTCAGTGTGGAGGCGCAGTGAGAACAATACTTCATGACAACTTTCTAGAAATGGGCTTTGATCAGGCCACGGAGGGCATTAGTAAGAATAATCTCATCTGCCATTGAAACATCATTAATAGTCAGGTTGGCTTCGCGGGCATTGAGTTTTGGGTCAGCAAGCAGGTTTGCACGCATCACCCCAGGCAATAGGCCAGCAGAAACCGGTGGGGTTAACCACTCCGAGCGACCCTGAGGTTTAATAAAAATACTAGTTCTTCCACCCTCAGTCACAAAGCCCTGTTCATTGGTAAATAGAGCATCAAAGCCACCTAATCCAAGAGCTGTTTGCCAGGCCAGATCGTAAAGACTGCGATTACTGACCTTATGCCCCAATAAAGCGTCGCCAGAAAACATTTCTACATTGCAGGGCAGAATATCCTTTGCCCAGAAAATTTTGACAGGTTCATTGAGGGCATCGAGTACCCCCGTGGAAACCGAAAGATCACCGCTTGTTGCAAGATCAAGCCTCAACCTGAAAGCAATTCCAGTATCTAGTGATGAACACGTGTTTTCAACGACCGTTTTTGCAGTAGATCGATTAAAGGAGATTCCTAATGCTAAGGCAGAAGATTGCATCCGGTCTAGATGTGTTTCTAATTTCTGAGGAATTTTGCCAACCACGGCAATCGTTTCAAATAGCCCAGTAGCGGAGGGTAGATTCATCAAGAAGTCTGACTTAATGTGACATTCTTGCCATTCTTGTTTGGGATCAGAATCATTAGTGATGCCAGCACCAATACCTAAGGTAAAGGTGGAGGCGTGCGATTGGAGGTCTTCTGTAATTTCCACGGTACGAATGGGAACGCTAAATGCAAAGTCACCACTGGGGTCAAGCCAACCTAAGGCACCACAGTAATAGCCGCGATCTTCAGACTCTAACTCCTGAATAATTTGCATGCTGCGCTTTTTGGGCGCGCCAGTAACAGAGCCACAGGGAAAGACGGCATTCAAAATATCCAAGAGAGAAGTATTAGGCTTAGCTTGACCTTGTACAGTTGAAGTCATTTGCAACACATCACCATGCCTAGCCACTTCAAATAAATTGGGTACAGTGACCGTGCCTGGCAAAGAGATGCGGCTAAGATCATTACGTAATAGATCCACAATCATGACATTTTCAGCTTGATTCTTAGGATCATCCGATAGAGCGCTGGCTACTTCAGATAAAGCACTCGCAGTGCCTTTCATGGGCATGGCTTTGAGGGTATCACCTTCACGAGATATAAAGAGCTCGGGAGATTGGGATAGAAGGTGGCTGCCATCGTATGAGATGTAAGCCCCAAATCTACCTGGCTGACGATCACGTAGACGGCTATATAAAGCCAAAGGAGAGCCGTAAGTCTTTCCAGTAATACGATAGGTGTGATTGATTTGATAGGTATCACCACTGCGAATGTATTCCTGAATGCGATTGATATCAGAGGCAAACTGCTGCTCATTTAATGACTCACGCACATCAATGACACCCGCAGACTTCTCGCTATCCTCAAGTATCGCAACCTGACTAGAAATCAAGGCATCCACTTGAGCTTTAGAGAGCTTGTCAAAGCTTTTAAATGACCAAGCTTCAATCAGTGGGTGAGTACTTAAAGTGCTTAAAGTGATCCCCACTCTTTGTGGGAGGCGATGAATTTGTCTGCCCAGCTCATAGGCAAATGCAACAACAACAAACTCCCCTCTAGCAAGAGAAGTAGCAATTTGGGTTAAACAGTTCTCGGTTGCTGATAAATCCAGTGCATTATCGCCAGTAGAAAGAACCCGCCAATAATGGAGCGGGCTTTCATAATGGCGACTAGACGGCTTAGCCGCAGTACTTTGCGCATCATCGAGCAAAATCATTGCGGCTAGCCTATGCCTTCTATTTATTTGAGCAGGGTAGCTGATTCAATCGTTACTGTCTTAGAAGGAACATCGGCCATTCTGCCCATGCGTGGTGCTTGAGCAACCATGGTTGGTACCTTGCGGATTGCATCAATGGTTTGTGTACCAGAAATCACTTTGCCAAACACAGTGTAGCCATTACCCATGGCATTGGGGAAGTCTAGTGCGGCATTGTCATTGACGTTAATAAAGAACTGGGAAGTAGCAGAATCCGGATCAGAAGTGCGTGCCATCGCAATGGTGTAACGATTATTTCTTAAACCGTTTTGCGCTTCAGAAACTACGGGGGCGTTGGTTGATTTTTGATTCAGATCTGGAGTAAAGCCACCACCTTGAATCATGAAGCCATCAATCACACGATGAAAAATAGTGCCGTTGTAAAAACCACTCTTCACGTAGTTCAAAAAGTTGGCAGTCGTCTTTGGAGCCTTCACATCGTCTAGCTCAACAACAAAGTTACCCAAAGTAGTTTTAAATTCAACCTGAGGACCTGCAAGAACTGTTTGGCTAGTAATACAAGCAGCAACGAGAAGCAGACTAGTAAAAAGCTTACGCATAAAGACTCCTTAAATGAAATGAATAGAACAATTGTATTGTGCAACTTTATTAAGTAAGGCCGTTGGGAACATTCCCAGCGTAGGCATAGGAGGCTTCTTCAAACATTCCTGGCCGGGCAAGGTAATCAAGTGCCCAATCGATGGTATCTAAACCCCAAAAGCAATGCTGATTGAGAATCAAGGCAGGCACCCCAAAGGCGCCATCTGCTTTAGCCTGATTGGTATTCGCAACTAAGGCAGCTTTTACTTCAGGACTCTCAGGTTTTGGTGTATCCGGTGGTAAACCGAGATAGACGCAAAATTCTGACCAAGAAAGATTGGGATCTTTGCCTTCCATCCAAACGTAATCAAAAGCACGTTCTACCATTACCCAGTCAGCATTCTTTTCAAGCAGTAAACGTTGTGCTGCTACCGTTGGAAATGGATGGTGCTCAGGAAAGCGAAAGGGGATTCCTAATTTTTCTGCTTGCCATACGCAATATTGATAGGTGTGAGGCCTCTTGACGGCAACTTCACCAGGACCTCTATTAGCAGTAGCCCTCAAAAGACCGCCCAGAAGAATGGGAACGGGTGAGATTTCCACTTTTTGTTCCA
>CAMBBT010000091.1 GCA_945864455.1 Polynucleobacter meluiroseus | reverse complement strand
TCCAAATAGCCAAATGGAATGAGGCGATTGATGCAGGCAACTTTCCAGAGTTGGTTGAAGAGCTATTGGTAAAGCACTATGACCCATCCTATCAATCATCGATAGTCAGAAATTTTCCCCAATACAAGATTGAGAATTATGTGCAACTCGAAAATGATAGTGATGAGGCCTTTGCTCAAGCTGCAAAGGCCATCGCGGCAAAGCTAGGCTCTTAGCTTATTAGCTAAACGCCTGAATACCCGTTTGCGCACGACCCAAAATCAGCGCATGGATATCGTGTGTGCCTTCGTAGGTGTTCACTACCTCAAGATTGAGCATATGACGCACAACCCCATACTCATCCGAGATTCCGTTACCACCGTGCATATCGCGCGCCATGCGAGCAATATCTAAAGATTTACCGCAGGAGTTCCGTTTCATGATGGAGGTAATCTCTGGGGCGGCAATACCTTCGTCTTTCATGCGGCCCAAACGTAAGCAGCCTTGTAGAGCTAAAGTGATCTCAGTTTGCATGTCTGCTAATTTTTTCTGAATCAATTGATTGGCGGCAAGGGGCCTATCAAACTGCTTACGATCTAAGGTGTATTGGCGAGCAGCATGCCAACACCACTCAGCAGCACCAAGAGTACCCCAAGAGATGCCGTAACGAGCTGAGTTCAAGCAGGTAAATGGACCTTTCAGGCCGCTGACTTCGGGGAATTCATTTTCGGTCGGAACAAACACTTCATCCATCACGATTTCGCCAGTAATGGAGGCGCGTAAACCCATCTTGCCGCTGATCTTGGGAGCGCTTAAGCCCTTCATGCCTTTTTCAAGGATATAGCCACGAATGACACCTTCATCGTTCTTCGCCCAGACTACGAATACATCAGCAATTGGGGAGTTGGAGATCCACATTTTGGATCCGGTTAAAGAAAATCCTCCAGTGACTTTCTTGGCACGGGTAATCATGCCACCCGCATCGGAGCCATAGTTAGGTTCAGTTAAACCAAAGCAACCAATCCATTCACCGGTAGCCAATTTAGGGAGATATTTTTGTTTTTGTGCTTCGCTACCAAATTCATAAATTGGAAGCATTACTAAAGAGGATTGCACGCTCATCATCGAGCGATAACCAGAATCCACACGCTCAATCTCGCGAGCAATTAGACCGTAAGAAACATAATTTAAGTTGGCGCCACCATATTCCTCCGGAATGGTGATACCCAGTAGACCTAATTCACCCATTTCGCGAAAGATTGATGCGTCGGTTGTTTCGTTGCGAAAGGCATCATGAATACGGGGCATGAGACGCCCTTGAGCATACTCAGCGGCTGCATCACGAATCATGCGCTCTTCTTCGGTCAATTGTGTATCGAGGAGGAGGGGGTCTATCCAACTAAAGCTAGCTTTACTCATTACTGAATCATCCTATTGTTTATTTTTAAGCTTCCTGCGAATTTTCAGGAATACAGATATTCTTGTTTCTATTATCCATTTTTCCAGGCTTATGGACTCACCTAGACGACACCATCGCTATTACGACCTGATTTTGGCGGCCTTTGTGGTGGTCTTGCTCTGCTCAAACTTCATTGGGGCAGGAAAAGCGGCTGTGATCGATCTTCCTCACTTTGGCGAAGTGACTTTTGGTGCCGGAATTCTGTTTTTTCCAATTGCTTACTTTTTCGGAGATATTCTTACCGAAGTTTATGGCTATGCCTATGATCGTCGGGCGGTTTGGGCAGGCTTTGCTGCCTTAGCCTTTGCAGCCGTGATGGCTCAAATTGTGATTGCACTGCCCGTTGCTCCTGGCTCATACATGGCCAACTATCAACAGGGCCTCGAAACTGTTTTTGGAAACTCCTGGCGGATTGCCTTGGCTTCGATGTTTTCTTTTTGGTGTGGCAGTTTCACCAACAGTTACGTGCTCGCCAAAATGAAAATCTGGACTCAGGGGCGGTTGCTGTGGACGCGAACTATTGGTAGCACAGCAGTAGGGGAGCTCATTGACTCCTCTTTTTTCTATATGCTGGCCTTCTATGGCATCTGGCCTATCCATGAGATTATTCAAGTGGCGCTGGCTCAATATGTCCTGAAAACTTCTTGGGAGGTCCTAGCTACCCCTATGACCTATTGGGTCGTTAATTTTCTCAAGCGCAAGGAAAATGAGGACTATTACGACACCCATACGAATTTCACCCCATTTAAGGTCAAAGTCTAATTTAGACATTAGGATCCTGAACCCGTTAAAATAACGGTCTTTGCCCCCAATTTGAGGGTATCTATTGAATTAAATTTCAGAAAGCTAGAAACTATCCGTGTTGTCCGCATCTAATATCACTATGCAGTTTGGGGCAAAACCCCTGTTTGAAAATATTTCCGTCAAGTTTGGCGGCGGCAATCGTTATGGCCTGATCGGTGCAAACGGTTGCGGTAAATCAACCTTCATGAAGATTTTAGGTGGTGAACTTGAGCCCACCAGCGGCAACGTCAGCTTAGATCCTGGAGTTCGTTTGGGTAAATTACGCCAAGATCAGTTTGCTTACGAGGATGTGCGAGTACTCGATGTCGTAATGATGGGCCATGAAGAGATGTGGAGGGCAGCTGCTGAGCGTGATGCTATCTACGCTAATCCAGAGGCGACCGATGAAGATTATATGAAAGCGGCCGAGCTTGAAGGTAAGTATGCCGAGTATGGTGGCTATACCGCTGAAGCAAAAGCAGGTGAGTTGTTATTAGGAATCGGCATTCCAATTGAGCAACATAATGGCCCGATGAGTAACGTTGCACCCGGTTGGAAATTGCGCGTATTGCTAGCGCAAGCATTGTTTTCTGATCCAGACGTACTGCTTCTAGATGAGCCAACCAATAACTTGGATATTCACTCTATTCATTGGCTCGAAGATATTCTCAATGAGATTAAGAGCACCATTGTGATTATTTCTCATGATCGGCATTTCCTCAATGAAGTCTGCACGCATATGGCTGATATGGACTTTGGCACTCTCAAGGTCTACCCAGGAAACTATGACTCCTACATGCTAGCTTCTGTGCAGGCACGAACACAGCAACTCAGTTCCAACGTAAAAGCTAAAGAAAAAATTGCTGAATTACAGGCTTTCGTAGCCCGCTTCTCTGCGAATGCTTCTAAAGCGCGTCAAGCGACTTCGCGTCAGCGTCAGTTGGAAAAAATTGAGATTGTTGAAGTCAAGCCTTCTTCACGTCAAAACCCATTCATTCGTTTTGATACTGAGAAAAAATTGCACAACATGGCAGTAGAGTGCAATGGATTAACTAAAACCTATGATCGCACTATCTTTAAAAACTTTAAGCTCGGCGTTCGTGCTGGTGAAAAGATTGCCATCATCGGTCAGAACGGTGCTGGTAAAACAACGCTATTAAATTCTATTCTCAGCAAGCGCTTTGATGGTATTGCCGTGGATAGCGGGGATGTGAAGTGGGCTGAGAATGCCAAGGTCGGTGTCATGCCTCAAGATAATACTGAGATGTTCTCCAAAAATGAATTGCTCATGGACTGGATGAATTGGTGGCGCAATACTGGCGATGACGATCAATCCATTCGAGGCACATTGGGTCGCTTATTGTTTTCTGGTGATGACATTGGAAAATCTGTCAAAGTTCTATCCGGTGGTGAAAAGGGCAGAATGATTTGGGGCAAACTCATGCTCCAAAAATATAATGTTCTCGCAATGGATGAGCCAACCAACCATATGGATATGGAATCGATTGAAAGTTTGCAGATTGCCTTAGAGAAATTCGATGGCACCCTGTTATTTGTATCTCATGACCGGGAATTTGTTTCCGCGCTAGCCAATCGCATCTTAGAAGTGAAGATGGATGGTACGGTTGTTGATTACTCAGGTACTTATGAAGAGTATTTACGAAGCCAAGCACTAGCTGGCTAACTACGCAGACTAACTACGCAGGCTTATTTTCTTTTAGCTGTCTCTGAAAGCGCATCGCAGTGCCGTCCTCGCGAACGCGCTTCCAGACCGAGGCCTTCTCTTCATCAGAGAGAAATACCCAATTACTGACCTCGCTTAATGTGCGACCACAGCCTTGGCAAATCTCATCGTAAAGCGTGGTGCAGATCCCGATACAAGGAGAGTCAGATTCATCATCTCCAGTAGAGAGTGAATAGGAACCATCTTGGATTTGTGGTTTGCTATCGGAATTCATAGCTGTACTTTAGTCGATTTCAGCGGATTATGTTCGGCAAGCTCATCAACATATGCTGCTATTCCTTGATGCTCGCGATCTAAAAAGTGTTTTACTGCCTGAGAAAACTGTGGGTCCACGATGTAATGGGCTGATTGAATCGTGGTTGGTAAAAAGCCCCGCGCCATTTTGTGTTCGCCTTGGGCTCCACCCTCAAAAGTTTGAATGCCTTGCTCGATACAGTATTCAATGGCTTGGTAATAGGCTGTTTCAAAGTGCAGGCAAGGCACATGCTCAATGGCACCCCAATATCTCCCATAGGCTTTGGAGGAGGGCTTATCAACTACCAGTAGTGAGGCAGCAATGGGTATTTGATCGCGCTGGGCAATGATGAGGTGTAAATTGTCTGGCATGCGCTGTGCCCACAACTTAAAAAAGGCTTCATTTAAGTAGGGGCTAGATAGATGCTCTATATACGTATTTTGATAGCAGCGGTAAAAGAATTCCCAGTCTTGGTCAGTAGATAGCTTCCCAGGAACATGTCTAAAGGTAATCTGCTCTCTTGATACTTGCTCTCGCTCACGCCGAATATTTTTACGCCGCTTCATGGTGAGGGCAGATAAAAAATGCTCAAAACTTTGGAAAGCTTGGTTATGCCAGTGAAACTGAACCGAGTCACGCAACATAAACCCTTGAGCTTCAAATGCCTGAACCTCAGAGGCTAATGGAAAAAGGATGTGGGCAGAAGAGAGATGATTCGCTGCTAATAAAGATTTGAGTCCGGTGATTAAGTTCGAGTAAATTTCTGCTGCATTGTTTTCAGGAGCGTATAAGATGCGGGCTCCTTGAACAGGCGTAAAGGGTATGGCGCAAAGCGCTTTCGGGAAGTAGTTCATGCCCTGTTGTTCATATGCTTGTGCCCATGACCAATCAAAGACAAATTCTCCATAAGAATGCCGTTTTAAGTAGAGGGGTAGCGCCCCGACTAATGTATCTTGGTCTTTTAAACCAAGATGGGCAACCTGCCAGCCAGTAGCACCCCCTACACACGCCGTTTCTTCGAGCGCAGATAAGAATGCGTGATTTAAAAAGGGCCCCGCATCTTTAGGTAAAAGTTTGTTCCATGCAGATGCAGGTATATCGGTAAGACTATCAAGAATTTCTAGCTGATATTGCTCAGCGCTTATTGCCATTAACGCTGTATGAGTTCTATCTTGTAACCATCGGGATCGGTTACAAAGGCAATGATGGTGTCACCACCAGCAACAGGACCAGCCTCGCGAGTGACATTGCCACCGGCAGCTTTAATCTTCGCGCAAGCAGCATAAGCATCAGGTACACCAATGGCAATATGCCCATAAGCGGTACCTAAGTCATATGAAGAGACTCCGTGGTTATAGGTGAGTTCAATTTCAGACTGGCCATCTGCATTGCCTTTACCAAAGGCAACAAAGGCTAGGGAGTATTTCTGATCAGGACGCTCAGTAGTGCGCAGTAAATTCATACCCAAAACTTTGGTGTAGAAATCAATCGAACGATTCATATCGCCGACGCGCAGCATAGTGTG
>CAMBBT010000090.1 GCA_945864455.1 Polynucleobacter meluiroseus | reverse complement strand
TATTACGCGAACTTTAAAGTGACGCGAGATCTGATTGAACTGCGTAATTTATTAGAGTGCGCTGAGTTGATTGTGAGATCTGCGCTGATGCGCCGAGAGAGCAGAGGGCTGCACTACAGCCGTGACTATCCAGGGACCTGGGCAGTTTCTTATCCGACGATTCTGACGCCTCAGGCTGAGGGCGCAGAAAGTAAAAAAGAAACTTAGGAATTAAACGAGGATTAACCCAGAACTCTCATTGAAAAATCGACCGCACTGACATCCTTGGTCAACTTACCAAGAGAAATGCGATCAACTCCCGTAGCTGCAATCGCACGCATTTGATCCAGATTAATCCCACCTGATGCTTCTAGTAATGCGCGGCCTGCAGTCAACTCTACTGCTTGTTTCATTTGATCAGTCGTGAAGTTATCAACCAAAATACTTTTGGCACCTGCAGCGAGAGCTTCTTCTAATTCAGAAAAATTCTCAACCTCAATCTGAATGTCTACTCCCGCATTGAGTGCAGCAGCATTTTTCAGAGCAGCAGTGACACTACCAGCTGCAGCAATATGATTTTCTTTAATGAGGATGCCGTGCCATAAAGCAAGGCGTTGGTTCTGACCACTACCAACACGCACTGCGTATTTCTGGGCCTGACGTAAGCCTGGAATAGTCTTGCGTGTATCTAGTACCGCACAGCCTTTAGGATTCGGGCTAACACCTGCAATAGCCTCAACATGCTGGCGGGTGATGCTGGCAGTCCAAGAGAGTGTCTGCAGAAAGTTAATGCAGGTACGCTCAGCAGAGAGTAGGGCCTGAGAGTCGGCCTCAATAGCGCACACTTTGGTATCGGCTTTCATCAGATCGCCTTCCCGGTAATACCAGGTCACATTGGCATGAGGATCTAGCTTCTTGAGGGTGCCCTCAAACCAATCTACCCCGCAGAGAACTGCTGCTTGGCGAACGATGAGTTGTGCTTGAACAGTTTTGTTGGGTACCAGCTTAGCAGTCCAATCTCCGGTACCAATATCTTCCATCAGGGCGTCAGTAATATTGCGATGACGCGCTTGCTCTAGAGATTCGTTGTATTCAAACATAAATTAGGCAGCGCCAATGTTTTTCACAAAGCCATGCTGGGCTTTGGCTAGAAGATCAGGGTGATTCTTGGTGAAGTCGAGCATGCGATCAATGCAGGTCAATGCTTTAACCCGAATAGACCCTTCAATAAAGATTTCACCAGAGGCATTCTCAAGACAATCTAAGATACCTTGTAAACCATTCATGGCCATCCAGGGGCAGTGAGCGCAGCTCTTGCAAGTTGCGCTGTCACCAGCCGTCGGTGCTTCAATCAATTTCTTGTTTGGAGCCAATTGGCGCATGCGGTGCAAGATACCCTTGTCAGTAGCTACGATGTACTCAGTAGCGCTACCGTCGACTACTGCTTTGATCATTGCGGAGGTAGAGCCAACAACATCTGCTAAATCAACTACTGCTTGAGGAGACTCTGGATGAACCAAAATCATGGCCTTAGGATGAGCAGCCTTCAGAATCTCGAGCTCAGCAGCCTTAAATTCATCATGAACAATACAAGCGCCATTCCACAGCAACATAGCTGCACCAGTCTGCTCCTGTATATATCGACCAAGATGACGATCGGGTGCCCACAAAATCTTTTTGCCTTCAACTTTGAGTTGATGCACGATGGCAAGAGCGCATGAACTGGTTACCATCCAATCGGCTTGCGCTTTGACTGCAGCACTAGTGTTTGCATAAACAACCACCACACGATCAGGATGCAAGGCACGAAATTTAGCAAAATCATTAGCATCACATCCAAGATCTAAAGAGCAGGTGGCCTCTAAGTCAGGCATGAAGATGTGTTTCTCAGGACTCAGAATCTTGGCAGACTCTCCCATAAAACGTACACCAGCAACAATTAAGTTCTTGGCAGGATGATTCTTACCAAAGCGCGCCATCTCTAAAGAGTCGGCAACAAAGCCGCCAGTTTCCATCGCTAAATCCTGAATATCACCATCAACGTAGTAGTGAGCGACTAAGGCAGCATCTTTTTCAATGAGCAACTGTTTAATACGAGCAATCACGGCAGCCTTTGCTGAACCATGAAGCTCGGGAGGGGTCTTGGCCCAAGCTTGAGCAGTGCAGGTCACCCCCGAAGCATCTTGCTGGGGGTAATCAAAGGAAATAGGGCTGCTAACAATTGAATTCATATGAAATCTTAAACGAGAGAGGGTATTTTCACCTGAAATCTGATAACTCCAAAACCAGGTGATTAAAGCTAATTTAACAAATCACGATATTGAAACTGAGAGCAATAAGCCCTTAGTTCACTAATGCCCTCATTAGAAGCCATGAAAGAGTCTATCAATGGCGGCTATAACAATGTGCTGCTGATCTCTCAGGCTGCCAACTTCTTTTGTAAGGTGCTTAGTGGGAACTGCAGCCATTCTTGGTGTATCTAAGATAAAGTATTTGCCCTGAATTGCAAAGCTAGGCATTAAATCCTCCGCTGAGCTTAAATTTTGATATCTACCACTTTTTCGGAGTGGTATTACTATTCGTGTATTCAAGCCGCTTAGTAGGTCAGTTTGAACATCAAGAATATATGGTGTTGTTTTTGTAGGGTCATCGGCATTATGATAGATACTAAATCTGGCCATTAAAACGTTCTCCACTTGTCAAGTGGGAGTCCCTCTTCATCGGTGATTTGATTGTATTCTCTGATAAATTTTGCATTCTCCAATTTCCATAACCGCTCTTTTTCTTGCCTGACAAGTGACTCTAAAAAGGCATCACATGCCTTCGATATATTGATGCCTAACTTTTTAGCCTCTGCCAATACCTCGGTGTTGAGGGTGAGATTGGTGGCCTTTTTTAAGCTTTTTTCTTTGTTGTAAGTGTGCATGGTGTCATGAATGATCATGATGCAATTATAGGCATAATTTATACGCAGTCAATATGCGCATAAATTATGAGGTTATTGCTATAGGAGCCCTAGAAAGGTAGCTTCGCACCTGGCTTAGCAGCCAATAAGACAGCCTTAAATTCCGCCTGAATGCGGGCAATTGACGCTTCACTATCCGCCTCGAAGCGCATCACCACCACTGGCGTTGTATTGGATGGACGAGCTAAACCAAAACCATCGGCATATTCCACGCGCACACCATCAATCGTATTAATTGACTGAGCGGTAGGGAACTTAGCATTGGCTTTAATGGTCTCTAGTAAAGCAAAAGGCTCGCCTTCAGCACAAGCCAGTTGAAGTTCAGGGGTGCAGATTGCATTCGGCAGATCATTGAGTGTTTGATTGGGATCTTTTTCTTTTGAGAGGATCTCCAAAAGACGTGCTCCTGTATATAGCCCATCATCAAAACCAAACCAACGGTCTTTAAAGAAAATATGGCCAGACATTTCACCGGCAAGAGGTGCACCAGTTTCTTTGAGCTTAGCTTTTACTAGAGAATGACCTGTTTTCCACATCAAGGGCTCACCGCCATGCTGTTTAACCCAGGTAGCGAGGTTACGTGTGCACTTGACGTCATAAATAATCTGAGCGCCAGGATGACGAGACAGTACATCTTTTGCAAAGAGCATAATTTGTCGGTCTGGAAAAATCACTTGACCATCTTTAGTAACAACGCCTAGACGATCAGCGTCACCATCAAAGGCAAGACCGAGTTCATTATCGGTAGTCTGCAGGTTCTTAATCAGATCTTGTAAGTTCTCAATATGCGCAGGATCAGGATGATGATTCGGAAAATGACCATCGACTTCACAAAAGAGTTCTTCGACTTCGCAGCCTAGTGCTCTAAAGAGCTTGCCAGCAAATGCACCACCGACACCATTACCGCAATCGACTGCAATCTTCATAGGGCGGGCTAACTTCACATCACCAACAATGCGCTTTAAATACATCGGGAAAATATCAAAGGCACTACGCACTCCTTGGCCAGCAACAAATTGTTTAGCCTCAATGCGTTTACGCAACGCCTGGATTTGATCGCCATAAATCGCAGCACTACCCAAGACCATTTTGAAACCGTTGTAGTTCGGTGGGTTGTGGCTACCCGTAATCATGATCCCAGACTTGGGTTTCTTACCGTTAATCACTTGGTTGGCGCCAAAGTACACCATCGGTGTAGCCACCATACCCAAATCAATCACATTAATACCGGTCGATAACAAGCCTTCAGTCAGAGCTTCGATTAAGACGGGACCTGATAAGCGCCCATCACGACCAATCACAATCTCGGTTTCATCAAGTTCGCGCATCTCTGTACCAAAAGCCTGGCCAATGAGTTTGGCAATGGATGGCTCTAAGGTCTCATCAATAATGCCGCGGATATCATAGGCTTTAAAAATCGATGGAGAGAGTTGCACAGTAAATCCTGATATGTAATATTTATTGGTGAGCAATTTCAATAATAGAATTCAAACCATTACATGCTTCTTGAAATAGGGCGGGTGTAAGCATTTTCCATGGATGAGGTCTTGCAGAGCGCAGGCGCCAATCAAAAGATTTTGGTTGGTGTGTCAAGATAAAGACGGGCTCACTTCGACCAACAGAAACTTTGATTGCAAATGGATTGGTTTCATTGGACTTTGCATGCGTCATAGGAAGACCAATAACTAGACCAGTTTTTTCATTAAATGCTTTGGGTGAGATGACGAGCATGGGATGTTCATCTTTCATTTCTTTTCCCAATTGGGGATTAAAGTTAATCCAAATCATGTCCCTACGTTCAGGAACCCAAGCTTTCAATTTTTCTGCCATTAAATAATTTCTTTCCCAATGGGTGTTGATATCATTACTTCGCCGCCATGTGTCTCTGGATCAAAGGCTTTTAGCTTTTGAGAGAGGCTCAGTTTAGGCTTGCCAACCACCCTGAGTAAAACACCATCCTTAACAACCTCGACTGAAATAGGGACTCCTTGAGAAAAATGGGCAGCTTTAGCCACTGGTGAAGTGATTCGAACACCAAGACCATTCCCCCATTCTTGAATGGTTTGCTCTACCTTCAGTGCTGGAGCCATAGGCACCCCCTAGTTAATTGTTTATACAAGTTTAAACAATTTGTCTGGCAATGTCAAGTTGATCAGACTTAGGTAGATTGCTGCCCTATGAATTTAACAAGTTAATGCGCGCTGCAGTAACAGCATCAATATTGTCATTGGCTTCTGTATGAGAAGCATCGAGCAGGGCTTTCTCAATCGGCTTAGCGAGCACTTTGCCAAACTCTACGCCGGGTTGGTCAAAGCTATTGATATTCCAAAGAGCGCCAAGACTAGCGGCACGATTTTCATAGAGGGCAAGGAGGGCCCCTAAATAGAAAGCATTGAGTTCTGGCAGAAGTAGTAAGTTACTTGGGCGATTACCGGGGTAAACATCGTTTGGATTATCAGCTTTTTTGCCATGCGCTAAAGCCTGAGCTTGTGCCAAGCAATTCGATAGCAAGATTCGGTGATGTGCAACAGCCTCTGGTCGACTACTCATGGGTTTACGAACTGCAATGAAGTCAATGGGAACGACATCACAACCTTGATGAAGGAGTTGGAAGTAGGAGTGCTGTGCATTACTACCCGCGCTACCAAAGACTACTGGTGAAGAGTGCTTCACTGGTTTGCCATCACGGTCAATTGATTTACCGTTGCTTTCCATATCCAGTTGCTGCAACCATTTCGGAAACAAATCTAGTGCATCGGCATACGGAATAGCCGCATAGGCCTTAATGCCCAGTGCCTCTTGTTGATGCAATAGAGCTAAAGCCAT
>CAMBBT010000089.1 GCA_945864455.1 Polynucleobacter meluiroseus | reverse complement strand
ATTATCTTGACATGGAGTTTTGCGGTGGTTAGCAGCACTCACGCATGGAGAGCACGCTAAGTTAGCAGTAATCGCAATCGAGTTTCCAATCGATCCGTAGAGGGCTGGAGTCTCTGGCCCAAAGAGAACAACTGTTCTTAATGGAGTTATAGCGGAGAAGTGGCCTGGACCAGAATCATTGGTCACCATGACATCTGAGAGAGTGTAGAGCGGCGGCAGTTCTGTAAAGCTGACTTGGCCTGCAAAGTTCAGGGCATTGTTAATATTGGCCACTACGCGTACTTTTTCTACATAATCAAATTCAGCAGGGGAGCCAGTAATTAAAATCAGATCATTGGGGTATTGTTGATGTACGCTTTGAATCAATTCAGAAAAACGCTGTTGAGCCCAGCGGCGTTGTGGCAATAAGTCACTAGCATTTGGGTTGATCAAAATTAAGCGGTTCTTGCCAGGGACATATTCAATACCAGCTTCTTTAGCTAATTTTTCAATTCGCTCACGTACTTTCTCAAGCGCTATTGGATTGATGACTGCTTGCTCTAAGCGCACTTCAGAATCCGGGATCTGAATTTTGCTGAATGGCACTTCAATCTGTTTTGCAAAGGCTGCATGGATCAAAGAAAGAAAATTCTTAGTAATGTGGATATGTGGGTTGTAGTGCACCTTACGGGTGAGCATGAAACCACGCCATAAGCCTTCACCATGAAAGATGTGATAACCCACACGACGCCGGGCGCCACATAAGCCAGTCAGCAGGGCAGTAAAACGGGAGAAGAGCTCTAGATCGATCACCGTATCAATACGATGCCGGTGAGCAATGATTAAAAATCGCAAGGTATCTTTAATTAAGCCGCCTAAGCTAGATGAATCAATTGTAAAAATATTTTCTGGCTTGACGGTATTGAGTAAAGTCAGACTGGCGCGATTGCTTTTAAAGATGAGAAAGAATATTTCGGCGCCACGAGCCTGTGCATTGCGCATAGCGGGATCAACCAAAATAGCGCTACCCATTTCTGAAAGCTCAATAAACAGTAATTTTCTTGGGGCTTCTGGACCACGGCTAAAGATATTCTTGATGCCATCCATCAAAGCTACCAATGGGCTAGCAATCGCGCAGAGCGGCACACCGACCCAATGATCGATAGCACGCATGGTATTGACGCTAATAGTCATCGTTTTTCTCTGAAAGAATTATTTTCGTTTTAGTAAAAAGTATGCACCAGGCAATACCGATAAAACAGTGATTGCACCATAACTAATGGATGCCAATACGGTTAAAGAGGGATTAACACCCCACAGCGCCAATACTGAAGATAAGGTGGCCTCACGCAATCCCCAGCCTGAGATGCTAATGGGAAGCATGAGTAATAAACTCAGTGCTGGCAACCCAATCATTAATCCCTCGATTGGCGCGTCCACTCCATAGGCCTTCATGCAGAATAAAAGAGTGAGAATGGTTAGGCAGTGAATTCCAATAGCTAATAAAGCTTGTGCAATATTCGTAGGCCAAGAAAAAGCCAGTTTGATGCCAGGCATTGCATCATTCATTTGCAAGCGATCTAGCAGCTTTTGAAGCAATTGACGGCTAGGAGTCCACGCCAAGACAATGGCGATGATCAGTCCTGCCAATAGCGTGATGCCTACTACGGCATAACCTAAATCTTGACCCCAAGCAGCCAGAGTTGCACCGCCCAGTATTAAACCAATGCCACCTAATAAATTATTACCACCAAGGCCAAGTAGTCGATCAACTAGAGTCATTGCAAAGCTCAGTCGTAATTTGGGTGTGGCATGCCCCAGATCAACTGCATGATGAAGTTCTTGATCTAATTCTTTGGTATCGCTTAAGTTTCCGGAGCTGGTGAGGTGGGTTGCGGTAATCGCACGATAGCTGTCGCCACCTAATGTGCTTGGCAGACCTTGGTTAATTAATCCGCCCGCAAAATAAAGACCGATATAAGAATGAATGCGACGCGGGAATCCGACTGCCTGCATCAATAATCCCCAGCGATAGCCGCCACAGATAAAGGCAGTCATCATGCTAGCCAAGGCAGCTAAAAACCAAATCGGCTCCATTTTGATTTCAGAATCGAATAGGGTCTGCCAATCAATTCCGCTAGTTGCTTTCCATAGAAGTGCAATCGATAACAAAATACGGATCGTGGGCCATGCACGCTTCAGCATTGATTTCCACCCAGAAGGGGTTTTAGGGGTGGATTGGGGTATTGAACTCATAGGCGTAAGGATAATGCCTTGCGCACCTAAGGTCCTGAATTAAGGCTATTTACTCTACTGAAATGGGTCCCTGCCAGTTGCTACAGAGGCTAAAGTCAAATTTAGACAGTACCCGGCCAAAGCGCGCGATTTCTAGGCTATCTAAGAGTTCGCAGCCTTCAAAGGCGGACTTACTGCCAACAGGCGGTGAGAAGCTCATGCCAGACCAATTAATGAGAACAATATTTGATCCTAAGGGAAGCTGGTCAAACCAAATATCAAATTGGTCTTTTCTTTGATCAAGCACAAATACGGGGATCGGTTTTGCGTACCAAGCAGCACGACTACCCAGCGTCCAGTTTTGTACAGCAATGCCATCTGCTTTAGTAGCTTGGGCCAATTCAGCTGCTTTTTGCCCTGCTATTTTCCAGCCATAAAGATCAGCAATCGGGTTTGACTTAATGGATGCGGAAGTAATACCGCCAGATAAAACAAAGCCAAAGCCAATAAGACACAGTGTGACTTGAAAAATCAATAAAGCGCGTATGACGACTCGATGTTGAAGAGACCAAGCCTTTGCTAAACCAATACCAGCGAAAGGGGCTAAACAAAACCATGCAGGTGTTGTCCAGTGAGGTAGGCCACCTCCACCGGAAAGGCTTGCAAAAATCACAAAGGGAATAAAGAAGAATCCCAGTAATGCCAATAAAGAAAGCCTGGTTGCATGAATGCAGTCTTTCAGGAAAATATAACTGCCGATGATGAGCAGTGGACCAAAGACGATAATTTGAATACCCAGGAATGTGCCCAATCTACGCCATAACCATTCGCCGCCGCTGCCATGGGCAATTTGGTATTTAAAGGAAATCCAATCATTAAGCCAATTCCAATAGAGCACCGGGCTAATAAAGAGAAGGGCAAGGAGGAGCGCTAACCAAAAACCAACTTTTCCAATCCAAGGTTTTCTGCGGGCAACTATAAATACAAGCAGTAAAGCAAAAGCAGTAAAGATGGCAGTGTATTTACTGAGGCCAGCTAACCCAAGCAGGGCGCCAGTTAAAAGCCAGTCACCAATGGTGAAATGATCTTGGATTAACCAGCGTAGCACCATGAACATGAGGCCAAGACTTAAGGGCGCCAACAAAGTATCTGGTAATAAACCAATTGCTAGTACATGTGGCATTGGCGCTGCAACGATAGCCAGAACAGCCATGAGTCCACAAGTATTGGCTGATGGCAGTGAGCTTGTGAGATACCCTGAGTTGCGGCCTTGAATGAAGTGATGTATCTCTAGGGTGACTTGATACACTAAAAGGCAGGAGATCACCCACAGCAACTCTGGCACTAAACGAATTAAACCTTCTGAAGAGGTGAGGGCAACCAGCGGCCACTGAATCCAACCTACCAATGGCGGGTGATCAAAGTAGCTCCAAGCTAAGTGTTGGGCATACAGCGCGTAGTGTGCTTCATCAACCGAAAATTCAATTGAAAAACCCAGGGCAAAATGCACTAGCGCTGCTATGCAAATGCAGATTGCTGCCCAACTCGAGGGTGATTGATGGCGCATCAGCTGATTTTAGACTCACTTGAGCAATTCTTTGGGACAATTGGCAATATGTTGAAACACGTTTTACTTCCCCTAATTCTCAGTGCGCTGATGGCGCTGGCTGGCTGTGCTGGTTTTGGCGGGAGCTCACTAGAAGATGAGCCGAGGCAGGCTTTTGATCCCAGCAAACTTCCAGCACAGGATGAGCTGCCTAAATTTTCTGCGCAAACTGCTCGCAACGGTATGCCTCATGGCTGGAATTTCTATCGCATAGCGCCCAATAAGAAGAATACGGTTTACCGACTTGAAAATTACCAAGGTAGAACGGTACTGAGTGCTAATTCTAAAACATCAGCCTCGGGCCTTGCTGTGAAGTTACGCCCAAGACAAGCAAATAATTTATGGTTGCAGTGGGAGTGGAAGGCATTAAGCGCCATTCTTGAAGCTGATAATGCTGAGCGTTATTACGATGATGCACCCCTGAGAATATTGGTGGCGTTTGATGGTAATAAATCTAAATTGCCATTAAAAGAAAAGATGAACTTCGAGATGGCTAACCTCATTAGCGGTCAAGAAATGCCGTATGCCACGCTCATGTATATCTGGTCTGGAAAATCTCCAGTGGATACGATTGTCAATAATACGCACACCTCGCGCATTAAAATGATTGTGGTTGATTCTGGCTGGGATAATTTAGGCACTTGGCACAAGCATCAACGCGACCTTGCTGCAGATTACAAACGCGCTTATGGTGAGGCTCCAGGTGAAGTGATTGGGATTGCTTTATTAACTGATACAGACAATACAAAATCAGAAACCCGAGCTTTCTACGGCGATATCGAATTGATTCGCAAGAATCCCAAATAAAGCTAGTTTAGGCATGAGACGGGCGCCAGCGTTTGAGTAAAAGCGCGTTGCTCAATACACAAAAGCTGGAAAGTGCCATGGCGCTACCTGCCAGCATTGGCGACAGGTAGCCCAGTGCTGCTAGGGGAATTCCAGTAGCGTTGAAGATAAAAGCCCAAAACAAATTTTGCTGAATCTTTTTCCAAGTCCTTTTAGAAATATCAATCGCATCTGCAACTAAAGTGGGATCTCCACGCATTAAGGTGATACCCGCAGCCTGCATTGCAACATCCGTACCCGTAGACATAGCCATACCAACATCTGCAGTAGCCAGAGCAGGCGCGTCGTTAACACCATCTCCCACCATTGCAATCCACTGCCGTTCTCCATCCTTTTGAGATGATTGCAGCTTACGGATCATGTCTGCCTTATTGTTTGGCATGATTTGTGCAAAGACTTCATCAATGCCAATGAGCTGACCCACTCGATTTGCTGCCGCAGTATTGTCACCCGAGAGCATGACAGTCCGAATATGTAACTGATGTAAAGAGCTAATTGCTGCCTTCGCATTACTTTTGAGCTCGTCTCCAAAAGCAATGATGGCAAGTGGTGATGAGGTAGATTCATTCATCAAAACAGAAACAGTTTGACCCGCATCAAAACAAGCTTGCGCTTTTTTAATGATGTCTGCGTAATGACTATTCGAGCTTAGTGACACAACGCTTTGTAAGCAGAGATTTTGGCCCATCCAAGGGCCAGCGCTGGGTTTGCCGCTAATGCCGACACCTGGGAGAGCTTTACTTTCAGAAGGCGGAATGGGGCTCATTCCTTTTTGCTGGGCCGCATCAAGTAAAGCCTTGGCTAAAGGATGTTCACTACCCAATTGCAAGCCTGCCGCACTAGTTAGGATGACATCTGTATCTGCTGAATTGGTGAATGAAATTAAATTGAGAAGTCTCGGCTTGCCAAGCGTCAGGGTTCCCGTTTTATCAAAGGCAACGATATTTAATCGGTGTGCAAGTTCAAGCACTTGTGGATCTTTAATCAGAATGCCAAAGCGCGCTGCAATTCCAGGTCCCGCCATGATGGCTGCTGGTGTTGCTAAGCCAAGGGCGCAAGGGCATGCAATCACCATGACAGATACGGCTCTGAGTATTGCGATCGATACAGAGTCTAAATAAAGCCAGTTTACTAATCCAGTAATGATGGCAATCACAATCACAC
>CAMBBT010000088.1 GCA_945864455.1 Polynucleobacter meluiroseus | reverse complement strand
TCTGCTGGCCTTCCACTACTGCTGATTCTTGGAACTTTAAGCTTTTGGTTACGTGAAGCCGGCATTGATCGCAGCACTATTGGCTACTTAACTTGGGTTGGGCTGATTTATGCATTCAAGTGGATGTGGGCTCCACTGGTTGATCGTTTACAAATTCCATTCTTAACGAAATTATTCGGGCGACGTCGCAGCTGGTTGTTATTTGCGCAGGCACTTATCATTTTGGGTCTTGTGGGAATGTCCACCCTTGATCCTAAGATTGCGCTCAACTCTGTAGTTTGGTGCGCGCTGCTGGTCGCATTTGGTTCGGCTACTCAAGACATTGCATTAGATGCGTTTCGGATTGAATCAGCTAATAGTGATCATCAAGCCGCCTTAGCTGCTACTTATCAAACGGGATATCGCCTTGCTTTAATCTGGTCTGGTGCAGGCGTTCTCTGGCTCGCTGCCCGAGCAGAGACAGGCAGTGGTTATGATGCAGGCGCTTGGCAGTTCGCTTATTTATGTATGGCTGCATCCATTAGCGTGGGTGTGATTACTACTTTATTAAGCAAAGAGCCGGTGAAAATTGATTTGCCAAAAGCTCGCAATGTTAAAGCGTGGTTACATCAAACTTTGATTGAGCCATTTGCTGAGTTTCTCACTCGTTACCACTGGCATGCAGTGTTGATTTTGTCCTTGATTGCTATCTATCGTATTAGTGATGTAGTCATGGGCATCATGGCCAACCCTTTTTATGTCGACATGGGTTATACCAAAGACGAAGTGGCGGCGGTGAGCAAAGTATTTGGTGTCATCATGACTTTGGTGGGTGCTTTTATTGGCGGCGTTTTGACCTTGCGATTTGGCGTTCTACGGATTTTATTTTTGGGTGCAGTGTTGTCGGCAGTCAGTAACCTCTTATTCGCTTGGCTGGCAACCCAGGGCCATGATTTGCATGGCTTGATTTGGGTAATCTCGGCTGATAATTTGAGTTCAGGTATTGCTAGCGCTGCATTTATTGCCTTTTTATCTGCGCTCACGAATATTCGCTACTCTGCTACTCAGTACGCCCTATTTAGCTCGATGATGTTGTTGTTACCAAAATGGTTGGCAGGCTTCTCCGGAGTATTTGTTGATAGCTTTGGCTACCAGACCTTCTTCTATGGCACGGCGATTATTGGTGCACCAGTCTTACTCTTAATTTGGGCAACGATTCATTTCAAAATTGTTGAGATCAAGAAAGATTAAGGCTAGCGTTCATTACAGCTTCCAGTCGTAGTCCACAGTAAGCGGGGCATGATCTGAGAAGCGCTCATCTTTGTAGACAGCAGTTTTCTTGGCAGTAGCAGCAATGCTTGCTGTACTGATCTGATAGTCAATACGCCAGCCAACATTCTTAGCATAGGCTTGCCCGCGATTACTCCACCAGGTGTAACAAGATTCACCAGCCTTAGGTTCTAGAGTGCGATAGACATCTACGTAGCCAACCTTCTCAAATAAGTTGGTGAGCCATGCCCGCTCTTCTGGCAGGAAGCCAGAGTTTTTAAGGTTGCCTTTCCAGTTCTTGAGATCGATTTCATGATGAGCAATATTGACATCACCGCAAAGGACGATTTCACGACCTAATTTTTTCAGCCCAATCAGATGAGGTAAGAAGCTATCAAGATAACGGTATTTAGCCTCCTGACGCTCAGGTGAACTTGAGCCTGAGGGCATGTAAACCGAAATTACCGACAGTCCTTTGAAGCGAGCCTCGACATAACGCCCCTCAGCATCAAACTCCTCATTACCATAGCCATATAAGACTTCATCTGGCTTATGGGGGGTGTAGATGCCACAGCCGCTGTACCCTTTTTTATCGGCATGGTGAAAAAAGCCGTGCATACCATCTGGATTGAGGATGGCATCTTCTAGGTCATCGCGTTGCGCCTTGAGCTCTTGCATGCAGATAAAGTCAGCCTTTTGCTTGATAGCCCATGGCAGGAAGCCCTTTTTGACTGCGGAACGGATACCGTTGAGGTTCGCGGAAATGATGCGTAACATGTAGGCCTATGAGCTCAAATAATTCAAATCAAGATAACTTTATTCGTTTTGCCTTGGAGGCAAAGGTTTTGTCCTTCGGGGAGTTTAAAACTAAAGCGGGAAGACTTTCGCCTTATTTCTTTAACGCGGGTGGATTTAGCGATGGTGTGCACTTAAGTGCATTGGGTCGTTACTACGCGAAAGCTTTACAAGAATCCCAGATTTCCTTTGACATGCTTTATGGCCCTGCATACAAAGGCATTACTTTAGCCGCTGCAACTGCTATCGCCCTAGCAGATAACGGTTTAAATGTTCCATTTGCCTATAACCGTAAAGAGGCCAAAGACCATGGTGAGGGCGGCTCATTGATTGGCGCACCAGTCAAAGGCAGGGTAGTGATTATTGATGACGTGATCTCGGCTGGTACTTCAGTTCGAGAGTCAGTGGACCTCATCCGTGGCGCAGGCGCTCAGCCTGCTGCAGTCTTGATTGCCTTAGATCGTATGGAGCGCTCTGGCAATGCCCTTGAAATCGGTGAGAAGTCTGCAGTTCAGGCAGTTGAACAAGAGTTTGGCTTGCCAGTGATTGCAATTGCGAACTTGGCCGACTTGATGTCTTTCTTAACGGCATCTAGTGATGCCGAACTGACTAATTACTTGCCCGCAGTAAAAGCGTATCGCGATCAATACGGCATCTAAGAAAGTATTACTTAGATTTGGGTTTCGCCTTCAAAAGAGGTGGCTGCTGGCCCAGTCATGATGACTGACTGAACAATATTGTTGACGATGCCGCCCCAGGCTATTTGTAGATCCCCACCACGAGTATGTACCTGCACAGGGGAATCCAGTAAGCCTCGGCGAATACCAGAAACCACGGCTGCGCAAGCACCAGTACCACACGCTAAAGTTTCCCCTGCGCCACGTTCGTATACGCGTAATTTGATTTCATTGCGATTGTGTACCTGCATATAGCCGGCATTTACCTTTTTTGGAAACGCAGAGTGTTTTTCAATCTCAGGACCTTCTTCAAGGACAGGCGCACTCTCAAGATCGGCAACGACTTGAACAGCATGTGGATTACCCATTGAAAGTACGCCAACAAAACTATCATGTGAGGCGGGATGATCTAGGGGAAGCGCATAAAGCATCTCTTGAAACTCTTGCATGCTCGCCAAGCCACTTGCATTAAATGGGATTTGGCTATGCTCAAAAATAGGGGCACCCATATCGACTTCTACCTGACCATCTGGATGAGATTTGAGAGTTAGAACGGTGTGAGCAACTTCAACACGTAATGGATTTTTGGTGGACAAGCCTTGATCTAATACGAAGCGTACAAAGCAGCGCGAGCCATTGCCACATTGCTCGACTTCGCCGCCATCAGAATTGAAAATCCGATAACGAAAATCCGCATCTGGATGGGTCGCTTTTTCAACGATCAGAATTTGATCAGCACCAATACCCAATTGACGATGCGCCAAGGTTTGCCATTGCTCTCGTGTAACGGTACTCAGGTCTTGATCAATACCATTGAGCACAATGAAATCATTGCCAGCACCATGCATTTTGGTGAAGCGAATTTTGCGTCCAGAATTGCTTAAAGATGTGCTCAAGAGTATCTCGTTAATCGTAAAGGCTCGACTCACTAGGTAGCCGATGTTTAAAACGCTGATAGACCCAATAGTACTCTGCCAGTCTTTCTTGACGTCATCAGTTTATAACTAATTACTGGGAGGTAGCTCAGCGCCTGCAGGATGTTTATAGCGGTTATAAGACCAAATAAATTGTTCTGGGACAATTAAGACCGCAGATTCGATTGCCGCATTTAATTCTCTTGCTGCAATAGTGGGGTCATCTGAAAAAGGTGCCAAACGTTTAGCATTGACTATCCAGCCAGAGCCCAAGGCTTTACGTTTTGCTGTAAACATTACCGCAGGGGTGTGGTGTCGATTAGCAAGGCGTATTGGCAGGGTGGTAGTGTAGGCCGGGCGACCAAAAAAATTACACCAAACACCATCACCGCCGCTGGGGACTTGATCGGGAAGGATGGCGATAGCCTCACCTTTTGCAAGGGCTCGGGTCATATGGCGAACGCCCTGAAGATTAGTTGGTACAAAATGCATATTTGGATAGGCACGCCCCTCTTCCACCACTTCGTTTAGCCATTCTTGTCGGGATGGGCGATACATGATGGTTGCGGGGAAATGTTGTGCCAGAAAGCGAGGAATGATTTCAAATCCGCCGAGGTGCGGGCATAAGATAATCATGCCCTTGCCTTCAGACATTGCAGTTTGAATGACATCCCAGTCGGGCACCTCTGCTTTCGCAAGTGCCTTTTGAGGATTGCGCCAAATCCATAAGCTGTCTGAAAATAGCATCCCAGACGCTCTCACTGCTTCCCAGAGCTTGAATGGTAGTTTGTAGGCGCTAACTACAGCTTCATATTGTGAGCGAAAAAGTGAGCGATATTGCTTTGAGCCCACATAAGCCAAGATGCCCATAGAGGCCCCAATGACTTGTACTAAGGCGAGGGGAAGGGCAGCAATGGCATTGAGGCTCAGTTTGAGGATTAGTTTTCGCACCCCCTAATGATATTCAATGCAGCCATCAGGGCCAAATTAAAGTTGATCTTGATGGCTTTGGCACTTTTCGGATAGAATTGATGCATCGCTGAGTTAAGACAACTTGCAGGGCGATTCATAAATTCTGCTAAAGCGTCGCCGTTGTGGTTCCTGGCACGTCGAGTTGTCCCATAGAACGTGTTAATTTTTTAAGGAATAGGCAATGGCAAACGATTACTTCTTTACCTCAGAGTCAGTCTCTGAAGGTCACCCCGATAAAGTATCAGACCAAATTTCTGATGCAATCTTGGACGCCATTCTGGCGCAAGATCCTACTGCACGTGTTGCAGCAGAAACATTATGTAATACCGGTTTGGTAGTGCTTGCTGGTGAGATTACTACTAACGCAAACGTTGACTACATTCAAGTAGCCCGCAATACCTTGCGTGAGATTGGCTATGACAACACAGCTTACGGCATTGACTACAAAGGCTGTGCAGTACTGGTTGCTTATGACAAGCAAAGTCAAGATATTGCTCAAGGGGTTGATAAGGCACATGACGATGGCCTAGATCAGGGCGCTGGTGACCAAGGCCTGATGTTTGGGTACGCTTGTGACGAGACTTCTGAGCTCATGCCTTTGCCAATTCACTTGTCACATCGCTTAGTAGAGCGTCAATCACAATTACGCCGTGATGGCCGTTTGACCTGGTTGCGCCCGGATGCAAAGTCACAAGTGACCTTGCGTTATGTTGATGGCAAGCCTGATTCGATTGACACAGTGGTCCTTTCTACTCAGCACGATGAAGATATTTCTCTCGAAAAATTGCGTGAAGCAGTGATCGAAGAAATCATCAAACCAGTATTGCCTAAGCATTTAATCAAAGGCGCAATTAACTTCTTAGTTAATCCAACAGGCCGTTTTGTTATTGGTGGTCCACAGGGCGATTGTGGTTTGACTGGCCGCAAAATTATTGTGGATACCTACGGTGGTGCGGCTCCTCACGGTGGTGGCGCGTTCTCCGGTAAAGATCCCTCCAAAGTTGACCGCTCCGCTGCCTATGCTGGTCGTTATGTTGCTAAAAACATCGTGGCGGCAGGCTTGGCAAGCAAGTGCTTAATTCAGATTTCTTATGCAATTGGCGTTGCAAAACCAACTTCAGTGATGGTGAGTACATTCGGTACGGGCAAGATCTCTGATGAAAAGATTGCGCAATTGGTTTCTGAGCACTTTGACTTGCGTCCAAAAGGGATTGTGAAGATGCT
>CAMBBT010000087.1 GCA_945864455.1 Polynucleobacter meluiroseus | reverse complement strand
CCAATTTGTCTTGCGGTACCGATTGCTTCGCCTTTTCCTCCACCCTCAAATGTGCAGCGATTAGTGACATTCACATTGCCATCATCTTTAATCTTATAGGTCGCATTGGTATCGGCAATACATTTTCTTTGAAACCAATTCGGAAACTTTGCAATCTCATACCAAGTACCCTGATAACGGGCAACATCTAATGCAGCAATCGTCTTAATGGGCGCTACTGGCTTTGCTTCTGCCTGAGCAGATTGAGCCATAACCCAATTTTGCGAGCAAGCAAAAATAAGCAAGCCAATAATGTAGTGATTTTTTTTCATGATGTTTGCCTCAATAATGTAATGATGAGATATTGCCCTAAGACTTATTGAATTCTGCCACACAAGTAGCAACTTGTTCATTGCCAGCTTTGACTTGCGTCAATTCATTACCCATCTTATTAATTTTGAGTTGCCCAATTTGTGAGTCAAAGCGCATCAATATCTGATCAAAATCTTTTACTTCTAAGAGGTTCACCTTAATCTCTTTGCCCTCATAAAGTAGGCTTGCGTCCAGAGAGCCCTTAGTAATCAATATCTGAATGGGACTGCCGTTCAGAGAACATGTCAGCGTCTTGCTTTGACTATCAATCGCTTCCACTTTGGGGGCTTGAGCATCACAACCCCATAAAGCTAGCGTCAAGAGGAGGCTGATTAAGACACCCTGAGTGCGCATACCGGATGATTTCAAAAGAGTGCTCAAGACAGCTGGGCGAGAGGAGAAACTCCAATGAGGTATTGGTGTAATCCAAATATAAAGACTACCCAGAGAATCACTCCAGTAGCAATTGTAATGACTGTCGCTTTGGTGCTCACTTGAGCCTGTTCAGCAATATGAACAGGGCGCTTTCTGGCTGAACGAAAATCTAATACGGCCCAAATTAAAAAGGCTCCAAAGAGGATGAGATTGACTAGAGTGCCATTGGAGAGGAGGTGGGCTAGGGCCCATACTTTGACACCCAAAATCATCGGGTGCTTCAGTTTGAGACGAATCGCATTGTTCGATGACGAGCTTCCTGCTAGGACTATAAAGGCCACTAGATTTAAGACTAGGGCAATGTAGATAAGGGTGGCATAAGGTTTCCATAAAACGACTGTACTTTGGCTTGCTTGACCATAGCCAATCACCATGATGACAAATCCAATTAAGGAAACGATGGTGTACAAACCCTTCCATTTCACTTCACCGATACGATCAATCATCTGGTTGCGCCAAGACTCAGCAAAGATGCGACACGAGTGGCTAGCCAGAAAAATAATAAGACCGATCAGAAATAAAGCCATGGAATACTCCAAAGAAAAAATAGGTTTAAGGTTTATGAATCTCTTGTTCGCTAGGCTTGATTCCATAGGGCTCTACTAGGGGCCAGATATGTTTAGGAACCATAGAAGCTATTTTTGCAGGCTGCTCTCTGCGCAGGTGAAGCACTGTCTCAATCGCTTTCATCTCAACCCGTGTACGAGCAAATTCAAGACCACGAGGTCCCACTTTAGGCATTAACCAACCCACAATGGGCCTTAACCAATTCGGCATTTTTCTCAAAGGGAGGCCACCAGCAGCGCGCTCCACGTTTTTCATAAAGCCAACGACAGCGGAGTGTCGTTTACCAGCAGTTCCTGGCGCTGAAGTGCGCACTTCGTCGCCTAGCAGCCCTAATAGTTCTTCACCGCGCTCATTACGAACAATCAGCCATTGCTCTCCTTGCCCACCCATATAACCAACAGTGATATCTGATAGTACATTGGTGTAATCGACACAGGTACGGCAGGTGAGGGGGAAGAAGTCATTTGGTAAGGTAGAGAGTGGTAATTGAAGAAAAGGAATCTCTTTCTTTTTGCCATTCTTAAAGCGAACTTCAACGTGGTAATCTGCTCTAAATTCTAGATAGATAATTTCATCTGGTTCTGAGCTAACGAGCGATAAAAAGTGATGAAAATTTTCGGTAGTAGTGTTGTCAGAGCAGGGTGTACCAATGACATACAGTTTTTCTAGACCTAGCTCTTTCTCTAGAGCCCTTAAGGCATAAACCTGGCAGGGGATGCCAATGACTGCCATCTTTTTATAGCCTTTAGCAATCGCCGGCTCTAACAAGGAGAGAAGCGGGGCATAGCCCATTCTCATGCCACGACACTTAGCCATATCCGATGCTTTATCAATAATGATCGGCAATGGCTTCCAGCGATCATTGGGATCTTCAGTCATGGTCAATATGGCATCAACTGCGCCAGTTTCTAGGAGACGCTCACCGATCCGAGTCGTAATTCCGGTCCACTGCGCACCGGTACGCGGATTTTTAAGTCCTGCTCTGAGCATTTTGATAAAGGGACCAAAATGCAATTCATCAGGACGGGTTACATCTCTTGCCCTGCCGTGAACCTGAGTTTCTAACTCTGGGTACTTGGGCTTGATAAATTGACAAGCCTCACCGCAGCGTTTTGGGTTATCAGTTCGAGAAATTCCGCAATCGGTGCATAAGCTCCGATAGGGTGCATCAGTAGGATTCATTAGTAGGATTTCCACAGTCCTTTAGACATTATGATTTATGGGGCAATGGAGCAAAAAGCAAAGTAAACATAATCCATTTATTATGACCTGAATATACGATTTTTGCAGACCAATTTTTTGAATATGGAGAGTAATCATGTTACCCAATATCCCCCTAAAAAGACTTAATGGATCCCCAGAAAACTTGCAGGATTATGCTGGCAAGACACTCTTAATCGTGAATGTCGCAAGCAACTGTGGCTTTACTTCTCAATACCGTGATTTACAAAATCTGTACACTGCAAATCAAGCTAAGGGACTCGAGATACTAGGATTTCCATGTAATCAATTTGGCGCTCAAGAGCCCGGCTCTGCAGAGCAAATTCAAAGCTTCTGCAGCACTAACTATGGCGTTACTTTTCCGATGTTCGAAAAAATTGATGTGAATGGAGATGCTACTCATCCCTTGTATGTCTATTTAAAGGATCAAGCACCTGGTATCTTAGGAACCACCGGTATTAAGTGGAACTTCACTAAATTTGTCGTGAGTAAAGATGGTCAATCCATCACACGGCTTGCCTCTGCAGATGGCGCAAGCAAGATGGAAGAGGCGATTGTGAAACTGCTCTAGCTTAGGCGCAGTTCAGTAGTCATTCAGCATCCATCACTTCTTTTTCTTCTTATCCGAATCTAGCCACTCATTGACATCGGGGAAGGCATCTTGTACTTCTCCCATAAATTCGCGAACCATGAAATATAGGCCAGCAATTAAGAGGGAAAAAACAAAGACCGATAGAAGGAGTAATGTCGTATTACTCATTTTTTACGATTTAATAATGCAGCTAGTTTGAAATAAATCCCAAAGCAAAATATTGAGGGTACCCACAGCGCTGTAAAGATAGATTGCTCTCGGTCCTGAACTACAAACCATAAATAGGCAGAGGTAAAGAAAGAAATTACCACTGCCATGAGAATGAAGTAATCTGATTTTTTAAACCTGTTCACTCCTTCGCTTCGTTATTAAAATAATCTCCAATGCCGTAGCCAATTGCGCTCAAAAGTCATCCCATGATAGCGCAGCTGACCAATACGCGAATGCCTGAAGAAAGCCCAAAAGCAAACAGATCTGCAGAAATGAAGTCCCACAGACTTAAGGTAATCAATATAAAACTAATTGAGCTAATGAAGAAGCCAAAAATAATGAGCGTCTTTTCGGCGAATTGCGAGATAGTAGTCAATTAGGCCACCGATTCTACTGGCTTAGCGGGCCATATGAAATTCGTCATTGCGGCGATGGTGATTAATAGCAATACGATTTCTAACAGATAAACACCGCAATAACCGGTTGCTGGATTATTGAGGTCTGCGCCAAAATAATTTCTGGAGGCCATGCCGCCCAAAATATCCCGAAATATTCCTCCGACACCAATCGCAATACCTGCAGCAGTAGCTTGCACAGCTCCCCATGCGCCTAAGGCTAAGCCACTTTGATTTTCTGGGGCGTATTTCATAGTGGCAGTTAGAGTCCCATGACTAAATAGCCCATTACCAAATCCAATCAATACGACACCTACAATAAAAATGATTGTGCTGTTCAAAGGTGCCGCAAGGATCACCAGTATGAATGCCGGGATACCAATTTTGGCGCCATTGCTGGCCATCTTAAAGGGGTCATAACCAGCGCTTAATACTTTGGACGCAATGCTAAAGCCAAACAAACAGCCAAGGGCTAAAGTAGCGGTTAATACCGTGGTGGCGCTCACGCTCATATTTAATAGTTCGCCGCCATAGGGTTCTAGCAAAACATCATTCATACTAAATGCCATGGTGCCAAAACCGACTGCAACTAAGCGGCGAATTGCTTGGCCACCTGTTTTAAAAGTTTCCCAAGATTGTTTAAAGTTTTGCTCTCTGGCTACGAGCGCTCTTGCACGCGCATCTTCACGGCTTTCCTGTTTCCAGAGTGCAATGGCATTTAATACGATCGTGACTACAGCACAACCTTGAATCACTTGTATTAAGCGACCGGGACTGTACTCTTCTAATAACGCGCCAAAAATGAGGGCGCTACCAATCATGCCAATTAAGAGCATCACATACATCAGGCCAACAATATTTGCTTGGGATTTAGGCGGCGCAAGATCACAAGCCAAGGCAAGACCTACCGTTTGTGTCGTATGAATACCAGCACCTACAAATAAAAATGCCAGTGCTGCAGCTGCTAATCCAATCCATGCTGGCGCTTCACTCGCATTACCTGCACCAGCTAAGACAAGTAATGCAAAAGGCATGATGGCGAGCCCGCCAAACTGAACCATTGTTCCCATCCAAATATACGGAACACGACGCCAACCGAGAGCAGACTTATGTGTATCAGAGCGAAAGCCAATTAAAGCTCTAATGGGAGCAAAAATAATCGGCAAGGAAACCATGATCGAAACGAGTGATGCTGGTACTTGTAACTCAACAATCATCACTCGATTTAATGTGCCCACCAGAAGTACAAGGGCCATGCCAACCGATACTTGGAATAGGGATAGTCTGAGTAATCTTCCTAGGGGTAATTCAGCAGAAGCAGCGTCTGCAAAAGGCAAGAAGCGAGGGCCTAAATCAGCCCAAGCACTCATTAATTTTTGACCAAAACGATTCATGTAAAACTGAGTTTAACTGACACATGCGTAAACCAAAAAACATAAGACCTAGATGTTTAGATCTAGGTCTTATATGGGGTAGATAAAACTTATTTTTTTGCTAACGGTGCCGCAGGTGCCATAGAAGAAGCAGCAGACTTTGTAGATTGACCGCCCTCTAAAAAGGCTTTCACCCAAGTTGTGTTGTTTAGTAGTGCTAAATGAACTGCAAAAGAACCAACTGCTACAGCGCCCAAAAACAGGGGAATGCCAACTGTTGGTCTAACCACTGTCCATATTTTTCCGTAGATCATCTTAATCTCCTGTAATTATTTCAACCAAGGTGAATAAATATAGGCAAGTAAGTGGGCGAGTGCTGCAATCATCCCAAAAAATTGCGTACCTTGAATGAGATTGCGGTGTAACTCTTCCGCTTCCTCAACACTCAGACCTGTAAGAGTGTCATTTGTCATAGCTTTTTTCCTCTCAAATCTAACTGCGTCGTGCTAACCCACACGAGGGTGCTAAATTAACCTACACACCACGTGATTAATTTAGTACGAATGTGTAAAAAAATCTATACAGTTTTATTAGGAATTTCCCTTATATCTCAACATATTGCGTTGCAAAATAACTCATCCGTAACAGTGATCTTTTGGGATGTTTTAGAGTGGATGGGATTTAAGATGGCTCCTACCTAACAACTGTTTTGGATATCAATTGAGTAAAACTAGTCAGC
>CAMBBT010000086.1 GCA_945864455.1 Polynucleobacter meluiroseus | reverse complement strand
GCCAATAACCAACCGCCAAAAACAGTAATCACACCATTACGGATAACACGCCACTGTTCTCCAGAACGCTGAATCAAAACGCTCGCTTCTTTGTCAGGAATGCTGACAAAGTTATAGGGATCACTATTAGCAGAGGTAAAGATTGATGGGTTGGCTGGTTGTGACTGAGCCTGAGTTCCACTAGCTAGGCTATTGGGATTAGCTGGCACCGATCTAGGCGGAATATCTACTCCGCTAGGAGAAGGCAAAGGCGCCATAGCTGCGCGCTCTGCATAACTCATTCCGCTTGCCAGAGTCAGCGACAAACCAGCAGCCACCACCAAAGTGCGTAGAACTCTAGAAAATGATCGTTTCATACTCATGTCCTTAAACGTTTTCGTTTTATTTATTGTTGTTTAGTTGATCACTTAACGCGACTGTATTCGTTTTGACCCTGAGTACGCTTATCAACGGATTCAGTCCAACTAGCTACATTTTTTGGAGTCCAATTCTTGGTCATGAAACCATTATCTGCACCCATGTATGGGGCAACATCCGGACGCTTCGCTACTTTGGCTGTAATTTCTGGTGGCTCAGAACATGCGGCCAGCAAAGTTGCAGCTGCGAAACACAGACCAAGAGTTTTGAAATTAAATTTCATTATTTGGCTCCTGGAATTTTTGCAGCCACCGTTGGGGTTGGTGCAGGTGTATCAGGTCCGCCATAAGCAGTCGTCCAACCAAAAGCCTTAGAGCCGGCGTACTTACCATTCTTTTCACGAATAGCTACACGTCTATTAAAGATGCCGCCAATTACATCACCATCACCACCAATTAAAGCCTTGGTAGAGCACATCTCAGCGCAGAGGGGTAACTTACCTTCTGCCAAACGATTGCGGCCATATTTTTCAAATTCAGCAACGCTACCATTTGCTTCTGGACCACCGCTACAGAATGTGCACTTATCCATCTTGCTACGAGTACCAAAGGCGCCTTGACTTAAGAACTGTGGCGCACCAAATGGGCAGGCAAAAGAGCAGTAACCGCAACCAATACAAATATCTTTGTCATGAAGCACAACACCTTCGTCGGTGCGGTAGAAGCAATCTACTGGGCACACGGCCATACAAGGCGCATCGCTACAGTGCATACAAGCAACTGAAATCGATTTTTCCTGACCGATGATGCCGTCATTGACCGTAACAACACGGCGACGGTTCACACCCCAAGGTACTTCGTTATCGTTTTTACAAGCAGTGACACAACCGTTACATTCGATGCATCGCTCTGTGTCACAGATAAATTTCATTCTTGCCATTGTGTTCTCCTGACTTTATTTTTTAACTTAGGCAAATTTTTCGATTTGGCACATAGTGGTTTTCGACTCTTGCATCATGGTTACCTGGTCATAACCATAAGTAGTTGCGGTGTTGACCGCTTCACCTAAAACTACTGGAGCCGCACCCTCTGGATAGTACTTACGCAAGTCATTGCCCTGCCACCATCCTGCAAAGTGGAATGGAATAAAGGCAGTTTCTTGGTCAACACGCTCAGTCAGCATTGCGCGGACTTTGATCTTGGCGCCGGTAGGAGATTTCACCCAAACATAATCCCAGTTCTTAATGCCGCGTGCTGCTGCTGCCTTAGGATTAATCTCCACGAAGTTTTCTTGTTGTAACTCAGCCAACCATGGGTTAGAACGAGTTTCATCTCCACCACCCTCATACTCGACCAAACGACCTGAGGTCAAGATAATTGGGAACTTCTCATATAACTTCTCACTCAAGTTTTGATCTTGAACAGTCTTATAGAGTGTTGGCAAGCGCCAGAAATTCTTCTTATCCGCAGACGTTGGGTACTTGCGCATCATCGGTGCATTAGTACTGTAAAGAGCTTCACGGTGAATTGGAACTGCATCCGGGAAGTTCCAAACAACTGCGCGAGCTTTCGCATTGCCAAATGGATGACAACCGTTCTTCATGACAACCCGCTGAATACCGCCAGACAAGTCAGTCTTCCAGTTCTTACCTTCAGCAGCTTTTTGCTCATCTTCAGTCAACTGATTCCACCAACCGAGCTTCTTCACGAATACGTGATCGAACTCTGGATAGCCGGTCTTGATTGCGGAACCCTTTGAGTAAGAGCCATCTTCTGCCAGCAAGGTCTTGCCATCCTTCTCAATACCAAAGTTGGCACGGAAGTTACCACCACCCTCCATCACACTCTTACTGGTGTCATAGAGGTTTGGTGAGCCTGGATGCTTGATTGCAGCAGTTCCATAACAAGGCCAAGGCAAACCGTAGTAATCGCCAGTAGTGTCGTAGCCAGTTACTGGATCAACACCACCGCGTGATTTCAAGGTCTTCGGATCAAATGTAGCAACCATTCTCATGTGCGCTTTAAGGCGCTCTGGAGTTTGACCTGTGTAACCAATAGTCCAAACGGAGCGATTAATCTCACGCAAGATGTCTTCAATCTGCGGCTCTCTCCATTGCTTTCCAGCAAATTTAGTGCTGAGCATCTTATAGTTCTTTGATAACTCTTCACCAAAGCCTAAGCGGTCTGCAAATGCTTGCATGAGCACATGGTCAGGAACAGACTCAAACAATGGATCGATAACTTTCTCACGCCATTGCAATGAGCGATTGGAGGCAGTTGCAGTTCCGCAGGTCTCAAACTGAGTTGCAGCTGGTAATAAATAAACGTTACGATTCTTGTTTACTGGCTGACCTTCTGCGGAAGGCATTGCAGCCATTGCAGCAGTTGCGCTTGGGTATGGATCAACTACAACGAGCAGATCCAAGGTGTCCATTGCGCGCTTCATATCAAGGCCACGAGTTTGGGAGTTAGGAGCATGACCCCAGAAGAACAAACCTTTAACGTTAGTCTGCTGATCGATCATGTCGTTCTTCTCAAGAACGGCATCCACCCAACGAGATACAGTAGTACCAGACTTCTCCATCATGTCTGGTGCATAGCGACCCTTAATCCACTCGTAATCAACACCCCATACTGTTGCATAGTGTTTCCATGAGCCGGCAGCCAAACCATAGTAGCCAGGCAATGAGTCTGGATTAGGACCTACGTCAGTTGCGCCTTGAACGTTATCGTGTCCACGGAAAATATTAGTGCCGCCACCAGATTTACCAACGTTACCTAAAGCCAATTGCAAAATGCAGGACGCGCGAACCATCGAATTACCAATGGTGTGTTGCGTTTGACCCATACACCAAACAACCGTACTAGGACGATTCTTGGACAAGGTTTCAGCAACTTTATACATTTGCGCTTCTGGAACACCGCAAGCCTCTTCAACGTTTGCAGGAGTCCACTTTTCCATGACTTCTTTGCGGATCTCATCCATGCCGTAAACACGGTCGTTGATGTACTTCTTATCTTCCCAGCCGTTTTTGAAGATGTGATGCAGAAGACCGAACAAGAAAGGTATGTCAGTACCTGAACGAATGCGAACGTACTGATCGGACTTGGCTGCAGTGCGGGTATAGCGTGGGTCAACCACAATCACCTTGCAACCATTTTCCTTAGCGTGCAACAAGCTCAACATTGAAACTGGGTGCGCCTCTGCAGCATTTGAACCAATGTACATGGCAGCTTTAGAGTTCATCATGTCGTTGTAGCTATTGGTCATGGCACCATAGCCCCAGGTGTTTGCAACACCGGCAACTGTAGTGGAGTGACAAATACGAGCCTGATGGTCTGTATTGTTGGTGCCAAAGAAAGAAACCCACTTACGGAGTAAGTAGGCCTGTTCGTTGTTGTGCTTTGAAGATCCAATGAAAAATAGCGAATCTGGACTGTACTTAGTTCGCAGATCTTTCATCTGAGCAGTAATTTCAGTTAAAGCCTGGTCCCAAGAAATACGCTGATACTTTCCATCAACCAATTTCATTGGATAACGCAGGCGATAGTCGCCGTGACCATGCTCACGCAATGAAGCCCCTTTAGCGCAATAGGCACCCATATTGATCGGTGAATCAAATACGGACTCTTGACGAACCCAAACACCATTCTCGACAGTCGCATCTGTAGCGCAGCCTACTGAGCAGTGGGTACAAATAGTTCTTTTGACTTCAATCTTGCCTTTGCCATCGAGCATTGCCTTGCTTTGCTCGGCCGATGCCTTTTGCACAAAGCTTAATTGGCTAGCAGCAATACCGGCTCCAACACCGACTCCCGAACGCTTTAGGAAAGTTCGGCGATCCATGGTAGGTACCGCTGCTTTTAAGCCGCGGGATAAGCTACCAATCAAATGTGATGTGGAGCGACTGCTTTGGGGGGTATTGGATTTACGAGTCAGACTCATATGAGGTCCCTGAGAAAGTTTTTTATTTATTTAGTAACGGTTAAATCAATATCTAGCGGTAATCAGCTATTTAAAGCATGGTGCTTTCGTAATACTTACGCATGTGTGCAGTAATCGTATGGCCTTCGCCTTTACTTTTCACTGTGCTACCAATTTCTTGAATAACAGCTTTGCCAATCGACGTTTGTGAGGCAACTGCTACAGCCCCTACAGTGGCGCCTGCACCAATAAAGAACTTACGGCGTGATGGTTTAGATTCTTCGCTCACAGCAATTTTGGATTTTGTGCTCATGGCATGCTCCTATTTAATTATTCTTGATCTACAGTAAGTGTAATTCGTATTTGCATTTTTGACATATTTCGTTTGCATAAGAATGATAGGGCTTTCCCTTTGATGCAATGCAGCATTAAATCATGTCAAAGCCCTGACCTTCGATGGCCAAGAATTCTCGGGTCAGCGTGGCGATTGGGTGGTAAAGATGCATCTCAGGAATACCCTCAATCGCATTACAAAAGTCGTCATACCAGGGGCGAAGATGGTCATTGAAGAAAACCTTTTGATTTGTAAGGTTTGATATCTCTACATCATCGCCAGCAATCAGATAGCGCATGACCTCGCAAAGGGCTGAAATATGATCCTCAGTCTCAGTGACATCTTCGGCAGCCTCAAGCCCAAAACCTTCAAGAGCCCTGCGAATATTAACTAGCGGCTTCTCGTTGAGGTGTCCTGCCATATAGAAGGAGCCATTGAGAACAATATTGGGCTTGCCAACGCTAATGAAATTCAAGTCAAACTCATTCTGCCAAGCCTTGGCGGGATTATTTTTAGCTACTTCAACCACATCCATCCAGGCGTTGGCTAATGGGGCTGTATCAGCCGCATCCTGTTGATCGGCTGTGGCGGCAACTTGGTCTAAAAGTGCTTGGTCTGGCGGGAGATGAAAAAATCTGGCGATTAAGCCATAGAGATCTGCTCTAGCCAAATCTTCTGGTAAGCCCACATCCCCTACTTCGGTTGAGGGGTTATCTTTAGCCGCTTCTTTTGAGATTTCGCTCATGTTTCTTTCTTCACCATATCGACTACTCGACAATCGCTACACATCTTGAGCCTATCCATCGCATCACCTGCAAAGGCGCCGTGGGCACCGAGCTTACTCAACATGAGGTCCACCATCTTTAAGGTTCCGAAAGCTTTGCCGCAACTGATGCAATTAAATGCTTGGGTCTCATTCAGGATTGTTCTTTGTTTGCGTTGCTCAACGGTCTGCAAGCGGGGATTGAGGGTCAAAGCTTTCTCAGGGCAAGTCTGCACACAAATGCCGCATTGCACGCACTGCTTTTCGATAAAGGAGAGAATCGGCTCATCTGGATTATCTAAGAGAGCGCCTTCAGGACAACTGCTGACACATGACATGCACAAGGTACAAGCATCTTTATTGATCAGTAGGCCGCCTAATAAAGACGAATTAGGGAGGGCAACGCCTGCCTCTGGTAATGGAGTCTTTGCTTGTTTTTGCAAATGTTCCAGTACTGCCTCAACGGTTTCCCGTTTCTGGGTAGATAAACCAAAACTGGCAGGGGTGCAAATTGAATTCAGGGCGCCACGCTGACG
>CAMBBT010000085.1 GCA_945864455.1 Polynucleobacter meluiroseus | reverse complement strand
AATTTGAGATCAAAGCAGATTTAGTACTTTTAGCCATGGGATTTGTATCCCCAGTGCAACAGGTTCTCAATGCTTTTGGTGTTGAGAAAGATGCTCGTGGCAATGCCAAAGCTACTGTAGAAGGCCAAAATGCCTACCAAACTAATGTTCCCAAGGTCTTTGCTGCTGGTGATATGCGCCGTGGACAGTCTTTGGTAGTTTGGGCAATCCGTGAGGGTCGCCAATGTGCTCAATCAGTAGATGAGTATTTGATGGGGTCATCTGTTTTACCCCGATAATATCGGGGATATGAACAGTGGCCAGTCAAACTCTTTGGATGCAAGCACGCAATCAGTAGGCGAAGTTGTCGTTTCCATTAAGGACGTTGACTTTTCCTATGCTCCAGGCGAGCGGCAGATTTTGTCAGGACTCAATATGGAGTTTCGTCGTGGCCAAGTGGTTGCGGTCATGGGTGGATCAGGCTGTGGCAAAACTACTATTCTGCGCTTAATTGGCGGTCAATTTACTGCTCAAGCCGGGCAAGTGCTATTTGAAGGCAAAGACATTGGCAAGATGACTAGCGAGCAATTGATGGCTGCGCGTCGTCGTATGGGTATGCTGTTTCAGTTTGGCGCATTGTTCACTGACTTGAGTGTTTTTGAAAATGTCGCCTTCCCATTGCGTGAACATACTGATTTAAGTGAAGCGCTTTTACGCTCTTTGGTATTGATGAAGTTAAATGCAGTAGGCTTAAGGGGCGCTCGCGATTTAATGCCAGCACAAATTTCTGGTGGTATGGCAAGACGTGTTGCACTCGCTAGAGCAATCGCTTTAGATCCTCCGCTCATCATGTATGACGAGCCATTTGCGGGTTTAGATCCAATCTCTTTAGGTATTACTGCGCGATTGATACGGGATCTGAATAACGCCTTGGGAGCTACGAGTTTGTTGGTTACTCATGACGTTGAGGAAACTTTTGAAATCGCTGATTATGTGTACTTTATAGCCAATGGTCGTATTGGCGCACAAGGTACACCTGACGAACTAAGTCGTTCCGCCGATCCTTTTGTTAGACAGTTTTTGGATGCAGCGCCTGATGGCCCTGTGCCTTTCCATTACCCGGGCCAAAGCTTGGCAGAAGATTTTGGAGTAAGTATTTAATGACTGCACTTCATAAACTTCTAGACTTATTTGGAGATCTTGGATTTTTTGTTCGTCGTAACTTGAGTAGTCTTGGCCTGGCTGCACGAATGTTTGTAGCTGTGATTTTGCGTTCGGGATTCTTGCTCAAAAGACCTCGCCTAGTGATTGATCAAATTCTCTTTGTGGGCAATCACTCTTTTGTGATCATTGCAGTATCTGGTTTATTTGTTGGATTCGTGCTGGGATTGCAGGGCTATTACACCTTAAATCGCTATGGCTCAGAACAAGCATTGGGTTTATTAGTCGCGCTCTCTTTAACGCGTGAATTAGGCCCGGTAATTACCGCCTTATTATTTGCTGGTCGAGCTGGTACTTCATTGACTGCAGAAATTGGTTTGATGAAAGCTGGGGAACAGTTAAGCGCAATGGAAATGATGGCTGTGGATCCATTAGGTCGTGTGATCGCCCCACGACTTTGGGCTGGCATTATTTCTATGCCAATTTTGGCAACGATTTTTACCGCAGTAGGCATCATGGGTGGCTATTTTGTGGGTGTTCCCCTGATTGGCGTAGATTCTGGAGCCTTTTGGTCTCAAATGCAGGGTGGTATAGATCTCTTTTCAGATATCGGCAACGGCTTAATTAAAAGTATGGTTTTTGGAGTGGCAGTCACGTTTATTGCCCTTTATCAAGGTTATGAAGCTAAGCCTACGCCTGAGGGCGTATCCCAAGCCACTACTCGGACGGTAGTGATTTCCTCTTTATCGGTCTTGGCATTGGATTTTCTGCTAACCGCAATGATGTTCTCGAACTAGAAAGAATAAACTGGGGCTCTTATGAGAAAAGGTGCAATTGATATTTGGGTAGGAATCTTCGTTGCCATTGGCTTGCTGGCGGCTTTATTTCTTGCATTGAAAGTTGGCAATATGAATGCGGTGTCATTTGCGCCAACTTATAAAATTTCCGCGCGTTTTGATAATATCGGCGGTTTAAAGCCGCGCGCACCCGTAAAGAGTGCTGGCGTAGTCGTTGGTCGTATTGCTAATATTTCTTTTGATGATAAAACCTATCAAGCAACAGTTGTGATGACAATCGAAGAGTCTTATAGGTTTCCAAAAGACTCCTCTGCCAAGATTTTGACCTCAGGTTTATTGGGCGAGCAGTATATTGGTCTTGAGGCTGGCGGCTCAGATGATTTATTGGCTGATGGTGGAAAAATTACCCAGACTCAATCAGCCATTGTTCTAGAAAATCTTATTAGCCAATTCCTTTATAACAAGGCAGCAGATAGCGGTCAGGACAAGGGCGCAGCAAAATAATGTTGTCAGTAGTTAAGTTCATTAGCAGAGCCAGGCAATGCGCCTTGTTTTGTATAGTTTCTGCCTTAATAGGTTGTGCCTCTATTCCTGCTGGTGTACAGCCTTCTCCGCAAGATCCATGGGAATCATTTAATCGCTCCGTTTTTGAATTTAATGAAGGATTAGATGCTTATGTCTTAAAGCCGGTAGTTACTGGCTATCGTTTTATTTTGCCTGAATTTGTGCGTGAAGGTATCTATAACTTCTTTAGTAATTACAGCGATATTTACACAGCACTCTACAACTTATTGCAAGGTAAGCCTGGCGATGCATTTAATGATTTCATGCGGGTAGTGGTCAATACCACCATGGGATTAGGTGGCCTCTTAGATCTCGCAACGCCTGGTGGATTAGAGAAGCACAAGGAGGACTGGGGCCAAACCTTTGGTGTATGGGGTGTACCTGCTGGCCCATACGTAGTATTGCCATTCTTTGGACCTAGTAGTGTGCGAGATACTTTTGGTACGGCTGCTGACTTACAGTCCGATTACCTGTTTAGATTATTACCCGATGTAGCCTTGCGAAACAGCATTACAGGTTTGCGTGTTGTCAATGCTCGCAATACCTATTACGAAGCTGGTGACTTATTGGATGGAGCGGCAATTGATAAGTACAGCTTCGTGAGGGATGCTTATATTCAGCGTCGCCAGTATCAGATTAATGAGGGCCGGGATGATGAAGAGTCTCCGCCGCCGGTTTACCAGAATCCTTACGAATAAGTAGTTTGCTTGAGGGGGCTAAAATGAGCCTCATCCTTGAAAAATATAGTGAGACAGTTGGATATGAAAAGTTACAAAAGAATCACTCAGTCTTTGCTTGCAGGTTTGCTCCTTATCTCTGGGGCAGTATTTGCGCAAACTCCTGACCAAGCAACTGCCCCCGACGCCTTAATCAAAATGGTTGTGACAGATGTCATGGCTTCTATAAAGTCAGATCCAGATATTCATAAAGGCAATATTCCCAAGATTGTCGATTTGGTTGAGAAGAAAATTGTTCCTTATACCGATATGCGACGCACCACTGAAATGGCTATGGGACCCAATTGGAAAAAAGCTACCCCTGAGCAGCAAAATCAATTGGTATTAGAATTCAAAAACTTATTAATTCGGACATATTCTGGTGCTCTAAGTCAGCTGCGTGATCAAACTGTGCAATTTAAGGCACTGCGTGCCGCACCAGATGATAAAGAAGTCGTTGTCAAAACAGTTGTCCTTGGTCGTGGAGACCCGGTACCTTTGGATTACCGTCTTGAGAAAACTGACAAAGGCTGGAAAGTCTACGACATTAATATCATGGGTGTTTGGTTGGTTGAGGCTTACCGTAATCAGTTCTCAAATCAGATTAGTCAAAATGGCATAGATGGCCTAGTGAAGTTTTTGCAAGATCGCAATAAGCAGCTCGCTAATGCTAAACCTGCAAACTAATCACTTCAATATTTGACAATGACCTTTGCTCTACCCAAGACAGTTACACAGGAAAATGCTCTGCAGCTAGAAAGAGAGGGTCTATTGAATCTTCCTAATTTGAGGGCGATTGACTGTTCTTCCCTGAAAGATTTTGATTCAACAGTATTGACCGTTCTATTAGCGTGGCAAAAAAGGTTACAAGCTGATGGCCACTCTCTTTCTGTGGAGCATGCTCCAGAAAAGTTAAAAGTACTAGCTAGCGTCTATGGCGTATCCGCATTGCTAGGTTTGTAATCGCATGCAAGCTGCAATTTCAATTCAAAATATATCTAAGTATTACGGAACACTTCAGGCGCTAGACGATATTTCTTTGACTATTGAGCCAGGTGAATTTTTTGGTTTACTTGGCCCTAATGGTGCTGGTAAAACTACCCTCATTTCTATCTTGGCTGGCTTGATTACCCCAAGTAAAGGTCATGCAGCAATTATGGGTGCTGATGTACAAAAGACATTTCGTGAAGCGCGCCGCATGTTGGGTGTTGTGCCTCAAGAATTAGTATTTGACCCTTTTTTCACCGTTCGTGAAACCTTACGCTTTCAATCAGGCTACTTCGGCATTCGTAATAACGATGCATGGATTGACGAAATCATCGCTAACCTTGATCTCACATCTAAAGCAGATAGCAATATGAGATCTTTATCTGGTGGCATGAAGCGCCGAGTATTAGTTGCTCAGGCATTGGTGCATAGACCACCAGTGATCATTTTGGATGAGCCTACTGCTGGTGTTGACGTAGAGTTACGTCAGTCTTTATGGCAGTTCATTAGTCGCTTGAATCAAGATGGCCATACGATTGTGCTAACCACCCATTACTTAGAAGAAGCTGAAGCCTTATGTCAGCGCATCGCTATGCTCAAGCAAGGCAAGATTGTCGCCTTAGATACCACCGCTAATCTCTTAGCTCGTCATGGCTCTGTAAAAAAAGATGGTGAAGGTAAGACGGATTTAGAAGAGGTGTTTGTCAATATCATGTCCGGAGGCAATTCATGAAGCATGGACTGAGTAGGGCGCCTTTAGAGTACGGCAGTGGTTTCCCAACATTGTTGCGTAAAGAAGTGTTACGTTTTTACAAGGTGGGGTTTCAGACGGTAGCGGCCCCAGTATTGACGGCTGTCTTATACCTCATGATTTTTGGCCATGTTCTCGAAGGTAGAGAAGTCTATGGCCGCTTAAGTTACACCGCGTTTTTAATACCTGGCTTAGTCATGATGAGCATCTTGCAAAATGCATTTGCAAATACTTCCTCTTCTTTAATCCAATCCAAGGTTACTGGTAATTTAGTCTTTGTTTTACTATCCCCCTTGAGCCATTTTGAATTCTATTCAGCCTATATTTTGGCGGCCGTGTTTCGTGGTGTAGTAGTAGGCATTGGCGTATTGGTGATTACTGCTTGGTATGGCTTGCCCTCAATAGATTACCCCTTGTGGATTTTGACTTTTGCATTCTTTGGCGCTGCGATTTTAGGGAGCTTGGGTTTGATTGCGGGTATCTGGGCGGATAAATATGATGAACTCGCTGCCTTTCAGAATTTCATCATCATGCCAGCCACCATGTTGTCAGGCGTTTTCTACTCGATTCATTCTCTGCCACCAGCATGGCAGGTAGTGTCCCATTTCAACCCGTTTTTTTATATGATTGATGGCTTTCGTTATGGCTTCTTTGGGGTTTCTGATATTTCCCCGTGGAATAGCTTGGCAATCGTAGTCTGTTTCTTTATTGTGGTTTCCGTGATTGCTTTGCGCTTGTTACAACAGGGCTATAAGCTACGCCATTAAGTATTCACAACATTGTGTTTTATTAGGAGAGGTTTATGTTTCCAACCCCAGAGCAAATTGAGGGCTACATTAAGCAGGGAATTACCTGTACCCATATTCAAGTGGAGGGTGATGGCCAGCATTTTTATGCAACGATTGTGAGCCCAGAGTTTGAGGGTAAGCGTTTAGTGCAGCGCCACCAATTAGTCTATGGCGCGATGGGTGATCGGATGAAAGCAGAAGTACATGCTTTATCGAT
>CAMBBT010000084.1 GCA_945864455.1 Polynucleobacter meluiroseus | reverse complement strand
TTTTGCGTTTCTAAACTTTCACCTTCAGTCGCCTGCTGAAGTGTCGATACCCTAACGTAACCGTAAACAGCCATCACAAACCTCCAATTAGTTACAGAAATTAGAGTTAATTTTCGTGAAAAACTGAATTTAGGTAAATGGATTTCATTGCTAATCCGTTTCGGGTTAGCGTTTTCCTTCATCTAATTGTTTTCTAGCTGCAGATAACTTATCTCTAGCTCTTTTAAGGGTGACTTCAGGATAGCTACCAAACGACAGCATTTTGGGCTTACCACCATACCTATAACGGTATCGCCAACCTAAATTGCCATTGGGACTGGAAAGCAAAGCTAAGCCATTGCCATCCGAATAACTTTTGACGGCAGAGGAAGGCTTAATTCCCTTGATAAAGGCATCGGTTAGCTTCAAATTTAACCCCCATATAAATGATTGCGAGTAACAAATCTATGGTCCAAATGTTATACACATTTTTATACACATTTTGGGAATGTTACTCACATTTTCAAGGGTTGGCTACCAACGCCTAAATCAGCTTACAAGCCTTATGTTGTATGAGCATTTTTGGGAAACAGTTGGCATTAAAAGAGCCATCTGTGGTGCCTCGGGGCGGACTCGAACCGCCACGCCTTGCGGCACCGGATTTTGAGTCCGGCACGTCTACCAATTCCATCACCGAGGCAGGTGTTTGCAGTGGAAATTCTGCTCACTTTGATGCTTTGTTACTGTTAAGAGATGAGAGTGTAACAAAAAATGACTCCCAATCCTCTATCTTTGGTCTAGAACCCTTTAAAATGAGGTCCTCTAGCCAAATTATTAAAAGGAATTACCCGTATGGCCGGCCACTCGAAATGGGCCAATATTCAGCACCGCAAAGGTCGTCAAGACGAAAAGCGCGGCAAGATTTGGACAAAACTCATTAAAGAAATTACTGTTGCTGCCAAATTAGGTGGTGGAGATATTGCTACGAATCCTCGCTTGCGCTTAGCCATTGATAAAGCAAAAGACTCCAATATGCCTAACGACAATGTACAAAGAGCAATTGCCCGTGGTACTGGCTCACTCGAAGGTGTGAACTACGAAGAGATTCGATATGAAGGTTATGGCATGAATGGTGCCGCCATCATTGTGGATTGCTTAACTGATAATCGCACTCGCACTGTTGCAGAAGTTCGCCATGCTTTCAATAAAAATGGTGGCAATATGGGCGCTGAAGGATCAGTTGCCTTTCTCTTCAAACATTGTGGCCAAATGTTATTTGCACCAGGTACCAGCGAAGATCAACTGATGGAAGTTGCTCTGGATGCTGGTGCAGAAGACGTGATTACGCATGAAGACGGCTCGCTTGAAGTTCTCTCACCAGTTCCTGATTTCTCAAAAGTACAAGATGCGATTAGCAAAGCTGGCCTCAAACCTGAATTAGCGACCGTAGCAATGCGTCCTGAAGCCGAGATTACTCTCGAAGGCGATCAAGCAGAGAGTATGCAAAAACTACTAGACGCTCTTGAAAATCTTGATGATGTTCAAGAAGTATTTACCAACGCAGCTCTTTAAATAGAACTTTTACTCACTATGAAAATTCTTCTCATTGGATCTGGCGGACGCGAACATGCCTTAGCGTGGAAGCTTGCCCAATCGCCTCAAGTGCAAACTGTCTATGTAGCGCCCGGCAATGGCGGTACTGCTACAGCTAAACAAACAGGTGCCGGCATTGAGAACTTACCGATTACAGGATTACAAGAACTAGCAGACTTTGCTAAGCGCGAAAAGATTCATCTCACCGTCGTTGGGCCAGAAGCTCCTTTAGCTGCTGGTATTGTGGATGTCTTTCGCAGTAACGGTTTACGTATTTTTGGCCCTACGCAATTAGCAGCGCAACTAGAGTCTTCTAAAGATTTTTCTAAAGCGTTTATGAAACGTCATGGTATTCCGACGGCTGATTACCAAACATTTAGTAGCGCTCTGCAAGCGCATGCCTATATTGATGCCAAAGGTGCGCCAATAGTCATTAAGGCTGATGGGCTTGCCGCTGGCAAAGGTGTTGTAGTTGCCATGAGCTTAGAGGAAGCACATGCTGCAGTGGACATGATGCTGGCTGATAACAAATTAGGTAACGCGGGCGCACGGGTGGTGATTGAAGAATTTTTAACTGGTGAAGAAGCCAGTTTTATTGTGCTGGTTGATGGCAAGAATGTTCTTGCACTAGCAAGCAGCCAAGATCACAAACGCTTACTCGATGCTGACCAGGGTCCCAATACTGGTGGGATGGGTGCTTACTCCCCTGCCCCCGTTGTCACACCAGAAATCCATGCACGTGCTTTGCGTGAAGTCATCATGCCAACGGTCAAGGGTATGGCATCAGATGGCATTCCGTACACGGGTTTCTTATATGCTGGCTTAATGATTTCACCAGATGGCAAGATCAAGACCTTAGAGTTCAACTGTCGCATGGGCGACCCAGAAACACAGCCGATCATGGCTCGCCTGCGAAGTGATCTAGTAATCGCACTAGATCATGCTGTCGATGGCAAGCTCAATGAAGTTGATCTTGATTGGGATCGTCGCACTGCCTTAGGAGTGGTGCTGGCAGCACATAATTATCCAGATACACCACGTCATGGCGATATTATTAGGGGCATTCCGGCTGATACTGAAGATCAAATTATTTTCCATGCAGGCACTAAATTGGAAGGTAGCAAGATACTCACTTCGGGTGGTCGGGTAATGTGTATAGTAGGTCTTGCGGATACTGTTCGTGGTGCGCAACAAAAAGCTTATGATGTCATTGATCAGATTCAGTTTGATGGCATGCAATATCGCAAAGATATTGGTTATCGCGCAATCAAGTAAAAAGTTAGGTTCACTTGACAACACAACACACCCAAATTGACATAACAGCCCTAAGAGATTATTTCTTAGGCTTGCAAGAGCGCATTACTAGCGCAATGAGTGCGCTGGACGGTAAAGCCTTTGTTGCTGACGAATGGCACAAACCCGAAGACAGTAAACTCAAAGGTTATGGTCGCACCTGCACTTTAGATGGTGGCAACATTTTGGAGAAAGGTGGCGTTGGCTTCTCGCACGTCCGTGGCGATCAAATGCCGCCTTCTGCTTCCCACCATCGCCCTGAAATGGCTGGTCGCAGCTTTGAGGCATTGGGCATGTCATTAGTCTTTCATCCCAATAATCCTAAAGCTCCTACTACTCATATGAATGTGCGCTGCTTTATTGCGCAAGCTGTGGATAAAGAACCCGTTTGGTGGTTTGGCGGTGGCTTTGATCTCACTCCTTATTACGGTGTTGATGAGGACTGTAAACACTTTCATCAAACTGCCAAAGATGCTTTAGACCCATTTGGTGAAGAGCTCTACCCTCGCTTTAAAAAATGGTGTGATGAGTATTTTTATTTAAAGCATCGTGATGAGCCCCGTGGTATTGGTGGAGTATTCTTTGATGACTTTAATGAACTGGGCTTTGAAAAAAGTTTTGCGATGACCCGTGCAGTGGGCGACGCTTTTATCGATGCCTATCTGCCGATCTTAAAACGCCGCTATCAAGACCCTTTCACGGCGGAAGAAAAATCTTTCCAAGAATATCGTCGTGGTCGTTATGTGGAATACAACCTCATCTTTGACCGGGGTACCATTTTTGGACTTCACTCTGGTGGCCGAACAGAATCAATTTTGATGTCCATGCCCCCAGTGGTTCAGTGGTGGTACAACTGGCAGCCTAAGCCGGGCACTCCCGAGGCTAAGCTCTACGACCATTACCTCAAACCACGCGATTGGTTAGCTTGAGCGCTCTAAAGAAAATTGGCATTCTGGGCGGAACTTTTGATCCGCCGCATATTGGCCACTTAAAACTGGCGAGTCATTTTGCAAAGATGCTGCAATTAGATCAATTACTTCTTATACCTAGCGGCGAGCCTTGGCAAAAAGGCGCCGACATCACTCCCGCAGAAATTCGGTTTCAACTGACAGAAGCTGCAGGTATTGATTTAGCAAGAGCATTTTTATATCTTCAGATTTCTACGCAAATCGGAGTTGATCGCATTGAGATTGAAAGAGCGGGTCCAAGCTACAGTATTGATACTGCTAAATCCCTCAGGGAGCGCTTTGGCCCTGAGGCAAGTCTAACTTGGCTAACAGGTGCAGACTCCCTGATTCATCTTCCAAGCTGGAATTCTTGGCGTGATCTATTCAAATACATGAACTTTGCAGTTGCGAGTCGGCCGCACTACGATCTGGATGCTGAGATGAGCCCTGAAATCAAAGAAATATTAAAAGTACGCCAAGTATTTGATCCAGCTGCCCTTATAGATGATCCAGCTGGCCTCATCTATATAGATGAAAGCTTGTCAGTCGATCTCTCCTCTACCGATCTGCGCAATCGCCTCAAAACACCCGCCCGCGACCAGATTGCTTCAGAGCAAATCCCCACACACACCTTAGAAATCATTACAAAGCTGGGCTTGTATCAGTAATCAAGCTAAGATCATCCTAAATACTAGAAAATATCATAGAGAAACCATGGACTTACGTAAATTACAACGCGTCATTATTGATGCCTTAGAAGATGTTAAAGCGCAAGATATACGCGTTTACGACACCACCAAACTCAGTGAGTTGTTTGATCGCGTGATCATTGCTACTGGCTCAAGTAACCGTCAAACACGATCACTGGCGATGTCTGTCAAAGAAGATGTCAATACCAAGGGTGGTGAGGTGATCTCCATTGAAGGATTGGAAACTGGCGAATGGGTCTTAGTGGATTGCGGCGATATCGTTGTCCATATCCTGCAACCGATGCTGCGCTCTTACTACCAACTTGAAGGCATGTGGGGTGCAAAACCTGTACGCGTTAAATTGGCTGGTAGCAAAGGGCTCGTAAAGGCCAGCGAGCTAGAAGACGACGAATAATTTCGTCTCGCTTTATTCTTAGCCTTAGTCATGCGCCTAACCATTGTTTCTGTTGGTCATAAAATGCCTGATTGGGTTACCACTGCAACCCAAGACTATGTCAAGCGCATGCCAGCTGACTGCATTATTGAAATTAAAGAAATCAAACCCGATCTCACGCCTGCCAAAGAAGCAATCAAGATCGCTGCTGCTATTCCAAAAGGCTCAAGGGTGATTGCCTTAGATGAGCGCGGCAAAGATCAGACAACACAGAACCTAGCAACCCAACTGGCCTCATGGCGCCAAGAGGGTTTTGATATTACCTTTTTAATTGGTGGTGCTGATGGCCTAGACCCTAGCCTGAAATCCAATACGCAAGCAATATGGCGACTCTCTAGCTTAACCTTGCCACACGCCATGGCTAGAGTGTTACTCGTTGAACAACTGTATCGCGCTTGGACCATCCTACAAGGACACCCCTACCATCGTGAGTAATTCTGTGTACTCTTTTATATACCTTGCATCACAAAGCCCACGACGCCAAGAGTTATTAAAGCAAATGGGTGTGCGCTATGAGATGTTGGCACCAAGTCCAGGTGAAGATAGTGAAATTATTGAAACTCCTCTTCCTAATGAAAAAGCTTATGCCTATGTTGAGCGCGTTACCTTAGCGAAGAGCGCTGCTGCCTTGGTACGCTGGCAAAAAAGTGATCTTGCATGGGCACCGATCTTATGTGCCGATACCACTGTGAGTCTGCCCAATAATAATGAAGGTGAGATTTTAGGAAAGCCTGTAGATGAAGCTGACGCTGCCCGTATCTTAATGATGCTCAGCGGTAAAGCTCACGAAGTTCTGACAGCTGTTGCCCTGACTATTGATCCAAGCAAACAACCGCTTTGCTTAGTGCAGATATCCAGAGTTCATTTTGCTCAGCTATCGCCAAAGCAGATAGCTACTTATATTGCTAGCGGCGAGCCCTTCGGAAAAGCGGGTGCCTATGGCATTCAAGGGCTTGGGGGTGCATTCGTCCCTTCGATTGAGGGAAGTTATAGCGGTATCATGGGGTTACCTATTTTTGAAACTGCACAACTTCTAGAGCG
>CAMBBT010000083.1 GCA_945864455.1 Polynucleobacter meluiroseus | reverse complement strand
TGGGCAATTAAAAAAGGTAAGGCTGGTGACCAAGGCAAAGTATTGATGTTTGCCGGTCATACCGATGTTGTACCAACCGGACCATTAGAAAAGTGGACAAGCAATCCTTTTACTCCAACGATTCGTGATGGCATGCTCTATGGTCGTGGCGCAGCTGATATGAAAACCTCGCTTGCTGGTTTTGTAGTGGCAACTGAAGAATTTGTCACTGCACACCCCGATCATCAAGGCTCTATTGCTTTCTTGATCACCAGCGATGAAGAAGGCCCTGCGAATGATGGCACCGTCATCATGTGTGAGCGCTTACAAAAACAGGGACAGCGACTAGATTACTGTGTCATTGGTGAACCTACCTCTGTAAATCAACTTGGCGACATGATTAAAAATGGTCGTCGCGGCTCTTTATCAGGTCAGTTGAAAATTAAAGGCATTCAAGCCCATATTGCCTACCCTCACCTAGGTAAGAATCCGATTCACCTATCAGCGCCAGCAATCTCTGCCTTAGTAGAAACAGAGTGGGATAAAGGGAATCAATATTTTCAGCCCACCAGCTTTCAGATCTCGAATATTCACGCTGGCACTGGTGCAAACAATGTGATCCCTGGTGAACTAACTATTGATTTCAATTTCCGCTTCTCTACTGAGAGTAAGCCAGAGCAATTACGTGAGCGTCTTGAAAAGATTTTGAATAATGCGGGCCTTGATTTCGAAATTGACTGGGTATTGGGTGGTGGTCCATTTATTACTGAGGATGGCGACTTAGCTAGCGCATTGCGTAAGGCCATCAAAGTAGAAGCTAATCTGGATACGGAGTTATCCACTACTGGTGGCACTAGCGATGGACGCTTCATTGCTAAGATTTGCAAAGAAGTTGTAGAGTTTGGCCCCCTCAATGCCACTAGTCATAAAATTAATGAGTGCGTCATCATTGATGATGTAGAACCTCTTAAAAATATTTATCGCAAAATACTTGAGCAACTCATTGCTTAATTGCGAATCAATTTACTTCCAGTTGAACTTGATCGATCATGGACCCTGAGCCTTTGCAATCTCTCACAGTCAATCAGTGTATCAATCACATTGCACAGAAACTAGCAGCAGCAAACTTACATTACGGGCATGGCGCAATTGATGCACAAAGCGAAGCGCTTTGGCTTGTCAGTAAACAGATTAATTTAAGTCCAACTGAGGCGCTTGATCATTTAGAAGATTCCATTACAGCCGAGCAAGAGAAAAAAGCCGTCCTGATTGCTGACGAAAGAATCGCCTCACGTAAGCCACTTGCTTACATCTTGGGTGAAGCATGGCTGATGGGTATCCCTTTTTTTTGCAGCGAGCAAAGTATTGTTCCCCGCTCATGGATTGCAGAACTGATTGTCGCTGGCTCTCTAGAGCCGTGGTTGCCTGCAGACGGCAAAGCGCTTGATTTATGTACTGGCAATGGCTCACTAGCGATTTTATTGGCACTCTCCTGCCCCGATATTCATGTGAGTGCTTGTGATATCAGTATGCCGGCCTTATCTGTTGCTGCGCGGAATATCGATCGTCATGGCTTGAGCTCTCAGGTGGAGTTATTAGATGGTGATTTATGGGATGCGTTACCTGAGCCTAATGAAGATAACGTATTCGACCTGATCATTTGTAATCCGCCTTATGTAAACGCGAACTCAATGAATGCACTTCCCGCTGAATATCATTCTGAGCCAGTCTTGGCATTAGCAGGCGGAGATGATGGTATGGATTTAATTAGAAGAATCATTGCGCATGCACCCGACTACTTATCTGAGCGTGGCGCCATTCTGATTGAGATTGGCAATGAGTATGAGCACTTTAAAAAAGCCTTCCCGCAAATTCCAGCGATCTGGATGGAAGTTTCTGCTGGCGAAGAGCAAGTGCTGCTCATACAATCAGAAGACCTAGCTTAATTCTGCTGCTGCAGCAATTGCCTGATCAATTCGTTCAACCGGAATGATTTTTAATCCCGGAATCTTTGTCTTAGGCATATTCGCCTTCGGAATAATGGCGACTGTAAAGCCTAATTTTGCAGCCTCTTTCAGACGCTCTTGACCACGTGGGCATGGACGAATTTCACCTGCCAAACCAACCTCACCAAACACGATGAGCTCTTTAGGTAGCGCACGATTTCGAATCGACGATTGAATTGCCAACAGCACTGCTAAGTCAGCCGCAGGTTCAGAGATTTTGACGCCGCCCACCGCATTTAAGAACACGTCTTGATCAAAGCAAGCAATACCTGCATGACGATGCAAAACCGCTAAGAGCATTGCTAAGCGAGCCTGCTCTAGGCCAACCGCCAAACGCCGTGGATTAGGAACGTGTGCAGTATCCACCAAAGCCTGAATTTCTACTAATAGGGGGCGGCTACCTTCTTGAGTAACAAGTACACAAGCACCGGGAACCATTTGCTCATGCTGCGACAAGAAAATTGCTGAAGGATTAGTGACGCCACGCAGACCTTTTTCTGTCATTGCGAACACACCGAGTTCATTCACAGCACCAAAACGATTCTTAATCGAGCGCACTAAACGAAATGAAGAATGGGTATCACCTTCAAAGTACAAAACAGTATCCACAATATGTTCTAAGACTCTGGGTCCGGCAAGGTGACCATCTTTAGTAACATGACCCACCATCAATACACAAATGCCACTCGATTTAGCAGCTCTGGTTAATTGCGCAGCACACTCTCGTACTTGTGCCACAGATCCAGGGGCGGAACTGAGTACTTCGGAGTACAAAGTTTGAATCGAGTCCACTACCAATACTTGTGGCTTGACAGTATCCATGATCGAAATCAGTTTCTCTAACTGAATTTCTGCCAAGACCTCTAATTGTGGTGCGTTGAGTGCAATCCGTTTTGCCCGTAAGGCAATTTGGGCTGCTGATTCTTCACCGCTACTGTAGAGCACGTTCATACCAGCAGAACTCATCTCCGCCAAGGCTTGTAATAGCAATGTCGATTTACCAATTCCGGGATCACCTCCCAAAAGAACCACGCCACCTGGAACTAAGCCACCACCTAAGACGCGATCAAACTCTTGAACACCAGTGCTAAATCTCGGTAAATCCTGCGCAGTAATTGCAGAGAGTTTTTGCCTAGGTAAGGATTGCGCTAAACCCTGAAAACGAGAATTTGCTGTGCTCTCAGGCAGACCCTCTTCTAATGTGTTCCATTCCTGACAAGATGGACACTGCCCTTGCCACTTTGCAGAGGCTCCGCCACAAGATTGGCAGATATAAACTGTTTTGACTTTGGCCAAGAGTTACCTAGTAATAAAGTTGAAAATAGATTGAATTAATTATTAATCAAGCTGTGTGCCTGCTTTATTTTCTCGTGCACGCTTAGGAGCATCTTTACGGCGCTGCTCTAAATCTGCCGCTCTGACTGCAGCTGCTTTTTGTTTTTCTTCAAACTCCCGCTGATTATCTACACGTTCGGCTGCCTTCATAGGCGAGGCTCTTTCAGCAGCGCGCTTAATATCTTCTTGATCCTTTAGGCTCTTACGTAATTTTCGCTGCACTTCATGAAGTGCAATCTCTTGTGCGGTAATTGGGTCTATCTCTTTGCGATATTGCGTTCTCGCGTTACCAATACAGTAATTAACCCAATACTTCTGATGGCAATCAGATTGAGCCTTACCCCAGCGATATTTGGCCCACTCGCGCTGAAGTTCAAGCTCTTGTTCAATCTTATCTAGCTGGGCAAGCTCAGCCTCTTCAGCGGGGGTCGCCAAGAGCGCACTACTAAAAGAGCACGCTACTACAAAACTTGTGAGGAATATTGTTAAGCGAATAGTATGACCCCTCAAATTTCCACCTTCGAACCCAACTCCACAATTCGATTGGCAGGTATCTTAAAGAAGTCAGACTGATGACTTGCATTTTGATACATCCAGCAGAACAATCGCTCACGCCAGAGGGCCATGCCTGGTATTGCCGAAGGCACAATACTATCCCGCGTCAAGAAAAAGGATGTGTCCATCATGTCAAATTTCATATTAAATTTAGTTTCAATCAAACTAATAATCGTTCCCATATCGGGAGTTTCTTTAAATCCATAGACAGCCCTCACTACAAATATATTGCCACCTAAATCTTTAAGGGTAATACGCTCTTGATCATTTACATAAGGTACATCCCAAATACTGACCTTCAAGAAGAAGACTCTTTCATGCAATACATGGTTGTGCTTGAGATTATGTAAAAAAGATACTGGCAAATAATCCACATGGGCAGTTAAAAATATTGCCGTACCCTCCACACGATGAGGTGGGTGTTGAAGCAAGGAGTTAATGAAGCTACTGAGTTCGATGCCGCCTTCAATTGCACGCTGACGCAAAATTTGACGGCCATGGTACCAAGTAATCAAACAGATAAAGCAAAGTAAGCCAAGAGCCAATGGGTACCAGCCACCATCTTTAATTTTGATTAAGTTGGCAGTCCAGAAGGCAAAATCAACCAAAAAGAAGGCGGTTGTAATGACAGCCACCAATACAAAATTCATCTTCCACTCTCGAAACATCACTACTGCTAGCAAGATGGTGGTGATCAGCATTACTGAAGTCACTGCAATGCCATAAGCTGCTGCCAAATTCACGGACTCTCGGAACTCAATAATGGTGACGACCACCATAAACAACAAAGCCCAATTGACCATTGGAATATAAATTTGCCCCTGCTCAGAGTCAGAGGTATGTAAAATATTCATACGCGGCATAAAGCCGAGCAAAATTGCCTGACTTACTAATGAAAATGCACCTGAGATGACGGCTTGAGAAGCAATTACAGTAGCAGCTGTAGCTAAACCTACTGTTGGCCATAAAGCCCACTCTGGAACCATTAAATAGAAAGGACTTTTAATAGCCTCGGGATTGGAGAGCACTAAAGCTCCTTGACCCAGATAATTAATCAAAAGGCTCGGTAGTACAAGCAATAACCATGCATATCTCACCGGTGCGCGACCGAAATGCCCCATATCCAGATATAGCGCTTCCACACCAGTCACTACAAGCACTACCGCACCCATCACAATGTATGCAGCAGTTGGATGCAGCCTGACAAAGTCAATTGCGTACAGAGGATTGAAGGCATTAATGATTTCGGGAGCATTACCAATATTCCAGAAACCCAGAGCAGCAAGCACTAAAAACCAAGCAAGCGTAATTGGCCCAAATAATTTTCCGACTGCAGCAGTGCCATATTTCTGAATTAAGAATAGGGCAACTAAAATCACAAGTGAAATTGGAATAATGAATTTACGCAATCCCGGGGCAGCAATCTCAATACCCTCAACAGCAGATAAAACGGAAATCGCTGGCGTAATCACTGACTCACCCAAGAGCATGCAGGCACCCAACATGCCCATGATCATAAAAAATAAATATCCTTTTGATTTTCTGTCAAAAGAACGCAAAGCTAAGGCCATCAAAGACAGAACTCCGCCCTCGCCTTTATTGTCTGCTCGCATCACAAACAATACATATTTAACGGTCACAACTAGAATCAGGGCCCAAATCATCATTGAGATGACTCCAAATAAAGCTTCTGGGGTGTACGCAATGCCATGCGTAGGATCAAAGCATTCTTTTAGCGCATACAGCGGACTAGTTCCGATATCACCGAAGACCACGCCAATTGCTGCAAGCATCATTACACCCATACTTTTTTTGTGCTCGCCACCAGGGCCACTCACCTTTACTGGATTTAGAAGTGTTGAACTAGAAAACTCTGGATTACTAATTGACATCTCATAACCTTAAGGTATGTTGCGTGGCAATATGTTACTCCTTATGGGCCTGTGCCAAATGATGAGTTCAGTCATCAAAAACCGCTTTTTTATATACCAATTGCAGGAAAACCTCGACAGAGACCCCCAAAAAATGGTAGAATTTCAGCTTCAGACGCGGGGTGGAGCAGTCTGGCAGCTCGTCGGGCTCATAACCCGAAGGTCGTAGGTTCAAATCCTGCCCCCGCAACCAGTA
>CAMBBT010000082.1 GCA_945864455.1 Polynucleobacter meluiroseus | reverse complement strand
TCTACTTCTTTGGCAATGACCGCGTACGAGCCTAATGAACGAGACAAAGCACAAGCAGCCATTAACTTTTGTGTTTTTTCTACGATGGCCTTCACTTCATTTGGGTCCGGTGCTCTGATTACCTCACAGGGCTGGAACTTCCTTAACCTAGGATCACTGTTACCTGTTGTAGTGACTGCAGCAGCCTTGTTATGGCTAGCCTTTCAGATTAGGAAACAGAAAAAAGGGTTGTCAGCTTAGGATACTTTTGCGAGCGGCAAATTAAACAAGAGGTTTTGGGGTTTGAGCTTGAGTTGCTTTTGCTCATTCATAGCGATTGCCATATAGACTGGCTTACCAGCCTGTGCTTTCGCTAGCGCTGCCTCATCAATAAAATCCAGACGAAACAGGCAGATCACTTTCTCTAACTCATCCGCTTCCACAGACTCTTTGTTATATAGCTTATTCAGAATCTCGGTTGCTACCGCATCTAAGCCAACATGCCATGACCACTTTGGGTCACTAATTTGCTGCATGGGAGTAATGCGTACCTTAGCCCCCAGAAAATGCTCTATCCATTTTTCCAGCACACGGCAAAAGTGATTAATAGGCTCATGTCCAAAGTTCAGCTGTACTGCGAAATCAAAATCCTCGTTTCGATCCCAGTACTCAGTAGCATTTTCTTCATGCAAGACATCCAAATCAGCTGACCTCATTGTCATGGATTTACCTTTGAGTAAATCCATGATATTCCCGGTATCACCCGCTTGAGCATTACGAGAAACCGTGTCTTCATCGGCGCCCATCACAATCGCGTCTTCGAGCACGGTAATCATTTGGGTTCTGAAGAACAATTCACCCATTCGTACTTCCAGGGGCTGGGCTTGATCTCCTAATATATGTCTTACAAAGATCTGGGCCAATTGGGCCACAAATAAAGGCGGTACATCCACGCCCTCACCCTTGAATAAGCTCATATAAAAACTCTCTAGAGAGCTTGCAGCTAATAGACGTGCTCGATAGCGCAACCAGACCCGGTAGTTTTCTTGTATATCTTCATCGGCCATAGTGGCGATTTCATGATCGGCAATACCGGCACGGGGGTTTTGCATCAAGCGCTGATGGAGGGATTGCTCGATCGCGCAAGATTCTGGTACTAAGCTCAGCTCCGGCCTATGTAAATAGGTTCGCAAAAAGTCATCGGTCACCAAGAGCTGATGATCTGGGCTCACTAAGAGGGTGTTGTATGCGGAATTGGGCCAATAATTTGTCATGTAATGGAGCCAAATGAGGCTCTCCATCAGGATTAATAAAGCTCAGAATATACTAGCTAGCTAGTCAATTAGTGTGAAATAGGAAAAATATCATGAGTGAACTCAAAAAAATCGACACTGTCGTAGGCGAGGGTAAGGAAGCAGCAGCCGACAATCACGTCGATGTGCATTACACAGGCTGGCTCTTTGATGAGAAAGCAGCTGACCATAAAGGCCAGAAGTTTGATAGCTCATTAGATCGTGGCCAGCTGTTTAGCTTTACATTAGGTGCTGGTAATGTCATTAAGGGTTGGGATGAAGGTGTTGCTGGTATGAAGATTGGTGGCAAACGTACGCTGATCATTCCTTCGGATATGGGCTATGGTTCCCGTGGTGCAGGTGGAGTGATTCCACCAAATGCCACTTTAGTATTTGATGTTGAATTGCATGGTGTCAATTAAGCAACATCACATCTGCCCTATTTAGCGGAATGTCAAAAGGTCACCCTAGGGTGACCTTTTTATTTCTTCTGTAATGGAGATACTATTTAAATCAAGAGCGTAAATCCTTGCCATTTAAAGTCACACGATTAGTGGGGCGGTTCTGGCAAAGACTAATCAGACGGTTTCTTTCGGCCAAGACTTTGTCAGCATAACCACCATCATGTTCGGCATTGGCAGCGCCTACGTAGTACTTCAAACCATTGCGTAATGAGCCTGCGGTGGCAATCAAGTACTTTAAAATATAGGCGCCTACCCGAATATTTACTTCGGGTTTGACGGCTGCAGTCGTGCCACCATACAAATCATATTTATCTTTATGTACTGAAGTCATCACTTGCATGAGGCCTTCGGCGCCAGCATGACTCTTAGTAGTTGGGTTGAAGTTTGACTCAACTGAAATCACAGCCAATAAAAGTACTGGGTCAATATTGACTTCTTTTGCAACCAAAATAGTATTCGATACATACTCTTCAATCTTGGCGCGATCAAGCTTATATTTCTTCTCAAAGAAATCAGCAACCGCACGTTGATTCTGAATCGAGCCCATCAAATTACTATCGAGCGCTTCAGGATCAATTCTAGAAGTTGGAATGCGATCAGCCAAATGGGAAATCGATTTGACCTGTATCTGTCCAACTGATGGCATCAACAAAGCCACTGTTTGCTGCTTAGCACTGTTCAAACTAGCTGGGATTGGATTGGATTTGTTGTAAAGCACGGCAGCAATTTCAGAATCAGCCATCTGGGTGGGGCTATCGTTTGCGGTCTTGTATTGCTCGAGCATGCCAAAGCCATTACTCCAAACAATATGACGTGCTTCATCCGGAACCAAGATACGGGCCAAATCAAAGGCCCCCGCATTGGTACCGTTACCAGATAGCCAAAGACCTACCACCATAAACACCGCAACAACGAGTGCGCTATTGATGACTCGGTAAACCGGAGTCATAGCATGCGCCAGTAGATCCTTCGCCTTACTCAAATTGTTTGTTAACCATTTACTCATCTATTTGTTTGCGCCACCCCTTAAACTGAACTAGCAGTTTATGTTGCAACGCAATATCTAAAAAACATAGGTCATCCTAAAAAGGTTCTTATATCAAGTCAAGCATATTAAAGATGAATTCAATAACTTTTTGATCTCAAAATACGGGATCTCCCGTAGATACCTTCTAAGATTGATATTTAATTCATTTAAATCAATAGCTTATAAAAGTTAGGGCTCACTAATTTCATACTGTAAAAAAATCGTCATTTTCTGACTTTTTTACGATTTGGCAGGAAAAATCATCTCCAAAAACCATACATCTAGTGTTCGAAGGCAGTCTTAGTTCTACCGGTAGTAGTCAACCCAAATTGCTGCGAGGCATTAATTTAACGGCGTCTCTTAGAGTTAAGTGAGTTTTATCTAAAGAAAACTCACTCATGGGGGTTTGATTCTGATTAGCTCCACAGCTAGCCTGGATCAAAAAAGGAGTAGGTGCTTTCTTGCTCGCCCTACACTGACATCCTATGGAAACTCTTCGTAAGCTTCTTGTCCTTACCGTCCTTCTGGGACTGCTCAGCCCCTTTAGCGCCTTTGCCTTATTTGAGGGGTGCAAAGATCTGTTTCCCCAGCAGCAAATCCCTAGTACCCCAGAAGCGGGCCGCGATCTCTGTTTTGATAGTTTTGCGGTTTATTACTCGCCTAGAGATAAGAAGCCTATCTATACAGTGGAGAAGCTCAGTCGAGAGCAACTATTAGCCCCTCACCCTAAACGAAGCAATCAGTTTTATGAGGAGGCTAGGCTGCCATTGGCAGAACGCTCACTGCTCTCAGACTACCGCGGCAGCGGCTATGACCGTGGTCATAATGCGCCAGCAGGAGATATGACGAATGAGCGGTCAATGGCCCAGTCCTTTTCATTGGCGAACATGATGCCCCAGGCCAGACAAAATAATCAGGGTATTTGGGCAAAGAATGTAGAGGAGCCGACTCGGCTCTATGTGAAAAGAGTTGCTGGTGATGTTTTTGTCTACACCGGCTCTACTGGCAATAGTGGGAGCATTGGCAGTAGTCGCGTCACTATTCCCAGTCATTTATATAAATTGGTATATGACCCAAGCAAGAACTTAGCATGGGCTTATTGGATTGAAAACACCAACGAAGCCCAGATGAGCCCACCTATCTCTTATGAAGAGATTATTCAGAAAACCGGAATTGATTTTCATCTACCGCTGAAATTGGATCGCTCAAAGTAATGACTGTCTAGCTTTCAAACCTTGCGCACGTTGAATGGGTGCTAATAGTCCACGCAAGCCATTGTGATCTAGGGTGTGCATCAGCTCTAGCAGCTCACCGAGCTCTCCCTTAGGAAATCCTTCTCTCGCAAACCAGGCTAAATAATTTCCTGGCAGGTCTGCGAAAGCACGCCCAGCATGTTTGCCATAGGGCATTTTCATTAAGACCAGTTTTTCGAGGGCTTCTGCATTCATTGAAATGAAATCTTACAAGCAAAGATGATAAACCCCACAATTGAGCTATTTTTTTCTGAAGTAATTTTCTAAGTTTGGCCAAAATAAGTTCACAACCAGTCCTGCTATCACCAAGCCAGCTGCCAAAATTTTCCACAAAGGTAATGGCTCACTCAAGAAATAAGCTGATGCTCCCATCCCAAAGATTGGGACCAATAATGGCGCTGGTGCTACTACTGCGGCAGGATGTTTAGAGAGTAGCCAAGCCCAAGCAGCATAACCAAAGACGGTATTGCCCCAGGATTGCCAAAAGACGCCAGCCCAAGCGCCCATCGGCGCAGAAATGATTGAAGTGCTCATCTGCTCCCAACCGCCTTCAAAAATCCAAGAAATCAGAAAGAGTGGCGGCAGTGAAAAGGCGCTGGCCCACACAACATAGGAGAGCATATTAATAGAGCCTGCGCGACGACTCACTGTGTTTCCTATTCCCCAGGAGAGTCCTGCAAAAACGATCAATGCCAATCCTATAAATGTCGTATCGCTATCCGTATGGAGCGCAATAGTTCCTAAGCCTATCATCGCTATCAATACTGCCACTGCTTGATAGAGTCTTAAACGCTCTTTTGCAAAAAACATCGCAAGACCGATGGTGAAAAATACCTGCGTCTGAACGACCAATGAAGCTAATCCCGGAGAAATTCTTCCATCAATTGCAAAAAATAAGATGCCGAATTGCCCAACCCCAATAGCTAAACCATATGCACAAAGATTACCCCAAGAAACTTGAGGCTTTGGTATAAAAAACGCTAAGGGTAAGAATGCAAAGGTGAAGCGCAGTGCTGCAAATAGAAATGGCGGAAAGGCATCTAAAGAAAGTTTAATCACTACAAAGTTAGTACCCCACACCGCCACAATGGCTAAGGCGAGTAAAAGATGACTAAGAGGTAGTTGATTGCTTTTATAACTATTCACCAGTAAGTAGCTCCGCCACACGCTCAGCAATCATCATGGCTGGAGCTGCGGTATTACCCGAAGTGATGGTCGGCATAGCAGAGGCATCAACCACCCGTAGATGATGAATACCCCTGACTCGCAATTGTGAATCTAGCACTGCCATTGGATCATCAGCACGCCCCATCTTACAAGTACCCACTGGATGAAAGATAGTTGTTCCGATGTCACCAGCAGCCTTGATCAAATCTTGTTCCGTTTGATACTGCGAGCCAGGTTTGTATTCTTCTGGGGAGTAAGGATGGAGCGCCGGGCTTTGCACAATCTTACGTGTGAGGCGTAATGACTCAGCCGCAATCTGGCGATCTTCCTCGGTAGATAAATAATTTGGGCAAATGACTGGTGGCGCTTCAGGATCTACTGAATTGATATGCACACTGCCACGGGATGTGGGACGGAGATTGCATACGCTTGCCGTAAAGGCGTTAAATGAATGCAAGTCATCACCGAACTTATCTAGCGATAAAGGTTGTACGTGGTACTCCACATTGGCGCTCTTTTGTGCTGGTGAGCTATAGGCAAAAGCGCCTAATTGGGAAGGCGCCATCGACATGGGTCCAGAACGCTTGAAGAGATACTCTAGGCCAATCATGATCTTGCCAAACCAAGAGTTGGCTTGGGTATTGAGGGTCTTGATGCCATCGACCTTATAAACCATACGCAGTTGCAGATGGTCTTGCAGATTTTCACCAACCCCCGGTAAATCCGCAATCACCGGAATACCCAATGCCAAAAGGTGGCTAGCAGCACCAATGCCTGAGCGCTCTAATATTTGTACACTGCCGATCGAGCCAGCGCTGAGTAACACTTCTCCGCCCTGCTCAA
>CAMBBT010000081.1 GCA_945864455.1 Polynucleobacter meluiroseus | reverse complement strand
GCTTTTCCAGCGCTATTTGTGAGTGCGATCATGATGCTCTTAGATCTCACTTTAGGCACCAGTTTTTTTATGCCCGCTTTAGTGTCAATGGGCCAACAAGGTGAGCATTCTGGTGGCAGCCCCTTACTATTCCAACATCTATTTTGGTTTTTTGGACACCCCGAAGTTTATATTGTTGCCTTACCCGCTTTTGGGATTGTTTCTGACCTGATTAGCGTTCATGCTCGAAAGAATATTTTTGGTTATCGGATGATGGTTTGGGCGATTGTTGCTATCGGTGCACTGAGCTTCATGGTTTGGGCACACCATATGTACGTCAGTGGTATGAATCCTTATTTTGGCTTTTTCTTCGCCACCACTACTTTAATCATCGCCATACCAACTGCACTGAAGGTATACAACTGGGTTTTGACTCTTTGGCATGGCAATATTATTCTGAGTGTGCCAATGCTGTTTGCAATTGGATTTATTTTCGCATTTATCCACGGTGGTCTGACTGGTTTATTTCTTGGCAATGTCACGGTAAGCGTACCGTTGTCTGACACGATGTTTGTCGTAGCGCACTTTCATATGGTGATGGCGGTTGCACCGGTGATGGTTGTATTTGGAGCCATCTATCACTGGTATCCTAAAATTACTGGGCGCATGCTCGATGAGAAACTTGGAAAAATTCATTTCTGGGCTACATTCTTAGGCACCTATGCAGTCTACTTACCAATGCACTATCTTGGTTTTCTTGGGGTGCCACGTCGCTACTATGCTGTTGGCGGAACCGATTTTATTCCGCAGTCAGCCCAGACCTTAAATGCAGGCATCACTGTTGCTGCCATCGTGGTTGGTGCCTTTCAGTTTGTCTTTATTTACAACCTGATTCGTAGCTATACCAAAGGCAAAGTAGCTGATAGTAACCCTTGGAATGCAACCACTCTTGAATGGCAGACATCGGAAACGCCTCCTGTACACGGTAATTTTGGCTCTCAGTTGCCTGTGGTTTACCGTTGGGCTTATGACTATAGCGTTCCGGGAGTCGTCAAAGATTTCATACCTCAAAATGTGCCGCCTAGTGATGTAGTGATGGATGCGGATGCCACTAAGGCAGAGAGGAATTCTATTTAATGGGAATCTTTCAAATATTAAGGGAACAGCCTTGGTCTGCTGAACAAGCTAAATTAGATAATCTGTATGCGGGGCGCAGTTCCACTGCCTATGCTAAAAAAATGGCCCTACGATTCTTTCTGGGGGTTGTTGCAGTCTTATTTACTTTGATGCTCATTGCCTATGCCGGCCGAATGGGTTATGAGGATTGGCGTCCAGTACCGCAATTGAAGTTGCTCTGGATTAATACAGGTGTGTTGGCATTAAGTAGTCTATCGATGCAGTGGGCTCAATATTCAGTGCGCCATAGAAAAATGGATGCAATGCGTTTTGGTCTTTTGTTAGGTGGTGCCTTAACGCTGGTTTTTTTATTCGGTCAAGTGCTTGCTTGGCGACAATTAAGCACAATGGCATATTTTGATATCACCATTCCAGCAATCGGATTTTTTTACATGATTACCGGCGTACATTGCCTGCATATGGTGGGAGGATTAATCGCCTGGAGTCGGACTGCACCCAAGGTTTGGAGCAATGTAGATATTACTAAAGTGCAAAACAGTATCGAGCTTTGCACTACGTACTGGCATTTTTTATTACTAGTTTGGTTGGTTCTTTTTGGACTATTGTTTGCAGGCGACAATCTGGACCTTGTTCTAAAACTCTGCGGAATTCGGTAGATAGGATCTCAAAATGTCAGAAGCCCATTCAACACCCGTAGAAGTGATTCCATCACCGTTTACAGGGCCAGAGAGCTTTGCATCGGATTGGTCCTCTGATCAAACAGCATTTAAGAATGTTCCTTGGGGTAAGGTCATGATGTGGATCTTCCTCTTAAGTGATACCTTTATTTTTAGCGCTTTTTTAATCTCCTATATGACAGTACGGATCTCTGCTGTAGATCCATGGCCTAATTCCAGTGAAGTTTTTGCTTTAACACTGTTTGGTAAAGAGTTGCCACTGGTACTCATTGCAATTATGACTTTCATTTTGATCAGTAGTAGTGGAACTATGGCGTTGGCAGTGAACTTTGGATATCGTAAAAACCGAAAAGTTACTTTTATCCTACTAATCATCACTGCTATTTTGGGTGCATCATTTGTTGGAATGCAGGTCTTTGAGTGGACCAAACTAATTGTAGAAGAGGGCGTGCGACCATGGACTAATCCCTTGGGCGCTCAGCAATTCGGAGCTATTTTCTTTATGATCACTGGATTTCATGGAACGCACGTCAGTATTGGAGTGATATTTCTTTTAATTGTTGCTGCCAAAGTGTACCGAGGTGATTTAGAACATAATCGCCCTGGGTTTATGACGGGAAGAAAAGGAAATTACGAGATCGTTGAAATCATGGGTCTATATTGGCACTTTGTAGATTTGGTGTGGGTCTTCATCTTTGCCTTTTTCTATCTTTGGTAGGGGGAACAATGGAGTATCCTAAACAACACCCCATTGGGATTTACCTCAAGATATGGGCACTGCTATTTATTTTGAGCGGTCTGTCTTACTCTGTTGATTATTTTCATTTTGAAGGCTATTTGAGATGGGTCTTGATTATCGTTTTCATGATGTTGAAAGCAGGTTTAATTGTTGCATTCTTCATGCATATGGTTTGGGAGCGAGTTGCCTTAATTTATGCTGTTCTTGTCCCGCCACTTTTACTGTTAACTCTCGTTGGCATTGGTGTACTTGAGGGGGACTATACCTTTTTGACACGTAATGTCTTTTTTGGTAGCTAATGTTTCGAGTTTTCTTATTTGAGCTTAAGGATCTTGAATGAATCAGAAATATTTCTCTGTAAATGTATGGATCCTTTTCGGGGTCTGCCTAGTATTAATTCTATTTACCTTTATTTTGGTTACGCATAATGAGGCTATGCCAAATAAAATTCAACAAGATCGTAATGATCTACGCAGTGTTGGCAAGACAGTGACGGAGCGCATCAAGCCTATTGGTCAAATTCATCTGGGTTCCTAAGGACGTTCTTTACTAACCTTCAATTTCACCGGCAATACTAAACCTCCCTGAAATTCAAGCAGCACTTCCACTTGATCCCCTTGCCGTAATACTTTTTTAGGATTCATAAGCATCAGGTGATATCCACCAGGTGTTAATTGCAGCGTAGACCCCGACTTTATTTCAATGCGGGGGGAGTGCTTCATATGTGTCATACCCCCTTTACTTAATGTTTGATGTAGCATCACTGATTTGAAGTCGCTGCTACGAGCTCCTAGAAAGGTCTGAGCTTGTGCGGATTGATTTTGTAGGTCCATATATCCAGCAAGTACTTCTGCGCTTGGGGGTGCCTCTTGGACCCAGGCATGGCTAACATTGATCTTAGATTCAGCTGCGCTCATCTGCGCCGAACTTAAGCTCATAATTAAACCCAAAATGATTGATATAGGTAATTTCATAACACGGTCTTTAAGGTAGTGAGTTGATGGCATCTATCTTTTTAAGAACATTAAAGCGTCTGCTGATAGTACTAATATCGAAGGGTGGCGTTAATAATGCAGCGTATTGACCTTGCGGATTGATTAAAAATATCGCTGAGCTGTGATAAACCTGATAATTATTTTTATCTGGCGAAGCTTCAATCCTAAATTGGGCATCGAGTTGTCGGGTTAAATTGCGTAATTCTAGTTCTGTACCCGTTACACCAATGATAGAGGGATCAAAGTAGCTGGTGTATTGCTTGAGCGTAACTGTTGTATCGCGCCCGGGGTCTACTGATATAAAGATAAATTGGGCATTTTTACTGCCACTTACACCATTGGTTACTTGTTCTCGTAGCTTAGATAGGCTGGTTAGGGTGCTTGGGCAGATGTCTGGGCAGTGTGTAAAGCCAAAAAAAAGAAATGACCAATTACCTTGAAGCCGCGAAAGATCAAATACATCATTGTTTTGATCGGTAAGAATAAATTCTTTTAGCGGTTTTGGAGCCACAAATGCAGTCATTGCCTGATCTGGAATGAGCCTAGGATGTGAATCATTTCCTTGGCTAGATAGAAATAAAAATCCCCCAGCTAAGAATGTCATTACCAGTACAGAGGCAATAATTAGGCTGAACTTAAATGGTGGCAGCCTCATTTAAAGATCAAGATGATTTAGCAGTGGCGAATCATTCCTATTTTTTGTTGCAATAGAACTAACCAATGTGGTTCAGATTTCCCAGTTCCAGCCAAACTGACCTGAGGATGCAATTTGACTATTCGTTCTAATATCGCTTCCTGAGAGGGGTATAGGTCCACATAGAAAACATGTAAGCCATCTTTTAATGCTTGTTTAAACTGGACAAATAGATGATTTGGCCGATGAATACCAATTAAACCACCTTCCCAAATGCAAAACCAAAACAAAATTAATGCAAGGAAGATAAATGGCATCCAACCTGCGCTAGATTTATGCCAATCTAAATAATGCGTTAGCATCAATATGGTTGAAAAAATACAGGCGCCAACTGCAGCACCAATTAATCCAGAATGAACAATATCTATTTTCATGAAGGATTGGACTTCATGAAGGTGAGGGTGTTGTCGTACTCCCTCAACGTCATTGCTGAGCACATGAATTTGTGCGGTTGCAATATTTTCTTTCTCTAACTGTTCTTCGAATAGCTCTAGGTCGTCTAAATTATTACTAATGAAATAATGTCTCAGTAATTTCACAATACACCCCCAGTTAAATTCACTACTAACAAAATCTCACCTATTAGAATTTGATATAGATCAAACTAGTAAGCGAGATCCCTGACTCTAACTATTACTGTGCAACCAATAGGCTTTTATAGATTTGCCTTGTTTTAATGGGTAATCAACAGCATGCACCACTGTCGGCAGCTATTCAGGGCTCGTACTGAATACCTTGCTTAAATTTAGTACGAATATATCGTTTGATTGTGCTCTTCTGAAGTAAGCTTGTCTATCAATAGTGTGATGTCTTCTTAGCGCGCAGCTTGGTCTAGCTAGATTAGCAGTCAAATCATCGATTCAAGCATTACGAGACGGAGCGGGTATGTACTAGGTATACCCGCTAATCATTGCTCTATACATTAACTCTTCCTACTTAAAAATCCTGTCCTAGATCGTTAATGGCTGGAGGAGACATTCACCATGTTGGGGGGGGGAGTACTAAATGCAAGCCAGTTCAAAAAAGCATTTCAATATTCTGATCTTTGGTGCCTCCTATGGCTCCTTATTAGCAAGTAAGTTAGCCTTAGCAGGACATGATACAACCTTAGTCTGTTTGCCAGCAGAGGTAGATCTAATTAATTCTTTAGGAACGCGTGTTCGCTTGCCAGTGAAGGGTCGGGAAACATTAGTTGAAATTGATTCTCGTAATTTGCCAGGCAGAATTAGTGCCGCTACTCCAGAAAATGTCGCGACAGCAAACTTTGATTTGGTGGTCTTGGCAATGCAAGAACCTCAATATGGGGCCACTACCGTTAGCGACCTATTAGAAACTGTAGCAGTTCAGCAGATTCCAACTATGTCCATCATGAATATGCCGCCACTACCTTACCTGCACCGTATTCCAGGTTTAAATGTTAACGACTATCTTGACTGCTACACTACTCCTGAGGTTTGGGATAAGTTTGATCCTCGATTCATGACCTTATGCAGTCCAGATGCTCAAGCTTTTAGGCCTCCAGAAGAGGGAGTTAATGTATTGCAGGTACGTTTACCGACAAACTTTAAAGCTGCTCGGTTTGAGTCAAAAGAGCACACTAATATGCTGCGCAAAATTGCTGCTGATATTGAGGCGGTGAGGTTTGATGTAGATGGGGAAATGATAGAGCTACCAGTCAAGCTTAAGGTATTCGAGTCAGTATTTGTACCGCTGGCTAAATGGAGCATGCTAATGACAGGTAATTACCGCTGCATTACTCCTGAAGGTATGCGTCCAATCAAAGAAGCTGTTCATTCTGACATGAAGACATCTCAATTAACGTACGATTGGGTGAGAGACTTGTGTATATCTCTTGGTGCCGATCTTAATGATTTAGTG
>CAMBBT010000080.1 GCA_945864455.1 Polynucleobacter meluiroseus | reverse complement strand
CTAGCCAATTGTGGATTCAGGCTCAAGGTGTGATTACTACTCTGATCTGGTCTGGCGTAGTTTCTTTCATCGCATTCAAATTAATCGATATGGTGATTGGTTTGCGTGTCAAGGAAGAAGAAGAGCGCGAAGGCTTGGATATCAGCTCACATGGTGAGGCTGCCTACGAGTCTTAATCTGTAGATTTACCCCTCACTGGGCTGCTTTCATTCGTGGCCTAGTTTTAAGCGCGGGATCCTAGGATCCCGCGTCTTTCTTTTAATAATCTTACAATGGTGGAATGGTTCCACATCTCATCACTGCCTTAAGCGGTCCTTTGCTCGAATTAGAGTCAAAGGTTCTAGAAGCGACCCCAACCATTGAGCGTTGGTTCAGGCTGGAATGGCAAGAACATACCCCGCCGTTCTATTGCTCTGTTGATTTGCGTAACTCAGGCTTTAAGCTAGCTCCGGTTGATACCAATCTTTTCCCAGGCGGCTTTAATAATCTTTCGCCGCAGATGTTGCCTTTAGCAGTTCAGGCCGCAATGGCTGCAATTGAGAAGATTTGCCCAGAAGCTAAAAATTTATTATTAATTCCAGAGCGCCACACTCGCAATACTTTCTACTTGCAAAATATTGCGCGTCTGTCGTCTATCTTGCGTCAAGCTGGTCTGAATGTTCGCTTAGGTACTTTTTCAGAAGAGATTAAAAAGCCGACTTGGATTGAGCTGCCAGAAGGTAATCGTCTCTTGATGGAGCCTCTCTCTCGCTTGGGTTTGAAAAAGCAACGTTTGGGTTTGAAAGATTTTGATCCATGCTCCATTCTCTTGAATAATGATTTATCTGCTGGCATCCCACCGATTTTGGAAAACTTGCATGAGCAATATCTATTGCCTGGCTCGCATGCTGGTTGGCATGTCCGTCGTAAGTCCAATCATTTTGCGGCTTATGAAGAGGTGGCTAAGAAGTTTTCTAAGATAGTAGATATTGATCCTTGGATGATTAATCCCTACTTTACAAGCTGCTCCAATGTGAATTTCCATGAGCGCAAAGGTGAGGAAGAGCTTCAGACAGCAGTAGAGCAAATCCTGAAAAAGACAGCTAAAAAATATCGTGAATACGGCATTAAAGACAAGCCATATGTCGTTGTGAAGGCAGATGCTGGTACCTATGGTATGGGCATCATGGTAGTGAACGATGCTTCTCAGCTCAAGGACTTAAACCGTAAAGACCGTAATAAGATGAGTGTGGTTAAAGAGGGCTTAGAAGTCAGTGACGTATTGATTCAAGAGGGTGTGTATACCTTTGAGAAGGTCAATGAAGCGGTAGCAGAGCCAGTGGTATACATGATTGATCGCTATGTGATTGGTGGCTTCTATCGTGTTCATACCGATCGTGGTCCCGATGAAAATCTGAATGCACCTGGTATGCATTTTGTACCCCTCGCTTTTGAACAAAACTCAATGCCTGATATGAATGCTAAGCCAGGTAGTGCAGCTCCAAATCGTTTTTATTTATATGGGGTAGTTGCGCGCTTAGCATTGCTCGCAGCTTCATTAGAGCTTGAGCGTACCGATCCTGATGCTGAAGTGGATTAATTAATCCGGAACAATATGGACTTTCTATTTATTGCTGATCCTCTCGAATCTTTTAAGATAAAAAAAGATTCTACTTTGGCAATGATGCGTGCTGCTCAAGCAGCAGGCCATCGTCTATGGTTTTGTCAGAACCGTAATATTTTATGGAAAGATGATCACGTTATTGCGGATTGTCAAACTCTTGCAGTTAAGCCGAGCTCTTCTTCTTGGTTTGAACTGGGTTCAATGGAGTCACGTTCCCTCAAGGCATTCTCTGCAGTTTTGATGCGCACCGATCCGCCATTTGATATTGAATATCTCAATATCACTTGGTTGTTATCCGCAGCAGTCCGTCAGGGTGCAAAAGTATTCAATGATCCTGCGGCCGTGCGTGATCATTCAGAAAAACTCTCTATCACTGAATTTCCAGAACTCATTCCGCAAACATTAGTGACGCGTGAACTTAGTGCAATTGAGGAGTTTCATCAAACACATCGCGATATTGTCATTAAGCCTCTGGACGGCATGGGCGGAATGGGCGTTTTCCGTGTTGGGTCGGATGGCTTAAATTTAGCCAGTATTGTTGAAACGCTTGGTGAAAATGGTGCTAGAACCCTGATGGTACAGCGCTTTTTGCCAGAAATAGCACAAGGCGATAAACGGGTTTTGATCATTGGTGGTGAGGTAGTCCCTTTTAGTCTGGCACGCATCCCCCAGGGGAATGAGATTCGCGGTAATTTGGCCGCTGGTGGCAAAGGTGTGGCGATGCCATTGACTGAGGCTGAGAAGAGGATTGCAGAAAGACTTGCGCCGATTCTTAATCAGCGTGGTTTATTCTTGGTTGGACTAGACTTAATCGGCGGTTACCTTACAGAAATTAATGTTACAAGCCCTACTTGTTTTGTTGAAATTACTGAGCAAAGTGGGTTTGATGTTTCACAATTTTTTATAAAAGCACTTGAGAAAGCATTGTCATAATATGGTTGGAATTGTCATTGTTGCTCATACACCGGTTGCTAGCGCAATGCTGGGATTTGCTGAACATACCTATGGCGCTTCGCCTGAGCTTGTGAGAGCAGTTGATATCCCTCCCTATGAGGATACTAAAGCCAGCTTTGATCGAGTCATGAAAGCAGCTTATGCTGTAAATACCGGTAACGGTATTCTGATTTTGACCGATGTGATGGGTGCAACACCAGCTAACGTAGCCTCTAAGTTAGAAGCTCTTGGCCCCTTATCTGGGTTAAGCGCGCCAGTTGTTGTACTTGCAGGGTTAAATCTCCCCATGCTGATGCGTTGTATTACCCATCGTGGAGAGAGTTTGGAAGATCTAGCTCAAAAAGCACTTGTTGGCGGTCAAAATGGAATCTTACGGCTTGGCGCAAAAGTTGCAGAGCAATAATTGAGGAGTTCTATACACAATGCCAGTAGCTGAAATTGAGATCATCAATAAATTGGGTTTACATGCCCGGGCCTCTGCCAAGCTTTCTCAATTGGCCGCTCAATTTCCATGTGAAATACTACTGTCACGTAATGGGCGTCAAATTAATGCTAAGAGCATTATGGGAGTCATGATGTTGGCAGCTGGCATTGGTAGCACGGTAATACTCGAGACTGTTGGTGATCAAGCTGATGAAGCGATGCAAGCCTTGACAGAATTAATTCACAACCGCTTTGGTGAAGGCGAATAAGCATGACTTTTGCCTTACACGGAATTCCGGTATCCAAAGGCATTGCCATCGGCAAGGCGGTACTGATTTCGCGTGCAGCACTTGAGGTTAGCCATTATCTAGTTGAGCCTGGTAAGGAAGAGGTTGAGGCGCAGAAGTTATTAGATGCTTTTGAGCAAGTTCGCCAAGAGCTCAATCAGCTCCGCCAGGGCTTGCCCAAAGATGCTCCCCAAGAGATGGCTGCTTTCTTGGATGTGCATGGGATGATTCTTGCTGACCCTGCTTTGGCTGAGAAGCCAATAAAGTTGATTCGCTCCCAGCGCATGAATGCTGCCTGGGCTCTAACAACTGAATTGAATGACTTGTTAGAGCAGTTTGCTGACATCGAAGATCCTTATTTAAAGGAGCGTGCCAGCGATATTCGGCAAGTCGCTGAGCGCGTCGTGAAAGCCTTAAATGCTCAGAAAAAGGATTCGCTAGATAGTGCTGACATCATGTCACCCGGTGATCTTGGTGTTGATTCTATTATCGTGGCTCACGATATTGCGCCCCACGATATGTTGCGCTTCAAGGATTCTGCTTTTACGGGCTTCGTAACAGACCTCGGTGGTAAGACATCCCATACTGCTATTGTGGCGCGCAGCATGGAGATTCCTGCGGTAGTGGGAGTCCGTCATGCTAGTGAAATGATTCGCCATGGGGATTGGTTAGTCTTAGATGGCGAGCAAGGCGTCATAGTCGTTGCTCCAGATGAGAATCTGCTTGAGGAATACCGAAAGCTACAAACGCTGAATTTAAAAGAGGCTCGTAAGCTAAAGCAACTCAAGCATAGTAAAACTGAAACAGCTGACCGCGTTGAGATTGAGTTATTTGCCAATATTGAATTACCCGAGGATGCCGTTCAGGCATTGAAATTGGGTGCTGTAGGGGTTGGTTTATTCCGCTCTGAGTTTCTATTCATGGATCGCAAGCAGGCGTTGCCAGACGAAGAGCAACAATTTTCAGAGTACCACCGCGTGGTGGACTTGATGCATGGTTTGCCAGTCAATATCAGAACAATTGACGTGGGTGCCGATAAAGCATTGGGTGCTGGCGGTAGCGACGTCTCTCAAACTGGTACATCACCATTAGGCTTGCGTGCAATTCGTTGGTCTCTCACTGAGCCAGAAATCTTTTTGACTCAGCTGCGGGCAATTTTGCGGGCTTCTGCATTCGGTCAGGCTCGTATCATGATTCCGATGTTGGCTCATGCCAAAGAAATTGATGAGACTTTCCGCTTAATTGAAAAAGCCAAGCAGCAATTACATCAACGTGGTCAGTCATTTAATCCCAATATTCAAGTGGGCGCCATGATTGAAGTTCCAGCCGCCGCTCTCGTTTTGCCTCTGTTTATCAATCGCTTTGATTTTTTATCCATTGGTACAAACGATTTAATTCAGTACACCTTAGCCATTGATCGCGCAGATCATGCCGTGGCTCATCTATACGATCCCTTGCATCCAGCAATTTTGCATTTGCTTGCTAATATTATTGAGCAAGCGAAACGCGCCAATATACCAATTGCGGTATGTGGTGAGATGGCTGGTGATCCTTCCCTAACGAGGTTATTGCTTGGTATGGGGTTGACCGACTTCTCGATGCACTTTAGTCAGCTATTGTTGGTCAAGCGCGAGATATTAAAAGCGAACGTAGGCTTATTAAAGTCCCGCGTCCCAAAAGTCCTAAAGGCTTATGAGCCGGAAGAGCAAGCTAAAGCCTTAGAGCGTTTAATGGCTTAATGCGCTTTGCTGCAAACCGAACACTCGGGATTGCGAGAAATTTTGAATTGATCTATTTGGCTTGTGCGAGCATTCCAAAGCACCATACGACCTACCAAAGCCTCCCCAAAACCAATCAGCACTTGTATCGCTTGTGCTGCTTGCATAGCGCCAATAATACCCACCAGCGGTGAAAAGATTCCCATTGAAGAGCAGCTGACTTCTTCAAAATTTTCATCCGGTGAGAAGATGCAGGCATAACAAGGTGATACTAAATTGCGTGGATCAAATACGCTAATTTGCCCATCAAAGCGGAGTGCTGATCCAGAAACCAATGGAGTTTGATGCTTCACACAGCTCGCATTAATTAAATGGCGGCTTGCAAAGTTGTCAGTGCAATCCAAAACAATATCAACGCTGGGAAGTAACTCATCTAGAAGCGCTGCTGTTGCTTTGGCCTCTATGGTTTCAATCTGAATACCTGCATTAAGCTGTTCTAAAAATTGCTTTCCAGAGCTCACCTTACTCTTGCCAATACTTTTCTCAGTGTGCATAATTTGGCGCTGTAGATTGGTTAGCTCAACTTGGTCGTGGTCCATCAGCGTAATATGGCCAATACCAGCAGCAGTGAGATAGGGGGCTGCTGCACTTCCCAGGCCGCCGGCACCGATTACTAGGACGTGAGAGCTTAAGAGCTTTTCTTGGCCTGCAACATCGATTTCCTCAAGCAGTAAGTGCCTTGAGTATCGAAGTAACTGCTCATCATTCATGTGCAGACTAGTAAATTACTCAAGCTTGGATGAAGAGCGCTTCACCGGCTGACCATTAATAAATGCAAGAGCCTGTGAGAGCATGAAGTCATCTGCGCTACCAAGCTCAGGCGGCTTCTTATTCTTATCCTTTTCTTTTTCTTCGGGAGTTTTCTTGGCATTTTTTTCTTCAATGCGCTGTAACTCTTCAAGGCGACGTTTCTCTCGATCTTTAATCAGCTTATCTTCAGCTGATTGTTTATTGCGTAGATGTTTTTCACTATCGATTTCCCGGGTGATCAATACGTCGTCTGGATCACCCTCTTTATTTTGATCAACTGGGATATCGGGTTTAACGCCAAACGCCTGAATCGATTTTCCACTTGGGGTGTAGTAATAAG